>JBBSUK010000163.1:0-6959 GCA_038234975.1 Burkholderiales bacterium
CGGTCGTCCGGGCGACCGACAATCCACGGCCGGAGGGAGCAGGCGCTGCCCCCTCGATCCTGTCCTGCCGATCGCCACCCATGAGCGTTTCCTTCGCCGACGCTTCCCTGCCGCACCGTCGCACCGGCGCCGTCTGGCCGTGGACGCTGCTGGCGCTCCTCTGGCTCGGCTGCACGATCGGCCTGCGCCCGCTTTCGCTGCCCGAAGAAGGGCGCTACGTCGGCGTCGCCTGGGAGATGCTGCGCTCCGGCGACTGGCTCGTGCCGACGCAGAACGGCCTGCCGTTCCTGCACAAGCCGCCCCTCTTCTACTGGCTGACCGCGACCGCGCTCGCGGTGTTCGGGCCGCACCCGTGGGCGGCTCGGCTGGTGCCGCTCGCCGCAGCGCTGATCGGCGGCGCGGTGCTGGTGCGGCTGCAGCGCCGCCACGCCGGCGACGGCGCGGCGAGATGGACCTACGTCGCGCTCCTCAGCATGCCGGGCTTCTTCGCCGCCGCGCAGTTCGCCAACCTGGACCTGCTGGTCGCCGCGTGCATCGCCGTCTCGATCGGCCTCGGCGGCGACGCCGCGCTGAGGATCGGGCGAGCCGAGCCGCATCGCGCGGTGCTCGTCGCCGCCTGGGTCGCGGCCGGCATCGGCGTGCTCGCAAAGGGGCTGATCGGCATCGTCCTTCCAGGGCTCGTGCTGCTGGTGTGGCTGGTCGCGACGCGGCAGTGGCGCCTCGTGCCGCGGCTGCTGTCGCCGTGGGGACTGGCGGCGATGGCCCTCGTGGTGGTGCCGTGGTTCGTGCTCGTCGAGCAGCGCCTGCCCGGCTTCGCGCACTACTTCTTCGTCGTCCAGCACTTCGAGCGCTACGCCTCGACGGGCTTCAACAACGTGCAGCCGTGGTGGTTCTTCATCGCGGTGGTGCCGGTGGTGACGCTGCCGTGGTGCGTGTGGGCGGCGGCGACGCTGCGCCGCGCCCCCGGCGGCGCGACGTCGACCACCGATGCCGCAGGAGCATGGCGCTGGCTGATGTGGACGTGGATCGCGGTCGTCGTCGCCTTCTTCTCGCTGCCGCAGAGCAAGCCGGTCGGCTACGTGATGCCGGTGCTGTTTCCGGTCGCCGCGCTCGCCGGCATGGCGCTCGCACGGCGGGCGCGAAACGGGGCGGCGTTCGCCTCGCTGGCGCTGGCCGTGCTCGTCTGCGTCGTCGCGATCGTCGTCGCCGTTCGCAGCGAGAGCCGCCGCGACAACGTCGCGATCGCCCAGGCGCTGCGCGATGCACGCAGTCCGGGCGACCCGGTGGTCTTCTACGGCGACTTCTACTTCGACCTGCCGATCCACGCGCGACTCGAAGCGCCCGTCGTCGTCGCATCGCGCTGGGACGATCCCGATATCGGCAGATCCGACAACTGGAAGCGCGAACTCTCTGAAGCAGCACCGTTCGATCGCGCGACCGCCGACCGCGTGCTGCTCGACAAGAAGCACGCCCTGGCGCTGCGCTGCGGCTCGCGCCCGCTCTGGGTGTTCGCCGAAGACGACGGCAACCGCGAGCTGGCGGCGACGCCCGGCGCCCGCCGCCTGGCCGAGTCGCACCGCGTCTCGCTGTGGCGCCTCGACGCCACCGGCTGCGCGCCGAACGCCGCCCCGGCATGAAGGCGGACCGCATGGGTGCGGGGCTCGACCGCATGGGTGCGGGGCTCGACCGCAAGGGTGCGCGACCGTCGATCGCCTGCGTCGTTCCGGCGTTCAACGAGAGCGCCAACCTGCCGACGCTGCTGCGCCAGCTCGAGGCGGTGCTGGCGCCGCGCTTCGACGACTGGACGATCGTGCTGGTCGACGATGGCAGCGACGACGCGACCGAGCTCGCCGTCGCGCCCTTCCTCGCCGCGGGTCACCTGCGCTACGTCGCCCTGTCGCGCAACTTCGGCAAGGAAGCGGCGCTGACCGCCGGCCTCGACCGCGCCGACGCCGACCTCGTCCTGCTGATCGACGCCGACCTGCAGCACCCGCCGGAGCTCGTCGACGACATGCTCGCCGCCTGGCGCGGCGGCGCCGACATGATCTACACCGTGCGCGCCTCGCGCGGCGACGAGTCGTGGCTCAAGCGGCTGGGAACGCGCTGGTTCTACCGGCTCGTCAACACCGGCTCGCGCACGCCGATCCCGCCCGACGCCGGCGACTTTCGCCTTCTCGATCGCTCGGTCGCCGAGGCGCTCGCCTCGCTGCCCGAGCGCAATCGCTTCATGAAGGGCCTCTACGCCTGGGTCGGCTTCCCGTCGGCGGCGGTGCCGTACGAGCCGCATCGGCGTCACGCCGGCGACAGTTCGTACTCGCTGCGCGGCCTGTTCCGCCTCGCCGCGACGGGGCTCACGGCGTTCACCAACGCGCCGCTGCGCCTGTGGAGCGCCGTCGGCGCGGTGATCGCCGTCGGTGCGATGCTCGGCGGCGTGTGGATCGTCATCGACCACTACATCGGCGGCAACGCCGTCCCCGGCTGGGCGACGCTGGCCGTGAGCGCGCTCTTCTTCAGCGGCGTGCAGCTGCTGTCGATCGGCATCCTCGGTGAATACGTCGGCCGCATCTTCGACGAGGTGAAGCAGCGGCCGGTGTACATCGTGCGGCGCGACAGCGGCGGCAACGTTTCGCCGCCCCGCGATCGGGACCCCGCGTGAACGCCGACGCTCGCGTCATCGGCGTCTGCATGGACGACGTCGGCCTGGTCGGCGGCGTGGCCGAGGCGGCGGTGAGGCTGGCCGCGGGGCGCCGCGTCTCGGCCGCGACGTGCGTGACGACGGCGCTGGCGTGGCCCTCGGAAGGCGCCGCCGTCGCGGCGGCAGCGAGCGATGCGCTCGAGCTCGGGCTGCACCTCAATCTCACCGAGGGGCCGCCGCTGTCGCACGACCTCGCCGCCGTCTGGCCGGAGCTGCCGCCGCTGCGTACGCTGCTGGCGGCGGCGCACGTCGGGCGCCTGCCGTTGGCGGCGATCGGCGTCGAGCTGCGCGCCCAGTTCGACGCCTTTGCCGATGTCGTCGGCCGCCCGCCGGACTTCATCGATGGCCACCAGCACGTGCACCACCTGCCGGGCGTTCGCAGGCTCGTCGTCGACGCGGCGGTCGAGGGTGGCCGCCCGGGCGAGGCGATCGCGGTGCGCAACACCGGCCGCGTCTGCGGTCCCGGCAACCCGCTCAAGCGTTTCATCATCGAGCGCAGCGGTGGCCGAGCCCTGTCCCGGCTGCTCGCGTCGCGCGGCGTGCCGACGAACAGCGCGCTGCTCGGCGTCTACGACTTCCACGCCCGCGACTACCGGGCGCTGCTGCGTGGCTGGCTGGCGGCGGCGCCCGACGAGGGCGGCCTGCTCGTCTGCCACCCGCGCATCGGCCCGGTCGACGCGCGCGAGCCGATCTCGGCAGCGCGTTCGCGCGAGTTCGCCTACCTCGCCAGCGACACCGTCGTCGACGACCTCGCCGCCGCCGGCTTCGTCATCGGCCCGAGCTGGCTCCCGGCTCCGGCGCGAAGCTCCAGCGGCGATTCGCCTCGTAGGTGACGACCACGGTCACGCCGGTGGCAACGACCTGCCCGACGAGATAGTGCCAGCCGAGGGCGACGCCGGCGCGAACGATCGCGTAGCTGAGCACGGCGCCGAGCGCGGCGACGATCTGGAAGCGCAGCCAGCGTGCGGCGGTGACCGACGAGCCGAAGGTGATGCGCGCGTTGCCGACGAACGCGACCTGCGCCCCCACCCAGGCACCCAGCGCGGCCGCCCACGGCGCCGGGCACGCCGCGAGTTCGACGAGCGCGACGAGCAGCGCGTAGTGCACGGCCGTGGCGGCAGCGCCGACGGCGAGGTAGCGGGAGAAGCGCGAGAAGCGGGTGATGCCGGTCATGGGAAGCGAGCGGGGCTGCGCCCCTCGATAATCGCAGGCGGATCATGAAGCAGCGCATCGTCGTCGGACTCTCGGGGGGTGTCGACTCGGCCGTCACGGCGTGGCTCCTCAAGCGCGCCGGGCACGAGGTCGTCGGCGTGTTCATGAAGAACTGGGAAGGCAAGGAAGGCGAAGGCGACGAAGAACACTGCTCGTCGCGGCAGGACTTCCTCGACGCGGCCAGCGCCGCCGACGTGATCGGCATCGAGCTCGAGCACGTCAACTTCTCGGCCGACTACCGCGATCGCGTCTTCGCCGATTTCCTGCGCGAATACCGCGCCGGCCGCACGCCCAACCCCGACGTGCTGTGCAACGCCGAGATCAAGTTCAAGGCCTTCCTCGACCACGCCGTGCGGCTCGGCGCCGATCGCATCGCCACCGGCCACTACGCCCGCGTCCGCGAAGCGTCGCCCGGCCGCTTCGAGTTGCTGAAGGGGCTCGACCGCGCGAAAGACCAGAGCTACTTCCTGCACCGCCTCTCGCAGTCGCAGCTCTCGCGCTCGCTTTTCCCGCTCGGCGAAATCGAGAAGTCCGAGGTGCGGCGGATCGCCGCCGACATCGGCCTGCCGAACGCCGCCAAGAAGGACTCGACGGGCATCTGCTTCATCGGCGAACGGCCGTTTCGTGCCTTCCTGCAGCAATGGCTCGCCAACGCGCCGGGGCCGATGCGCGACGAGCACGGCCGCGCCATGGGCGACCATGTCGGCCTGTCGTTCTACACGATCGGCCAGCGCAAGGGGATCGGCATCGGCGGCGTGAAGTCGCGGGCGGCGGATGCGGGCGCGTCGTCCGGTGCGCATGAGCCGTGGTTCGTCGCCGCGAAAGACATCGAGCGCAACGTGCTCACCGTGGTGCGCGGCCACGCCCATCCGCTGCTCCTCGCGCGCGGCGTCGCGGCGAGCGGTGCGTCGTGGGTCGGCGCGGCGCCCGAGCGAGGCCGGCGCGTCGCCGCCAAGCTGCGATACCGGCAGGCCGATGCGATGTGCACGGTGACTGCGATCGGCGCCGATGGCAGCCTCGCGCTCGAATTCGACGCGCCGCAGTGGGCGGTGGCGCCCGGTCAGTCGGCGGTGCTCTACGCCGCCGACGACGGCGGCGGGCACGGAAACGCCGTGTGCCTCGGCGGCGCGGTGATCGATGCGGCGTTCGACCCGGCCGCCGCGCCGCCGCGTGCCGCGACCGTCGATGCGATGGCGCTGGGCTGACCGCGATGTACTCGCCCGCCCATTTCGCCGAACACCGCCCCGAAGTCCTGCACCGACTGATCCGCGAGCAGCCGTTCGGTCTGCTCGTGACGCAGTCGGTGTCCAGCGGCATGCTCGTCGCCGACGGCGTGCCCTTCATCCTCGACGACGACCCGGCCGGCGGCCCCGGCGTCCTGCGCACGCACGTCGCGCGGGCCAATCCGCTGTGGCGGGAAGCGCGCACCGACCTCGACTCGCTCGTCGTCTTCCAGGGAGCACAGGCGTACGTCTCTCCGGCCTGGTATCCAGGCAAGGCCGAGCACGGCAAGGTCGTGCCGACGTGGAACTACGTGATGGTGCAGGCGTGCGGACGCCTCCGCGCGATCGACGACGCCGCGTGGCTGCATGCCTTCGTCTCGCGCCTCACCGATCGCCACGAGGCGACGCGCGAGGTGCCGTGGGCGGTGAGCGACGCGCCGGCCCCGTACATCGAGCAGATGACGAAGGCGATCGTCGGCATCGAGATCGTGCTGTCGTCGATCGAGGGCAAGTGGAAGGTGACGCAGAACCGCAGCGCGGCCGACCGCGAGGGCGTCGCGCGCGGACTGGTCGCGGAGCGCGGGGCCGACGACGTCGCATCGGCGGAGCGCGCGGCGATGGCCGCCGAGGTCCGCGCGCCGGGCGGCACCGGCTGATGCCGCAGCGCCCCGGCACGGTGGCGAAGGCCGTCGCCGACCGGCTCACCGTCCTCGGCTCGCTGGTCGCGATCGTCGCCATGTCGTTCGCGCCATCGCCGGCACACGCGGCGCCGTTCGAGAACTCGATGGCGCAACGGGTGCTCGCGTGCACCGGCTGCCACGGCAAGGAAGGCCGCACCGGCCCCGACGGGTACTACCCGCGCATCGCCGGCAAGCCGGCCGGCTACCTCGCCAACCAGCTCCTCAACTTTCGCGACGGTCGGCGCCACTACGCGCTGATGAACAACCTCGTCGCACCCCTGAGCGATGCCTACCTCGCCGAGATCGCGGCGCATTTCGCCTCGCTCGACGTCGCCTACCCGCCGCCCGCACCGTCGACGCTCGATGCAGGACAGGCGTCACGCGCCGAGCGGCTCGTTCGCGACGGCGACGCGGCCCGCGGCATTCCGGCCTGCATGGCCTGCCACGGCACGGCGATGACGGGCGTCGCGCCGTTCGTGCCGGGCCTGCTCGGCCTGCCGCGCGACTACCTCAACGCACAGCTCGGCGCCTGGCGCTCCGGCAAGCGCGTGGCCCAGTCACCCGATTGCATGCACGAGGTCGCGGCGGCGCTGTCGCCGGCCGACGTCGAGGCCGTCGCCGGCTGGCTCGCATCGCGTCCGGTTCCGGCCGATGCGAAGGCGGCGCCGGGTTTCGACACGCCGCCGCCGAGGGCCTGTGGCGGCGTCAACACGATCGCCGTGTCGCCCCGATGACGCAACGCCGCGTGCTCGTTCGCGCCTACATCGGCGCGGTGGCTGCGATGGTCGTGCTCGCGGCGCTGGTGACGTGGCTCAACGTGCGCGGCGAATCGCCGCTCGACCGCGGCGGCGACGGGTCCGCAGCGACCAGCCCCGCCGCCGCCGCGACGATCGCCCGTGGCGCCTACCTGGCCCGCGCCGGCAACTGCTACGGCTGCCACACCGAACGCGGCGGCGCGCCCTACGCCGGCGGCCGGGCGATCGAGACGCCGTTCGGCATCGTCTACTCATCCAACCTCACGCCGCACCCGGCGACCGGCCTCGGCCGCTGGTCGAAGGGCGAGTTCTGGCGGGCGATGCACCACGGGCGCTCGCGCGACGGGCGGCTGCTGTACCCGGCGTTCCCGTATCCGAACTACACCCGCGTGAG
>JBBSUK010000164.1:0-6883 GCA_038234975.1 Burkholderiales bacterium
GACGGGAAAGCATGAAGGTGCATTTCTTTCTTTCGTCATCAACGCCATCAGAACGCCGGCAGCGAGAACACGTACAACTCACCCTGAGTCTTTGCCGACAAGCGCTCGCGACTACCCTTGAGCATCTCGAACGCAGCGCCGGGGGAGCCTTCGTTGCCAGCCACATTCCAGAAGCCAGACACGCCGTAGACGAGCGTGGTGCGATCCGAATCGCCGATATCGACCGCCGCCCCGGCATCAAGGCGCAGCATCTCCAGTCCGAGACGGCGCTCGTTGAAGGTGCCGAGGTGCCGCGCCGATACCCCCGGCGCGTCCTTCCTAGGCAGGTAGTCGAAGCGTTCCGGCCGCAAGAGCACCGGCGAGTCGTAGTGCGGCTTGGGATAGCGCACCGGCTTGCCGAAGATGTGAGTCCAAATCGCCTCGTAGCCGTCGCTGTTGTGCTTCTTGCCTGAGTCGTCTTGGTGGGTATATACGCCGTCGTGGAACTCGCCGCGGGTACGCAGCGCCTCGATGCCGGCGTTGAGCTGCGGCTCGCTCATGTAGCTCTGCCGACTTGGCCCAGCCACCTGCAGCAGCAGCGTGCGGCTCTTGCCGCGAGCGTCTTGGGTGTAGTAAGTGCCTTCGCAGAAGTACCCAACGGACCCGGCCGCTTGGGACAGCCCGGCATCGAAGCCGAACTCTCCCTCGAGCAGGATGCGGATCTGCTCGAAGTTGTGGCGGTGGCGTGGAGTGCGGTAGTCGTTCGCCTCCACGATGGCGAGCTGGTAGTTATCCAAGGCGAACTCGGTTCCTTCCAGCAGAAAGTGAAAGCCGATCCCCGCCGGTCGGTGCGCCTTGTCGCCCGCCGAACGGGCAGTCTCGAGCAGAGTGAATTGCATGAGCGTCTTCGGTGCGGTTTGTCTGACAAACTCGTCTAGCGAAAACGAAGTCTATACCGACGTCCAAGCCGGCTTGTGTCCCTCATGCTCGATGGGGTCCAGTTACTGAGTGAGACTCGCCTTTTGTCATGGGCCAGGCGCGTTGTCGTGCGCTCAGCGGTGCGGTTGGGTAACGCGAAATCCAGAGGGATCCAACCGAGAGCGGTCGTCCGTCAAGGGCAGTTCTTGGCCGGGAACAGTCAATCGCACTCCCCGCCGACCTCCATCGTCCTCCGGCGCCGCGGATAGTTCTCGCATTCCCAGAACCGCCCGCCACTTCTACGCGCTATTCGCTCGGCGAGCTTCACATCGCAGCTCGCACATGTCGGCCGCCGGTAGCCGCCTTCGACTTCGCCTCTGCAGATGATCTCGTGGCGCACGCGTGCGGTACGCCCTTCCACACCCAGCAGCAGGTCTGACAGCCTGATCGTTGCCGAGGTCAGGGCATCGACGACGCGCTGAGCGAGGTGGAGCATTGAACTGGATGCGGAGGCGGCCCGCCCATACGCTCACGTCGATCGAAGGCTTCGTGTTCATGGCATCGGCCGGTAACGCGTCGGCATCACTGGGCGCGGGTCTGCCGGCCACATCTGGGTTGCCGCTGATTGGCGAGCGCGGGCTTGAGCGCGTTGGACTGGCCCTACGCTCCCTCAGGCGAAGTGGCACGACACGGTGCCGAACTCGCCGTAGTCGGCGACCACCGTGTCGCCGGGCCCGACGTCGATCGGGCGGATGAACGAGCCGGCGAGCACCACCTCGCCCGCCGCAAGCGACGCGCCGTGGCCATGCAGGCGGTTGGCGAGCCACGCGACGCCCAGGGCCGGGTGGTTGAGCACGCCTCCCGCCAGCCCGGTCTCCTCGACCTCGCCGTTCTTGCTGACGATCGCGCCGATGCGCCGCATGTCGACATCGACGAGGCCGGGCTTGAAGGGCCGCCCTCCCAGAATCAGCGCGGCGTTGGCAGCGTTGTCGGAGATGGTGTCGACCACCGTGCGGGTGCGTTTGGTCTCCGGGTCGACGCGGTGCATGCGGGCATCGAGCAGCTCGAGGGCCGGCGTGACCCACGCGGTCGCCTCGAGCACGTCGAACAGCGTGCAATCGGGCCCGGACAGCGGCCGGGCCAGCACGAACGCGAGCTCGGCTTCGATGCGCAGGCCGATGAAGCGGCCGGTCGGGACGGTCGCGCCGTCGCGGAAGAACATGTCGTCGAGCAGGACGCCGAAGTCGGGCTCCTCGATCCCGACGGCGCGCTGCATCACCTTCGACGTGAGGCCGATCTTGTGGCCCTTGACGGCGCGACCCTCCGCCTTCTTCAGCTCCATCCAGGCGGCCTGCACGGCGTAGGCGTCCTCGATGGTCATGCCCGGGTGATCGATCGACAGCTGCCGGCACGGCACGCGGCTGCGCTCGGCCTCGGCGAGGCGCTGAGCCGCCGCCTTGCGCTGCTTCGGGGTCAGGCTCATCGTGCGGCCTCCTCGTCGCGGACGGTGTTGCGCAGCGTGCCGACGCCGCTCACGTCGACGTCGACCCTGTCGCCGGGGGCGAGGAAGCGCGGCGGGTCGAAGCGAACGCCGGCACCGATGGGCGTGCCGGTGGCGATCACGTCGCCGGGCTCGAGCGCGGTGAACGTCGACAGGTACGACACCAGGTAGGCGAAGTCGAACATCAGGTGCTCGGTGGTGTCGTCCTGTCGCGGCTCGTCGTTGACGCGGGTCTGCACGCGAAGCCGGTCGTAGCGGCCCTCGAACTCGTCGGCGGTGACGATCCACGGGCCGATCGACCCCGACGCGTGCCAGTTCTTGCCCTGGGTGACGTTGAACTTGGCGTGGTGGACCCAGTCGCGGATCGTGCCCTCGTTGATGCAGGTGATGCCGCCGATGTGCGCATGCGCCGCCTCGCGCGCGATGCGGCGGCCGCCGCGGCCGATCACCAGGCCGATCTCGCCCTCGTAGTCGAGCTGCGGCGACTCGGGCGGGCGCAGCAGGGGCTCGCCGTGGGCGACGAACGAATCGGCGACCCGCATGAAGATGCTCGGGTACTTCGGCAGCTCGCTGCCGTCCTTGTACTCCGCGTTGCGATGCGCGTAGTTGACGCCGATGCAGTAGATCTTGCGCGGGTTCGTCACCGGCAGGCGATACCGCACGTCGCCGAGGGCGAGGTCCGGCGACGCGCCGGCCACGACACCGGCGGCGCGGTCGAACGCGTCTGCGCCCGCCTCGAAGAAGTGGCGCATCGTGTCGACACCCGGCAGACGGGCGCCGAGGTCGACGACGCCGTCGTCCTTGACCGCGCCCCATCGTTCGATGCCGGCGTGGCGGTAGCTGAGCAGCTTCATGCGACCGTCTTTCAGGAGGTTGGGGTTCGCGTCGTCGCGTCGGGGGCGAAACGATAGAGCAGTTCGAGCAACTCGCCTTCGTCGGCCGGCTGCCGCAGATCAGGTACCTGGCGCCTGGGCCCTGATCGTCGAAAAATAGGCGATGCTCGACGCGCCGGTCTGATCGGTATCGCAGAACAGCGCGACCTCGCGCAGCTGCACGCCGGCCGGGTCGCCCCACTGTTTCCTGTAGAGCTCGCGAAGGTCGACGCGCTCGTCGTGCCAGCGTCCGATCTCGGCCTGCCCGCCGCGTGCCACGTAGTGCGGGAACGGCTGCGAACGCCAGAACGATTTGAGGTACTTCCAGTCGCCGGCCTTCAGACTGCTGTTGCCCCAGATGATTTCCATGGCGTGGCTGTCGCCGCCGGGAGCCAGAAACTTCAAGTACAGCCGCGCCGGATGGTCATCGCCTTCAGCGGTCAACTCGTCGAGCTTGCTGATCACCGGTTGTTCGACGAACCAACCCCAGCTCAAGACGCTGAGCCGGTCCAGTCCGATGTTCACGTCACGGAACAGCATCGAAGCGCTGTCGTGCGTCTGCAGGCGGATCGCCGGCCGGCCGGCCTTGTCGACGAAGGAAACCTGCATCGGCTCGACAAAACGGAACGTGCGCTGATGCCAGCCCTGCGGCAGGGCGTCGATTGACATCGGCTTGCTGAAGTCCATCACCACGTACGGCGACGCGCCGGCCGGCGGCGCTGCGCTGCGTGGCGCCTCGCCGCACGCTGAAACGCTGCAGATGACCCACAACCAGAGGGCGAACCGTTTCATCGTCGAGCACCCCTGCGCAAGGCAAGCGATCAGGACATCGATCGTCGCATGGACGGCGAGGGTCTGCATTCGACTGCTACGATGCCCGCCGCCGCGCTGCGCGAGGCGCGATGAGAGAACCTCCAGCCCAGGACCCGGACCTGCTGCGCCGACTGCTGCGGGCCAAGGACCGCATGGATGCCGCCTCTCACGAAGCATGGCCCGTCCGCCGACTCGCGGGCGTGAGCCACGTCTCCGAAGCCCACTTTGCCCGATCGTTCAGGCAGGCGTTCGGTGTCCCTCCGCACCGCTACCTGCTGACGCGGCGTATCGAGCGGGCGACGGCGCTGCTGCGGGACACCGATCTCCCGATCACCGATGTCGCCTTCCGAACGGGCTGGGAGAGCCTGGGAACGTTCGGGCGAACCTACCGCGACATCACCGGCGCGAGCCCGGGCGCGATGCGGTCGCGCGCAGTGGCTGCGGTGGACGAACTCGGCCGCGTCCCGGCCTGCATCGTCAGCGCCGCGCTTCGACCCGACCTGACGATCGCAGTTTCGGAGAAGCGGCGTCGACGATCCGGCGGTAGAACCCTGGCTTCAGAACAGCAGGAGGTCCGATGACCCAAGGGATCGAAATGGCGGGCGTGTACGTGCGCGATGCCGACCAGGCGCTCGCGTTCTATGTCGACAAGCTGGGCTTTCGCGTCCACACCGACGTGAAGAACGGCAACTTTCGATGGCTCACGGTGCAGCACCCGGAGCAGCCGTCGTTCCAGCTCGGACTGTTCACGCCGGGCCCGCCGATGCACGACGCGGCGACGGCGCAGGCCCTGCAGGAGGTCGTGGCCAAGGGTGCGATGCCTCCGCTCGTGCTCGTCGTCGACGACTGCCGCGCGGCGCACCAGCGGATGCTCGCGCGCGGTGTCGAGTTCACGCAGGAGCCGGTCGACCGATTCGGCACCGTCGACGCGGGCTTTCGCGACCCGTCGGGCAACGGCGGGAAGATGATCGAGGCACGTCGCTGATGCCGGCCGCCAGGAAGGGCGCGGCGAAGGCCGGAAAGTCGCCGTCGCAGCTGATCGACGCGAAGATCGGGTCGCTGGCCGACTGGCGCGGCGAGATGCTCGCCCGGCTGCGCGCGTTGATCCGGCAGGCCGACCCCGATGTCGTCGAGGAGTGGAAGTGGGGCATCCCCGTCTGGTCGCACGACGGGATCGTCTGCACCGGCGAGACCTACAAGTCGGTCGTGAAGACGACCTTCGCGAAGGGTGCATCGCTGCCCGACCCTTCGGGTCTCTTCAACTCCAGCCTTGAAGGCAAGGTCAGGCGCGCCATAGACTTCCATGACGGCGACGAGCCGGACGAGAAGGCGCTCAAGGCGCTCGTCGAGGCCGCCGTGGCCCTGAACGGGAAGTCGTCCCGCAAGTAGCCCGAACATCGCCGCGAGGTCGGCCCGCACCATGACAACCCCGATCGACCTGCGCTCCGACACCGTCACCCGTCCCACCGACGCGATGCGCGCCGCGATGGCCTCGGCCGAGGTGGGCGACGACCAGTACGGCGAGGACCCGACGACCAACCGGTTGCAGGCGCGCCTGGCGGAGCTGCTCGGCAAGGAAGCCGCGATCTGGCTGCCGACGGGAACGATGGCCAACCAGGTGGCGCTGCGCGTCCTGACGCGCCCCGGCGACGAGGTGATCGCCGCACGCGAATCGCATGCCGCGTGGCACGAGGCCGGCGGTGCCGCGGCCAACGCCGGCGTGCAGATCCACGAGATCGGTGGCGGCGGCGTGTTCAGCGCCGACGAGCTGCTGGCGGCGATCAAGCCGCGCAACTTCTCGATCTTTCCGAACACGACGCTTGTCGAGGTGGAGAACACGCACAACCGCGCCGGCGGCGTGGTGGTGCCGCAGGCCGAGGTGCAGCGCATCTGTGCCGCCGCGCGCGAGCACGGCCTCGCGAGCTTTCTCGATGGCGCGCGACTGTGGAACGCGAGCGTCGCGAGCGGCCTGTCGCCGGCGACGCTGGCGGCGCCCTTCGATCTGGTCGCGGTGGCGTTCTCGAAAGGCCTCGGTGCGCCGGCGGGGTCGCTGCTGGCCGGCAGCAGGGCGCTGATCGAATCGGCCGACCGCCATCGCCGGCGCATGGGCGGCGCGATGCGGCAGACGGGCAACCTCGCCGCCGCGGCGCTGCACGGCCTCGACCACCACCTCGCCCGCCTGCCCGAGGACCACGCCAACGCACGCACCTTCGCCGAGCGGCTGGCGGCGGGCGCACCCGTGCGGCTCGACCTCGCCACGGTGCAGACCAACATCGTCGTCTTCCACCTGCCGCCCGAGGTGCCGCTCGACGCCCCGGCGCTGGCCGCACGCGCCCGAGAGCATGGCGTCCTGCTGAACGCGTTCGGGCCGCGGACGGCGCGCGCCGTGACGCACCTCGACGCGACCCGCGCGCAGTGCGAGCGCGCGGCCGAGGTCCTGGTGCGCCTGCTGGCGGGCTGAACGCCGACGTGCAAACTCCCTGCAGCGACCCGGACACGCCATGAAGATCGTCGAGATCCGCGAGAAGACCGTCCCCATCAGCTCGCCGATCCGCAACGCCTACATCGACTTCAGCAAGATGACGCTGAGCCTCGTCGCCGTGATGACCGACATGGTTCGCGACGGCAGGCCGGTCGTCGGCTACGGCTTCAACTCCAACGGCCACTACGGCCAGGGCACGCTCATGCGCGAGCGCTTCATTCCGCGCGTACTGGAGGCCGACCCTTCGACGTTGGTCGACGATGCCGGAACGAACCTCGACCCGCACCGGATCTGGAACGCGATGTTCACGAACGAGAA
>JBBSUK010000165.1:0-6741 GCA_038234975.1 Burkholderiales bacterium
ACGCGGCCGGTTTCGTAGGTCGCGTCTTTCAGGCACAGGCCCGACTCGGCGCTGATGAGCCCGGCGATCTCCTTGTCACGCTGGCGCACCAGCGCCGCGGCCTTGTTCAGCACGCTGGCGCGCTCGAAGCGGGTCAGCTTCGAGCGGTAGCCCCTGGCGATCGCGAACGCCTGCCTCACCTCCTCGACGGTTGCCTTCGGGACGCTGCCGATGCGCTCGCCGGTCCAGGGGTTTCGGACCTCGATGGCGCGGTCGCCGCTGCGCTCGCCGCCGACCTTCTCGCCGGCGATGCGCATCGTCTCGTGGCGGAACATCGTCGAGCGGTGGTCAGCCATCGCGATCGTCAGACATGGTTGAGCAGCAGGTCGAAGGCGTCGAAGTTGCGCCAGCGCCGGTGCGGGTCGACGTCGTTCAGCTTGCGGTTGACGATGAGCGGAACGCGCTGCTCCGAGACGCCACCGTGCGAGCGCAGCGGCGCGTCGAGGCCCGACAGGTCGTGGCGTGACGCGGAAGTGCCGATGACGCACGACCGCTCGGAGACGACGACGAGGTCGCCGATGCGGTCCGCCGGAAGCTCGAAGAAGGCAGCGGCTTCGTCGCGCGAGCGCACCGATTCGATGCCGCGCAGCGTGCCGATGCGGGTGGCGAGGGCGGCCGCGTCGGTGCCTTCGGCCAGGTAGACGGTGGCGAACGAACCGAGCGCTCCGTGGTGCACGACGTACGGGTCGGTGATCGGCAGGATGACGCGGGCCGCGGCCGGCGTCAGCCAGCCGTCGAGCACGTCCTGCAGGTAGATCACGTCGGGCGCGGCGTCCATCCGCGTCTTGGCGTTCATGCCGTGGTCGGCGGTGAGCGCGATGGCGCAGCCCATCGCATCGAGCTTGCCGAGGTAGCCGTCCATCATGCGATAGAAGGCGTCGGCGCCGTCGGTGCCGGGGGCGTGCTTGTGCTGCACGTAGTCGGTCGTCGAGAGGTACAGGACGTCGGGCCGCTCGTCGTGCGACATCAGCTCGACGCCGGCGGCGAACACGAACTCCGACAGCTCGGCGCTGTACACCGAAGGCACCGCCATGCCGACCCGTGCGACGACCTCGTCGATGCCGTTTTCCTCGATCGTCGCCTCGTCGGCCTTCTCGGCGGAAAAGCAGATGCCGCGGCCGTTGCTGCCGATCGGCATGCCGTGGCCGAGCAGCCTGCGCAGCTTGTCCTTGGCGGTGACGACGGCGACGCCCTGGCCCGCCTTCGCGAGCTCGGCCAGGATCGTCGGCGCGCGCAGCCACTTCGGATCGTTCATCATGACCTCGGTTCCGGTCGCGACGTCGAACAGGTAGTTGCCGCAGATGCCGTGGACCGAAGGCGGGGCGCCGGTGACGATCGACAGGTTGTTCGGGTTCGTGAAGCTCGGGATCACGCAGTCGGCGGTGAGCACCGTGCCGCTGCCGAGCACCTCGCCCAGCCAGGGCATCTCGCCGTGGGCGACGGCCTGGGCGATGTAGTCGGGTTCGCAGCCGTCGACGCAGACGACGACGCTGGGCTGGCGGGCGAGGGCGTACGTGCGCCCGTTGACGTCGATTCGGGTGTGGCTCATGCCGATGCTCCGCGCGGTTGGTTCCGGATCGTTCGCTCCTTGCTGTCCATGACGTGGGCGTACATCGCCTTGCCGGCGGCGTCCCCGTCGCCGGCCGCGATGGCGCGCACGATCTGCCGGTGCTCGCCGACGGAGGCCGGCATCAGCACGCCGTCGGCGAGGTTGAGGCGGCGGAACAGCGACAGCTCCTTGACCAGCTTGCGGTAGATGGAGGTGAGCTTGCCGTTGCCGGCGAGCTCGACGAGGCGGTCGTGGAAGGCGAGGTTGAGGCGGTGGTAGCGTGGCGCGTCCTTGGCCTTCACGGCTTGCTCCATCTGGTCGACGAGGCCGCGGATTTCTTTCAGCGCAGCGGGCTGGATGGTTTCGGCGAGGCGCCGGCCGACGAGCTCGTCCATCGCCGCGCGCAGGTCGAAGATCTCGACCGCCTCGGCCACCGGCAGGTCGCGAACGAACACGCCGCGGTTCTTCTCGGTGCGCAGCAGGCCGGCTTCCTCGAGCATGCGGAAGGCCTCGCGCAGCGGCCCGCGCGACACGCCGAGGCGCGCCGCGAGGGCCACCTCGCCGAGCTTCTCGCCGGGGCCGAGGCTGCCGTCGAGGATCATCCGCTCCAGCTCGGCCTGCACCACGCTTGCCAGCGAACTGCTCTGCAGCAGGGCGATCGTGGGGTGCGGCACGGCGGCCGCCGCGGCTGCGGTCATGCCGCGATTGGACATCCGACAACCAGGATTGTCAACAATCTTCAAAAAACAGTTGACGTCGTTTCGCGACCGCACCTAGCATCGAACCGTCACACACGTGGCATAGCCTTTGCACGCATCGCTTTGCCGGCACCTTCACGCCAGCCCATCAAAAGGGAGTCCACATGAAATCGGTCCGCCTGTCCGCCCTGCTCGCCTCGGCACTGTTCGCGTTCGCCGGTGCGGCGCTGGCCCAGAAGACGCAGCTCACCGTCTACACCGCGCTCGAGACCGACCAGCTCAAGGCCTACGAGGCGGGCTTCAACAAGGTCGAGCCGAACATCGAGCTCAAGTGGGTGCGCGACTCGACCGGCGTGATCACCGCCAAGCTGCTCGCCGAGAAGGCGAACCCGCAGGCCGACGTGGTGATGGGGGTGGCCGCGTCCAGCCTCGCGCTGCTCGACAGCAACGGCATGCTGCAGCCTTACGCGCCGATCAACCTCGACGCCATCATGAGCCAGTACCGGGACAAGAAGAATCCGCCCGCCTGGTTCGGGATGGACGTGTGGGGCGCCACGATCTGCTTCAACACCGTCGAGGCGCAGAAGAAGAACCTGCCCAAGCCCGTCACCTGGAAGGACCTCACCAAGCCGGTCTACAAGGGGATGATCGTGATGCCGAACCCGGCCTCGTCGGGCACCGGCTACTTCGACGTGACCGCCTGGCTCACCCTGTTCGGCGACGACAACGGCAAGGGCGGCGGCTGGAAGTACATGGACGGGCTGCACGAGAACATCGCCCAGTACACGCACTCCGGCTCCAAGCCCTGCAACATGGCCGCGGCCGGCGAGTACCCGATCGGCATCTCGTTCGAGGACCGTGCCAACGCCAACAAGAACAAGGGCGCCCCGATCGACCTCGTGTTCCCGAAGGAAGGTCTCGGCTGGGACCTCGAGGCGCTCGGCATCATGAAGGCCACGAGCAAGCTCGCCGCCGCGAAGAAGCTCGCCGACTGGGCCTCGAGCAAGGACGCGATGAAGCTCTACGGCAAGAACTTCGCGATCACCGCGCAGCCCGGCGTCGCCGAGCCGCTGAAGAACATTCCCGCCGACTACGAGGCGCGGCTCGTGAAGATGGACTTCAAGGCCGCCGCCGACAACCGCGAGCGCGTCCTCGCCGAGTGGACGAAGCGCTACGACGCGAAGTCGGAGCCGAAGAAATAGCGCGAGGCATCGGCGAGGACGCACGCGTGACGCTGCCTGCGAACGCGCCGCCGTACCTGAGCCTGCGCGGCATCGGCAAGCGCTTTGGCTCGTTCCAGGCGCTCGCCGACGTCGACCTTGACATCGGCTGGGGCGAGTTCGTCTGCTTCCTGGGCCCGTCGGGCTGCGGCAAGACGACGCTGCTGCGCATCGTCGCCGGCCTCGAGGCGCAGACGGCGGGAACGATCCACCAGGGCGAGCGTGACATCTCGCTGCTGCCGCCCGCCGAGCGCGACTACGGCATCGTCTTCCAGTCGTACGCGCTGTTCCCCAACCTCACGGTCGGCCGCAACGTCGCCTACGGTCTCGTCAACCGGCGCGAGAGGCGCGACAAGATCCGATCGCGCGTCGCCGAGCTGCTCGAGCTCGTCGGCCTGCCAGGGAGCGGCGAGAAGTACCCGTCGCAGCTCTCGGGCGGCCAGCAGCAGCGGGTGGCGCTCGCCCGCGCGCTCGCCACCAAGCCCGGCCTGCTGCTGCTCGACGAGCCGCTGTCGGCGCTCGATGCGCTCGAGCGGGTGCGCCTGCGCGGCGAGATTCGCGCCCTGCAGAAGACGCTCGGCGTGACGACGATCATGGTCACGCACGACCAGGAAGAGGCGCTGTCGGTCGCCGACCGCATCGTCGTCATGAACCATGGCCGGGTCGAGCAGGTCGGCACGCCGCTGCAGGTCTACAGCGAGCCGAGCGCGACCTTCGTTGCCGATTTCGTCGGCAAGGCGAATCGGCTCGAAGCCGTGGTCGACGCCGACGGCACGCTGCGCTGCGGGCACCTGCGCCTGCCGGCCGCTCTGGTCGGCGACACGGCGGGCGCCGCGCCGGGAACGCGCGTGACGCTCTACCTGCGCCCCGAGGACCGCATCCTCGACGACCTGACCGACGACCATCCGCACCTGTGCGTCGGCCGGGTCCGCCGTGTCGATTTCCTCGGTGGCAACTGCCTCGCCGAGATGGACGTCGAGGGGTTGCCCGAGCAGGCGCTGCAGATCCAGTTCTCGCTCCATCAGATGCACGACCTGAAGGTGCGCGAAGGCGAGACGCTGCGCTTCGCGCTGCGCACCGACCGGATGCGCGTCTTTCCGACCGCGCCGGGCGCGGCGGTGATGGCTGCCACGGCCGACGCCTGAGCCAGCGCTGGACGAAGGCGTCGTGTCGACACTGCCGCTGCGCTCGCCCATCGTCGCCGCCGCTGCGCCGCGGCAGCGCTCGCATTGGACCGAGCGCGTCGCCCACCTCGGCCTGCTCGCCGTCGTCGTTCTCCTCGTCGCCTTCCTGGCGCTGCCCCTCGCGACGATCCTCGTCAAGTCGGCGCAGAACGCCGACGGCGAATTCGTCGGCGTCGCCAACTTCGCAAGCTACCTGGGCTCGCCGTCGCTGCTTCAGTCGCTCTGGCACAGCGTCTGGGTGTCGTTGGTCGTGACGGCGGTCGCCGTGCCGCTCGCGTTCGGCTTCGCCTACGCGCTCGCGCGCAGCTGCATGCCGGCGAAGGGCTTGTACCGGACGATCGCGCTGGTGCCGCTGCTCGCACCGTCGCTGCTGTCGGCGATCTCGCTCATCTACTGGTTCGGCAACCAGGGCGCGGCGCGGGCGCTGATCGCCCGGTTCGGCGTCGAGAACATCTACGGTGCGCCGGGGGTGGTCGTCGCCGAATGCTTCGCCGTGTTCCCGCACGCGCTCATGATCCTGCTGTCGGCGCTCACCCTCGCCGACGCGCGGCTCTACGAAGCGGCCGACGCACTCGGCACCTCGACCCGGCGCAAGTTCATGACGATCACGCTTCCGGGAGCGAAGTACGGCCTCATCTCGGCCGCCCTCGTCACCTTCACGCTGGTGATGACCGACTTCGGCATCCCGAAGGTGATCGGCGGCAACTTCAACATGCTCGCCACCGACGTCTTCAAGCTCGTCATCGGCCAGCAGGACTTCCAGCGCGGCGCCGTCGTCGGCATCGTGCTGCTGCTGCCGGCGGTGTTCACCTTCGGCATCGACTGGCTGGTGCAGGGCAAGCAGGCGGCGATGCTATCGGCGCGCGCCGTGCCCTACCGGCCCAAGCGCGCGCCCGCCTTCGATGCCGTGATGCTGGCCTACGCGACGCTGATCGCGGCGTTGATGCTGGCGATGCTCGGCATGGCGATCTTCGCTTCGTTCGTCACCTACTGGCCGTACAACCTCGCGCCGACGCTGGCCCACTACACGACCGGCTTCGTCGACGCCGAACTCGGCTCGGCGCTCGTCAACAGCCTCGAGCTCGCCGCGGCGACGGCGCTGTTCGGCACCCTCGTCGT
Source organism: Burkholderiales bacterium (assembly GCA_038234975.1). Taxonomy (GTDB): domain Bacteria; phylum Pseudomonadota; class Gammaproteobacteria; order Burkholderiales; family Burkholderiaceae_C; genus Schlegelella_A. The sequence continues at coordinate 5,810 of JBBSUK010000165.1, forward strand.
CTTCACCGGCGCCTACCTGCTCGAGAAGACGCGCGGCTTCGATGCCTTGCGGCCGCTGGTGCGCCTGCTGTCGATGATGCCGATGGCGGTGCCCGGGCTGGTGCTCGGCCTGGGCTACATCTTCTTCTTCAACGAGCCGGGCAACCCGCTCGGTGGGCTGTACCGCACGCTGCCGCTGCTCGTCATCTGCACCGTGGTGCACTTCTACACGACCGGCCACCTCACCGCGGTCACGGCCCTGAAGTCGCTCGACGCCGAGTTCGAGTCGGTCAGCGCCTCGCTGAAGGTGCCGTTCTACAAGACGTTCTGGCGCGTCACGCTGCCGATCTGCACGCCGACGCTGATCGACATCGCGCGCTACTTCTTCATCAACGCGATGACGACGATCTCCGCCGTCGTCTTCCTCTACTCGCCCGACACCAAGGTCGCCGCGATCGCCATCCTCAACCTCGACGAGGCCGGCGAGGCCGGCGCGGCGGCGGCATGCGCGGTGCTCATCACCGCGCTGTCGACCGTCGTCACGTTCGCCTTCATCGGCCTCGGCGCGTTCGTCGACCGGCGGACGCAGGCGTGGCGAACGCTGGCCCGTTGAACTCGAACCGGAGACACATCCCAATGGACCGCGACGCCATCCTCCTGACCCCCGGCCCGCTCACCACGACGCAGCGCACCAAGCTCGCGATGCTGCGCGACTGGGGCTCGTGGGACGCCGACTTCATCGCCATGACGGCCGAGGTCCGGCGCGAGCTGCTGAAGATCGTGCACGGCGAAGGCACGCACGTGGTCGTGGGGGGGGGGGGGGGGGGGGGGGGGGGGGGGGGGGGCGGGGGGGGTGGGGCGGAGGAGGCGCCAGGGGCATCAAGAAACAGTACCTTTGTAATGTATGAATCTGGTGAGTGCTGTCAACAAGACGAGTAAAGGAGATCAGAGCT
>JBBSUK010000166.1:0-6685 GCA_038234975.1 Burkholderiales bacterium
CCGGCGAGCGTCGGCTGCAGCGGCCGCGACGGGTAGCGGAAGGTCACGTTCTCGAGCGCCACCGACGAGCCGCCGCGCGGCAGAGCGAGCGCCACCGGATCGGCCGGCGAGACGACGGGTGAGGTCAGCTGCAGCAGGTCCATCAGCCGCTCGGTCGCGCCGGCGGCGCGCAGCAACTCGCCGTAGATTTCCGACAGCACCGCGACGCTGCCGACGAGGATGATCACGTAGACGACGGTCTCGCCGAGATGGCCGGCGCTGATGTCGCCGCGCACCACCGCCTGCGTGCCCTGGTAGAGGCCCCAGAGCAGCGCGCCGAAGGTCGCGCCGATGATGAAGGCGACCAGCCACGCCCGCATGCGCGTGCGGCGAACCGCGGTCTCGAAGGCGCGCTCGGTCGCGTCGCCGAAGCGGGCGGCCTCGCGGTCTTCCTGCAGGTAGCTCTGCACGACGGGAATGGCGTTGAGCACCTCGGCGGCGATCGCGCTCGAATCGGCGACCCGGTCCTGGCTCGCGCGAGAAAGGCGGCGGATGCGCCGCCCGAACCAGACCGACGGCAGCACGACGAGCACGAGGATGCCGAACACCTGCGTCATCACGACCGGGTTGGTGACGATCAGCATCGCCATCGCGCCGATGCCCATCACCGTGTTGCGCAAGCCCATCGACAGGCTCGAGCCGACGACGGCCTGCACGAGTGTCGTGTCGGTCGTCAGGCGCGACAGCACCTCGCCGGTCTGTGCCGTCTCGAAGAACTCGGGGCTTTGCCGCACGACGTGGGCGTACACGGCATCGCGCAGGTCGGCGGTGACGCGTTCGCCGATCCAGCTGACCATGTAGAAGCGCGCCGCCGAGAAGATGCCGAGCGCCACGCCGACGGCGAACAGGGCGAGGAAGTGGTCGCGCAGCGCCAGCACGCGGGCGCCGGGATCGGCCGCGACGAAGCCGTGGTCGATCAGCGAGCGCAAGGCGACCGGGAAGACGAGCGTGCTGGCCGCCGCGAGGACGAGAAAGAGCGCCGCGGCGGCGATGCGCCAGCGGTAAGGGCGCAGGAAGGGCAGCAGGCCGGACAGCGAGCGGACGTCGCGCGCCGGCGCGACATCGCGTCGCGAAGGCGTCGCGTCGCCGCGCGCCCTGGACGGCGCGCCGGAGGGGGTCGGTGGCATCGGAACGGTCGGCATCGGCGGCAAGTCTAGGCCGGTCGGAGCCGCGGCAATCAAAGCGCGGGCAAAGACCGCTCCGGCAAACACGGCCTTGACAATCATTGCATAGGCATTTATATTGCCGGCATGGCACACGCGCCTTCCCGATTGCCCCCCCGCTTCTACGACCCCGCCGGCTATTGCGCCGACGAGAGCGTCGGCTGGCTGATGAAGCGCGTGCTGATGTCGATCACCTCGGCGGCCGATCGCCGGCTCGCCGAGCAGGGCATCACCCACGTGCAGTGGGCGCCGCTCTTCATGCTGCAGCGCTGCCGTGCCTCGACCGTTGCCGAGCTGGCGCGCGAGCTGCAGACCGACCCGGGGGCGATGACGCGGCTGCTCGATCGCCTGGAAAGCAAGGGCTTCTGCAAGCGCAAGCGCTCGACCGAAGACCGCCGTGTCGTCCACATCGCTCTCACGCCCGAGGGCGAGGAGGTCGCACAGCAGGTTCCGGTCGTGCTGAGCGAGGTCCTCAACGAACACCTCTGCGACTTCTCGAAGGCGGAGTGGGCACAGCTGAAGGACCTGTTGAACCGGATGATCGTCAACGCCGCCTCGGCGGACGAGGCCGCCGAACCGGCGCCGCGCAAGGGGGCCCGCTGATGCTGCGCTGTGACCGCTTCCAGTCGCTGAAGACACCGCGCGTCGCCGCCGCCGCGAGGACCGTCTCGACGTTCGTGCTCGCATTCGCCGCGACGGTCGTGCTGACGCTCGCCGGATGTGCCAACCCGGCCGGCATCGTGTCGACCGCGACGCCGGTCGATGCAGAGGCGCTCGGCGCCGCCGGGCCCGACGCGGCCACGCCGATCGCGCCCGACTGGTGGGTCGGCCATGCCGCCCCGCAGCTCGCGTCGCTGATCGACCGGGCCGTCGCCGGCTCGCCGAGCCTGCGCCTGGCCGAGGCCCGGCTGGCCCGTGCATCGGCCGTCGCCGCAGGCGCCCGAGCCAGCGAGGGCCCGCGCCTGGACGGTGCCGTCGACCTCAGCCGCCAGCGCTTCTCGGAGAACGGCATCTACCCGCCGCCGCTCGCCGGCAGCATCCGCGAGCTCGGCACCGCGCAGCTCAACGGCTCGTGGGAGATCGACGCCTTCGGCCGCAACCGTGCCGTGCTCGTCGCTGCGATCGGCTCCGAGCGCGCCGCCCGCGCCGACGCGGCGGCAGCACGCGTGCTGCTCGCCGTCAACGTTGCGCGCGGCTGGGTGCAGCTTTCGCGCTCGGTCGAGCAGAAGGCGGTGCTCGAGCGGTCGCTGGCGCAGCGCGAACAGCAGTTCGATCTCATCCGCCAGCGCGTCGGCGCCGGGCTCGACACCAACGCCGAGCTGCGCCAGAGCGAGACCGCCGTGCGCGAGGTGCGCACGCAGGTCACTGTGGCCGAGGAGCAGACGGCACTCGCCCGCCATGCGATCGCCGCGCTCGCGGCGCTGCCGCCCGACGCCCTCGACTCGATGGCCCCGCGCATCTCGTCGCTGCGGCCGGTCGCCGTGCCGCCCCAGGTGCCGGCGAGCCTGCTCGCGCGCCGTGCCGACATCGCCGCTGCGCGCTGGCGCGTCGAGGCGGCGACGAGCGACGTCGCCGCGGCGCGGGCCCAGTTCTATCCGAGCATCAACCTCACCGCGTTCGTCGGCCTCAACGCGATCGGCTTCGACCGGCTGCTGCGCGGCGGCAGCGAACAGTGGGGCGCAGGCCCGGCGATCCGCCTGCCGATCCTCGACGCCGGGCGGTTGCGCGCCAACCTGCGTGGCCGCAGCGCCGACCTCGACGCGGCGGTCCAGAACTACAACAGCAGCGTCGTCGACGCGATCCACGACGTCGCCGACCAGATCGCGTCGACGCGCTTGGTCGACCGCCAGCAGCGCGAGCAGGCCGACGCGCTCGCGTCGGCCGAGGCCGCCTACGATGTCGCGACGCAGCGCTACAGGGCCGGCCTCGCGACCTACCTCACGGTGCTCAACGCCGAGACGATCGTCCTCGCGCAGCGGCGCAACGACGTCGACGTGCGCGCCCGCCGGCTCGACGTGCAGATGCTGCTCGTGCGCGCCCTCGGAGGCGGCTACGCGGGCGAGCCGTCGGCGACCTGAATCCCGGAGCGATGCGACATGAGTGAAGACCCACGCGAACCCGCGGCCGCGGCGCCTCCGCCGCCGACCGCCCCCCCGGCCGCCGCCGACGCCAAGAAGGAAGGCAAGGGCAACGGCAAGCGCAAGGTGGCATTGCTCGGCGTCACCGGCGTGGTGCTCGTCGGCGCCATCATCTATGGCACCTACTGGGCGCTCGTGTTGCGCCACTACGAGACGACCGACAACGCCTATGTGCAGGGCAACGTCGTCCAGCTGACGCCGCAGATCGCCGGCACCGTCGTCTCGATCGCCGCCAACGACACCGACTTCGTCAAGGCCGGGCAGACGCTCGTCAAGCTCGACCCGGCCGACGCCCAGGTCGCGCTCGACCAGGCCGAGGCGCAGCTCGCCGAGGCCGTGCGTCAGAGCCGCACCGTCTTCGTCAACAACGGCTCGTTCAAGGCGCAGATCGCGTCGCGCCAGGCCGACCTCGCGCGGGCCGAAAGCGAGCTCGCGCGGGCCAACGACGACGTCGCCCGTCGCGCGCCGCTCGTCGCCACCGGCGCGGTCGGCAAGGAAGAGTTCGACCACGCGAAGGCGCAGGTTTCCGTGGCGAAGGCCGGGCTCGTCGCGGCGCAGTCGGGAATCGAGGCGGCGCGCGAGCAGCTCGCGTCGAACGAGTCGCTCACCGAAGGGATCTCCGTCGAGCAGAGCCCGGCGGTCCTGCGCGCCGCGAGCCGCGTGCGCGAGGCGACGCTGGCGCTGCACCGCGCCGTGCTCGTCGCGCCGGTCGACGGCTACGTCGCACGGCGCAGCGTCCAGCTCGGCCAGCGGGTGCAGGCGGGCGCGCCGCTGCTGTCGGTGGTGCCGCTCGACGACGTCTGGGTCGACGCGAACTTCAAGGAAGGGCAGCTGCGCAACCTCCGCATCGGCCAGCCGGCCACGCTCGCGGCCGACGTGTACGGAAAGAAGGTCGAGTACCACGGCACCATCGAAGGGCTCGGCGCATGCACCGGCGCCGCCTTCGCGCTGCTGCCGGCCCAGAACGCGACCGGCAACTGGATCAAGGTCGTCCAGCGCGTTCCGGTGCGCATCGCGCTCGATCCGAAGGAGGTCCGCGAGCACCCGCTGCGCGTCGGCCTGTCGATGGATGTGCAGGTCGACATCGCCGACACGTCCGGGCGCATGCTCGCCGACGGTTCGCAGCGCGACGCGCACCCGGCGACGGCCGCGATCGACGACGGTCGCGCCGAGGCCGACGCCACGGTGCAGCGCATCATCGCCGCCAACCTCGGCCGCCGTGCCAGCGCATCGCGGAGCGCGAGCGCCACGAACCACGCCGTCGCCAGCGCTTCGGATTCCGTCGCACGGCGATGAGCGCGTCGACCGACGCGGCGCTGCCCGCGCCGGGCGCGTCGACGACCCACGCGCCGCCGGGAACGCCGGCACGCGCCGCGTCACCGGCCGGCCGCGACGCCGCGCTGCAGCCGCTGAGCGGCAGTGCGCTCGTCCTCGGAACGCTCGGGCTGTCGCTCGCCACGTTCATGAACGTGCTCGACACGTCGATCGCCAACGTCTCGATCCCGGCGATCTCGGGCGACATGGGCGTCAGCCCGACGCAGGGCACCTGGGTCATCACCTCGTTCGCCGTCGCCAACGCGATCGCGGTGCCACTGACCGGCTGGCTGACCCGCCGCTTCGGGCCGGTGCGCCTGTTCGTCGGCAGCATCCTCGGCTTCGTCGTCGCGTCGTGGCTGTGCGGCCTCGCGCCCAACATCGAGTTGCTGATCGCCTTTCGCGTGCTCCAGGGCCTGGTCGCCGGGCCGATGATCCCGCTGTCGCAGACGCTGCTGCTGAGCAGCTACCCGAAGGCCAAGGCCGGGACCGCGATGGCGATGTGGGCGATGACGGTGCTCGTCGCGCCGGTGGCCGGGCCGCTGCTCGGCGGCTGGATCACCGACAACATCTCCTGGCCGTGGATCTTCTACATCAACATCCCCGTCGGCCTGATCGCGGCGGGAATCACGTGGTCGATCTACCGTTCGCGCGACCCGGGCTCGGGCCACGCGCCGCTCGACTGGGTCGGCCTGGTGCTGCTCGTCGTCTTCGTCGGCTCGATGCAGATCATGGTCGACAAAGGCAAGGAGCTCGACTGGTTCGCGTCGGGGCAGATCGTCACCCTGGCGGTCGTCGCGGTGGTGGGCTTCGCGTTCTTCCTCGCCTGGGAGCTGACCGAGAAGACGCCCATCGTCGACCTGCGCCTGTTCGGCCGGCGCAGCTTCCTCACCGGAACGCTGGCGCTCTCGGTCGCCTACGGTCTCTTCTTCGGCAACGTCGTGCTGCTGCCGCTGTGGCTGCAGCAGTACATGGGCTACACCGCGACGTGGGCCGGCCTGGCGACGGCGCCGGTCGGCATCCTCGCCATCCTGCTCTCGCCGTGGGTGGGCAAGAACGTGTCGAAGATCGACCCGAGGCGGTTGACCACCGTCGCCTTCATCGGCTTCGCGTTCGTGTTCTGGCTCCGCTCGCACTTCAGCACCCAGGCCGACTTCATGACCATCCTCTGGCCGACGGTGCTGCAGGGCGCGGCGATGGCGTTCTTTTTCATCCCGCTGCAGGCGATCATCTTCTCGGGCCTGGAGCCGCAGCAGATGGCGGCGGCGGCGGGCCTGTCGAACTTCGTCCGCATCACCGCCGGTGCGGTGGGCACGTCGATCTTCACGACCGTGTGGGAGAACCGTGCCGCGCTGCACCATTCGCAGCTCGCAGAAGGGATCAACAACGGCAGCAGCGCCGCGACGCAGATCCTCGGCCAGTTGCGATCGAGCGGCCTCAGCGCCGAGCAGGCGCTCGGCTCGGTCAACCGGATGATCGACCAGCAGGCCTACACGATGGCGGTGACCGACCTGTTCTGGCTGTCGGGGGTGCTGTTCATCGTGTTGCTCGTGCTCGTGTGGTCGTCGGGCAAGCCGGCGGCACCGGCCGGGGGCGCGGCGGGCGGCGGCGCGCACTGACGACCGAAGCGTCTCAGAGCACGAGGCGCTTCGCGTAGCCGGTCATCTCGAGGTAGCCGCGGCCGACGCTGCGGCCGTTCGCGTCGAGCAGCGCCGACAGGCCTTCCCAGTAGACGGCGCCGGTGCTCGCGAGCGCGTCGAGCTCCTGGTCGTCGAGCAGCGCATCGACCGACCACGTGCCGGCCGGCGTCGCGACCTGCCACCGCACCGGATAGGTCGCCTTCGACGCCGCGCTCGTCCAGCGACGGATCGGCGTGAAGACGACAGCGTCGGGGCCGAAGTCGCGTACCGCGCCCGCCGCCGATCGAAAGCTGCCGCCGGCCCACAGCGCACTGCCGTCGGCGCGGCGCAGGCGGAATGCCGTGAGCGCCGAGCCGTCGTCGAGGTTCATGCCGATCCAGTCCCAGCCGAC
>JBBSUK010000167.1:0-6606 GCA_038234975.1 Burkholderiales bacterium
CATGCCGAGCGCGCGCGCCGCCTCGGCCTGGCCGCGTTCGATCGAAACGATGCCGCCGCGGTAGATCTCGGCCGAGAACGCCGCCGAGTTGAGCGAGATGCCGAGCGCTGCCGCCGTCATCGGGCTGATCTGGAACGGCACCAGGATCGGCAGCGCGTAGTAGAACCAGAGGATCTGCACCAGCACCGGTGTGTTGCGGAAGAACTCGACGAACGCCGTTGCGGGCATGGAGAGCCAGCGGCTTCGCGCCAGTCGACCGAGGCCGACGACGAAGCCGAAGCCGAGGCCGAACACCATGCAGATGGCGAACAGCCGAAGCGTGCCGATGGCGCCGACCCACAGCACGTCGGCGTTGACGAGCAGGGGGGCGAAGTTCCAGTGGTACGGCACGGCATGCGGCGCGTCAGCGCGCCATCCCTTCGCCGCTGGCCGCGAGTCGCCGCTCGACGCCCTGCACGACCGTACTCGCCGCGGTGATGACGACGAAGTAGATCAGCGCCGTGACGGTGAAGACCTCGAGCGGCCGGAACGTCTTCTGCGCCACCTCGTTGGTCTGGTACAGCAGGTCGGCGTACGACACGATCGAGACCAGCGTGGTGGTCTTCATCAGCTCGATGGCGCGCTCGAGGAACGCCGGCACCATCCGCTTGATGGCCTGCGGCAGCACGATGCGGCGCATCACCTGCTGCGGCGCCATGCCCAGTGCCCTTGCCGCTTCCCATTGCCCGCGCTCCACCGAGACGATGCCGCCACGGAATACCTCGGCGAAGAACGCCGCCGACTGGATCGAGAACGTCAGCACGGCGGCGACGTAGGGCGTCATCTCGACCCGGATCAGGATCGGCAGGGCGAAGAAGAACCAGAACAGCTGGACCAGCGGAGGGGTCGTGCGGAACACCTCGATCACCGCACCCGCCGGCCACGCGAGCCAGCGGCTGCGAGAGAGCCGCATGAGCGCCAGCACCAGGCCGAGCGGAATACCGAAGGAGAGCGCGGCGCCCGTTACCTTCAGCGTGTTCAGGAGGCCGAGGGCGAGCAGGTCGGCGTTCGCCCAGACGGGGGCGAAGTTCCACTCGTGCATGACCGACGATCGTGGCCTACGACTTCAGCAGTTCCTTCATCACCGGGGGCGATGCCTTCGGGTCGAGGCCGAAGCCGACGAGGAACTCCTCGTACCACTTCTGCGTCTGGCCGCTGGTGTAGTAGCCGGCGATCTCCTTGTCGATCCAGTTGACGAACGACTTGTCGGCTTCCTTGCGCACCGCGATGCTCGAGGCCTGCGACTGTGCCGGGGACGGCACGACGATCTTGCCGTAGCCGAGCTTTTGCCGGGCCGCCAGCAGCGGCGGGTGGAACAGGCACACCGCGTCGGCACGACCGGCCTGGAAGGCGGCGATCGCCTCGGCGTTGCTCGGGAAGCGCTGGATCGTGGACTTCGAGACGTTTTCGGATACGAACTTGTCCATGCTGCTGGCCTGCGGCACGGCGATGCGCACCGACGGCTTGTCGAGATCGGCCCACGCCTTGACGGGAAGATCGTCGCGGGCGAGCACGGCGAGGGAATAGAAGAGGAGCGGCGTCTTCGGGAAGTCGACCGCCTGCGCCCGCTCGGGGGTCGCGTCCATCATCGACATCATGTCGATCTTGTTGCCCTGAAGCGCCGCGACCGCGGTACCCCAGGTGACTTCGACGGGCTCGAACTTCACGCCGAGATCGGCGGCCAGTTGCTTGCCGAGCGACACGCCGACGCCCGTCGCCCAGTCGCCCGACTTCGCATCCTTCGAGAACCAGGGCGGGGCCTGCGTCACGCCGACGCGCAACGTGCCGCGCTTCTTGATCTCGGCCAGGGTGCCGTCGGCCGCCTGCGACCAGGCGACGGGCGCGAAGGCGACGCCGGCGGCGGCGAGGATGGTGCGTCGTTGGAGAAGGCTTGGGTTCATCTCTGGGCTCCTGCGAGGGTGGTGACGGCCGCGGCCGGGTGGGAAGTTGCCCGCGTGCGGGCGGCGAGGAATTTCTCGGTCTGCCGCGCACCGCGCAGCATGTGGCTGTCGACCTCGGCCAGCATCGCGGACAGATCGTCGCCGAGTGCGGTGGTCACGTAGTCGTCGTGCGCATCGCGGCGCGGGCCGCGCTTGCCGTGGGCACGATGGTGCGCGGCCCAGTAGAGCTGCAGGCGGCCTCGCAGATCGGCCCAGCTGCGTTGCAGCAGGCGGTGGCCGCTGGCCTCGTAGACGAGGCTGTGCAGCTCGAGTTCGGCGGCGATGCTGGCGAAATCGTCGCCGCGGTCGATCGTCCTCGCGAGCGCGGTGTTGCGCCGCCGCAGTTCCTTGCCGAACGTTGCATCGCGCCTCGGCCACGTCTGCTCGAAGGCGAAGCGCTCCAGCGTGGTTCGCAGCGAGTGGATCTCGCGGACGTCGTCGACGGCGAGCTCGATGACCCGCGTGCCGGTGTAGGGCACCGTCGTGATGAGCCCTTCGTCGGCGAGTTGGCGCATCGCTTCGCGCAACGGCGCGCGGCTGACGCTGAATCGCTCGGCAAGCGTCGTTTCCACCAATGCAGCGCCGGGCTCGAGATCGCCCGAGAGGATCGCGATGCGCAGCCGCTCGGCGATGTGCTCGCGAAAGGTCGCGCGCGGCAGCTTGGAGATGGTTTCGGGCAGGGCCACGAGACGGAACGAGGTGGATTGACGATGATCGATTGTCGACAATGTAGTCGGCGATGTCGCGCTCGGCAAGAGGGTATCCGTGGGACGATTCCGCAACGAGGGCCGACGATGAGCGAACGAACCGATGCCTTGCTGCGCGCCTGCTGGAGCGCGCTCGATCTCGGCGGCGAATTGCCCGGCGATGCCATCGCCTTCCGTGGCGACGGCGACTTGCCGTCGGCGTTCGCCGTCACCGACCTCGCGGCGGCGTCGATCGGCTGTGCCGCGTTGTCGGTCGCCCGGCTGGCGGCGCATGCCGGCGGAGGGGTGCCGAAGGTCGAGGTGGATCGTCGTCTCGCATCCTTCTGGTTCCTGACGTCGATCCGACCGATCGGCTGGGCCTTGCCCGGCCCGTGGGATCCGATCGCCGGGGACTACCGCTGCGCCGACGGCTGGATCAAGCTGCACACCAACGCGCCGCACCACCGCGTTGCGGCGCAGCGCGTGCTCGGCCCGCACGCCGACCGCGCCACGATGGCCGTCGCCGTCGCCTCATGGAAGAAGGGCGAGCTCGAGGCGGCCGTCGTCTCCGCCGGCGGCTGCGCTGCCGAGATGCGGTCGCAGGCCGAGTGGGCCGAACATCCGCAGGGCCGCGCCGTCGCCGCCGAGCCGCTCGTGCACATCGAGCGGCGCGCCGCCCGCACGCCTTGGCTGCACGAAGTGGATCCATCGCGCCCGTTGCGCGGCGTGCGCGTTCTCGACCTGACGCGCGTGCTCGCCGGCCCGATCGCGACGCGCTTCCTCGCCGGCCACGGCGCCGAGGTGCTGCGCATCGACCCGCCGACATGGGACGAGCCCGCCATCGTTCCCGAGGTCACGCTCGGCAAGCGCACCGCCCGCCTCGACCTCGCATCGACCGCCGGTCGCGAGCGTTTCCAGTCGTTGCTCGAGGGTGCCGACGTGCTCGTCCACGGCCTCAGGCCGGACGCGCTCGACGGGCTCGGCCTCGGCGCCGGCGTGCGCCGGGCTCGTGCCCCCGACCTGATCGAGGTCAGCCTCGACGCCTACGGCTGGTCGGGCCCGTGGGCCGGTCGGCGTGGCTTCGACAGCCTGGTGCAGATGAGCTCCGGCATCGCCGAAGCCGGGATGGCATGGAAGAAGGCCGATCGGCCGGTGCCGCTGCCCGTCCAGGCAGTCGACCATGCCACGGGCTACCTGATGGCCGCTGCCGCCGTCCGCGGCATCGCGCGACGACTTCGCGGCGACGTCGACTCGTATCGCTGCTCCCTGGCGCGAACGGCGCTTCTGTTGACGCAGGCGCAGGGCCGCGACGCCGTGCCGATCGCGCCCGAGACGCCGGCCGATCGTGCCGACGGGACCGAGGCCACGTCGTGGGGCGCCGCGCAGCGGCTACGGCCGCCCGCGGTCGTCGACGGCGCGCCGATGCGCTGGAACCTTCCCGCGCGCATGCTCGGTTCGGACGAGCCGGCGTGGGGCGCGCGGCGCACCCCGACCTGAATCGCTCCGCCAGGTCGCGGCGCCGGGTTCACGGCGCCTGCGCTGTCAGGGCGGTCGGTTGCCCGGTCGCCGCCTCGCGAGCAACGCGCGCGCGGGGGGCGAGAACCAGATCAGCAGCGTCAACGCGCCGAGCGATGCCGCGATCGGACGTTCGAAGAAGGCGAGCGGGTTGCCGTCGGACTTGATCATCGAGGAGACCAGGTTCTCCTCCAGCATGCCGCCGAGGACGACGCCGAGGATGAGCGGCGTGATCGGGAAATCATTGGCTTCGAGCACGTAGGCGGCCACGCCGGCGACCAGCATCACGCCGACGTCGAAGGCGGTGTTATTGATGGCAAAGGAGCCGACCACGCAGAACAGCAGGATGACCGGCATCAGCACGTTGCGCGGCACCTTGAGGATGCGCTTGGCGGCCTTGATGCAGATCCAGCCGAGCGGCACCATGATGACGTTTGCGACGATGAAGATCAGGAACACCGCGTAGATGTTCTGCGGGTTGGTGGTGAAGAGCGTCGGCCCGGGGTTCATGTTCTTCATGTAGAGCACGCCGATGACGATCGCGGTGATCGAGTCTCCCGGGATGCCGAACACCAGCGCCGGGATCCAGGCGCCGGCGAGCGCGCTGTTGTTGGCCGCGCCGCTCTCGACGATGCCCTCGACATGGCCGGTGCCGAACTTCTCCGGTTCCTTCGAGAAGCGCTTGCTCATCGCATACGACATCCATGCGGCGATGTCGGCGCCGGCGCCGGGCAGCGCCCCGACGACGGTGCCGAGCGTGCTGCCGCGCAGGATCTGGACCGGATACTTCACCGCCAGCGCCCACATGCCCTTGAAGACGTTGCCGATCTCCTGTTCGATGACCAGGCCCTCCGGCTCGGTCGAGACGACGAAGCGGATGATCTCGGAGACCGCGAACATGCCGATCATCAACGGGATCAGGCCGATGCCGCCGAGCATCTCGGTGCTGCCGAACGTGAAGCGCGGGAACGCCGCCGGGTTGTTCAGGCCGACGCCGGCGATCAGCAGGCCGAGAAAGAGCGTCATCAGCCCTTTCAACGGCCGGTCGGTCGAGATGAAGACGGCGCAGGTGAGGCCCATCAGCACCAGCCAGAAGTACTCGAACGAGCTGAAGTTCAGGGCGAATTCCGCCAGCGTCGGCGCCGCGACCATCAGCACCGCGGTGCCGAAGAGGCCGCCGACGGCCGAGAACACCAGGCCGGCGCCGAGCGCGGTCTCGGCCTGGCCTTTCTTCGTCATCGCGAAGGCTTCGTCGGTGTACGCCGCCGAGGCCGGCGTGCCGGGCATGCGCAGCAGGCAGCCGGGGATGTCGCCGGAGAAGATGGCCATCGCCGTGGCCGTGACGATCGCCGCGATCGCCGGGATCGGCGCCATGAAGAAGGTCACCGGCACCAGCAGCGCCGTCGCCATCGTGGCCGTCAGTCCGGGGACCGCGCCGACGAAGAGGCCGTAGAGCGCGGCGCCGGTCATCACGAGCATGTTGTATGGCGTGAAGACCATCGAGAAGGCCTGCAGCCATGCGTCGCTCATCGCAGACCTACCACGCGACCGGCTGCAGCAGCCCCCATGGCAGCGGCACGCGCAGCAGCTTGTAGAACGCGAAATGGATCAGCAAGGTCAGCACGATGGCCAGCGGCACGATCCGCGTACGCGGCACCCGCAGCACCCAGAAGAGCGCCGTCAGGTAGACGATGCCGGTGATGACGAATCCGAGACGGTCGACCCCCAGGAGATACAGCAGGTTGACCGCGACGAGCATCGCGAACCCGAGCACATGGCGCGGCGAGCGCGACCACTCGGGCATCTCGCTCCAGCGTGCGCCGGCGCGGGCACGCCAGCCGCGCACGGCGAGGATCACGCCGCAGACGATCAGGCCGAAGCCGATGAGGCCCGGGAAGTAGGCCGGGCCGATCCGTTGCCCCGGCATCGCCGGAAAACCCTGGACGTGTACGAGAAGCGCAACCCCGAAGAGGGCCGCCAGCGCGCCCCAAATGGCGTCGTTGATCTTCACGCGGCGCCGTGCGCGGCTACTTGGCGATGCCGACGGCCTTCATCGTTGCTCCGAGATCGGCATCGGACCTGGCCATGAATCGGGCGAAATCTTCCGGCCCCTGGTAGATGACGCCGAAGCCGCGGCTGCTCATGAAGTCGTTGTATTCCTTGCTGGCGGCGATCTTGCGGATCGCCGCGACCAGCCTGGCCTGAGCATCGGCCGGGATGCCCTTCGGCGCGGCGATGCCGCGCCAGGCGCCGAGCTTCCAGTCGCTGCCCGTGGCGGTCTTGAGCGTCGGCACGTTCGGATAGAGCTGCGAAGGGGTGTCGTTCATGATGGCCAGGCTCCTGACCTTGCCGGCGTCGATCAGCGAGCGTGCCTCCGGCAGCGAGCACGGGACGACCTCGACGCCGCCGGCGACGAGATCCTGGAG
>JBBSUK010000168.1:0-6502 GCA_038234975.1 Burkholderiales bacterium
ATAATCCTCGGCGGTCTTCTTCATCTTGCGCAGGATCTCGGCCGAGACCTGCTGCGGCGCGAGCTTCTCGCCGCGCACCTCGACCCATGCGTCGCCGTTGTCGGCCTTGGCGATCCTGAAGGGCATCACGTCGATGTCCTTCTGCACTTCCTTCTCGTCGAACTTGCGGCCGATCAGGCGCTTGACGGCGTAGATCGTGTTCTTCGGATTGGTGACGGCCTGCCGCTTCGCGGAGGCGCCGACGAGGATCTCGCCGCCGTCCTGATAGGCGACGATCGACGGCGTGGTGCGCGCACCTTCACTGTTCTCGATGACCTTCGTCGTGTTGCCTTCCATGATCGCGACGCACGAGTTGGTGGTGCCCAGGTCGATGCCGATGATCTTTGCCATGTTCTTGCTCCGGGTAGGAAAATGTCGTTGCTAGCGAGGTGTGGATAAGTCGGTGCGATTCAAGCCGCCTGGCTCACCGTGACGAGTGCAGGTCGCAGGACTCGATCGGCGATGAGATAGCCCTTCTGCAGCACCGCGACGACGCTGCCCGGCTCCTGGCCGGTGGCCGGGACGACGCTGATCGCCTGGTGGCGGTGCGGGTCGAATTTCTCGCCCGCCTTGGGCGCGACCTCGACGACCTTGTTGCGACCCAGGGCGGTCGTCAACTGGCGCAGGGTCGCGTGGACGCCTTCGAGCAGCTGCTCCGGCGTGGCGTCCGGGATCGAGATGGCCGCCTCGAGGCTGTCCTTGACCGGAAGCAGGCTCTCGGCGAACGCCTCGACAGCGAACTTGCGCGCCTTGGCGATCTCGTCGTCGGCCCGGCGGCGGGTGTTCTCGGATTCGGCCTTGGCCCGCAGGAATGCGTCGGAGAGCTCCACATGGCGCTGCTGGAGGTCCTCCAGCGTCTGTCCGCCAGAGGAGCCGGGGAAGTCGGCGTCGTGAGCGGGTTGCGTGGGGTGAGGCTCGACGGCTGCGGCGGCAGCCGCGCCGGCGGCATCGGCGCTGCCGCGGCGATCGGTGTTGTCGTCGGTCATCCTGCCGATCTGAGGGGTCCCCCTTCACTTTCAAGGGGTATCGAGCGACGAGCCCGTCTCAGTCGTCGATCGAAGCGCTCCAGCGCTGCCAGTCGACGAGGTTGCGTCGATCGCGCGTGGTCGGTCGGCCATCCTCGATCGTGGCTGCCGGCTCCGGCGCCAGTCGCCGGGCGAGGAGCGCAGCTTCGCGGGCGCGGATGCTGTCGGCATCTTCCTCGAAGAGCGTCGCCGCGACGGTGGCCGAGCCGCGGACCGCACTGACGCCGGTCACCGTGATCCGTCGGCGCCAGCCCCCTGGCCCGAACTCGATGCGGTCGCCCGTCCTGACCTCGCGCGACGCCTTGGCGACCTGACAGTGGACATCGACCCGGCCCTTCGCGATCTCCTCGGCGGCCAGCGATCGTGTCTTGAAGAAGCGGGCGGCCCAGAGCCATTTGTCGAGCCGAACGCGGTCCGTCGTCATCGAAAGGTCGGTGGCAAACGACGCGCCGGACTGGCCGCGTGCGCGCAGGTCAGAAGACCCAGAGCTGCTCGGGCGGGATCTCGAGCCACTGCTCGCCGGGCTGCAACGGTACCGGCCCGTAGGCCCGCAAGCGCAGGTCGCCGCGGTTGAACAGGTACTCCCAGCGATCGCCCAGGAACATCGACGTCACGAGCGGCAGCCGCACCGTGTTCTCGCCCTCCGACGCGGCGATCCTGACTCCTTCGAGCCGGACCACGCCGGTGACGCTGGCGCCATCTTCGACGGCGTGGCGAGCCTGGCCCCACAGCGACCAGCCTGCGCCCGCGATCCGCACGGCACCGCCGCGTCGCTCGGCCACCTTGCCCTCGAGCCGGTTGTTGCTGCCCATGAAATCGGCGACGAAGAGCGTCTCCGGTGACCCATAGAGCGACTGCGGCACGCCCTGCTGCTCGATGACGCCGTTGTTGAGCAGCAGGATGCGATCCGACATCGCCATCGCCTCGTTCTGGTCGTGCGTGACGACCAGCGCCGACAGCCGCATCTCGAGGATCAGCTCGCGCAGCCAGGCGCGCGCTTCCTCGCGCAGCTTGGCGTCGAGGTTGGAGAGCGGCTCGTCCATCAGGATGACGGGCGGGTTGTAGACGAGGGCCCGGGCGATCGCCACCCGCTGCTGCTGGCCACCCGACAGCTGGTGCGGCAGGCGCGCGCCGAGGTGCCCGAGACCGAGGTTGCCGAGCGCCGATTCGACCCGCTGCTTTGCCTCGGGAGACGACACCTTGCGCAGGCGCAGCCCGTAGGCGACGTTGTCGAACACCGTCTTGTGCGGCCACAGCGCATACGACTGGAAGACGAGGCCGAGGTTGCGCTTCTCGGCCGGCACCTCGACGCCGCCGGTCGCATCGAATACCGAACGATCCTCGATGCGGATGGTTCCCCGGTGCGGCAACTCGAGGCCGGCGACGGCGCGCAGCAAGGTCGTCTTGCCGCTCCCCGACGGGCCGAGCAGCGACACGACCTCTCCCTGCCCGAGCTCCATCGAGACGCCCTTGAGGATGGCGTTGCTGCCGTACGAGAGGTGCAGGTCGTCGACCCGCAGCTTGGTCGCGGGGGCGGGGGCGACGGCGTCAGTCATGCAGCTTCACTCCGAATCGCAGCGCCACCGTCAGGCCGATGCCGACGAGGAGGACGTTGATCAACGACAGGGCGGCCACCATGTCGGCGGCGCCGGTGCCCCACAGCGAGACGAGCAGCGAGCCGATCACCTCGGTCCCCGGGCCCAGCAGGTAGACGCCGGTCGAGTATTCGCGCTCGAAGATCATGAACACGAGCAGCCAGCTGGCGAGCAGGCCGTAGCGGATCAGCGGCAACGTGACGTGCCGGCTCACCTGGCCACGGCTCGCCCCGGCGCTGCGCGCCGCCTCCTCGAGCTCGGGTCCCACCTGCAGCAGCGAGCTCGACACGAGCCGCATGCCGTAGGCGAGCCAGACCACCGTGTAGGCGAGCCAGAGGCTGAAGATGGTCGAGCGCAGCGGAGCCAGCGGCGGGAAGAAGAGGAAGACCCAGAGGAAGGCGAGGCCGGCCAGCAGGCCGGGGATCGCGCGCGGAACCAGCACCAGATAGTCGACGAAGCGAGACCAGCCGTCGTTCTTGCGGTGCGTGGTCAGGCCGATCGCGGTGTAGCAGGCAACCGCGAGCGCACCGCCGATGACGCCGATGAGAATGGTGTTGACGATGCCGCGCACGAGGGTCGGCTGCGAGAACACCTCGCGGAAGTTGTCGAGCGTGAGCACCTCGGCGAGCTTCACGCCTTCGCCCCAGTTCGTCACCACCGCCCTGAGCGCGATGCCCGACAGCGGCACGACGATCGTCAGGAAGAGCCAGATCGCGACGATGACAGCCGCGATCCAGCGCCAGCCGCCGAGCGGAAGCGGTCGCTGCCGGCCGGCCTTGCCCTTGACGGTGATGTACTTGCCGGCGTTCTTCAGCAGGAAGCGCTGCAGCATGACGAGCGGGAACGTGACGGCGACGATGCAGACGGCCACCGCCGCCATCAGGTGATACGACGGCGTGCCGAGCTTGTTGGTGAGCTTGTAGAGGTAGGTGGCGAGCACGAGGTGGCCTTCGGGGTCGCCGAGCACGAGTGGCAGGCCGAAGATCTCGAAGCCGAGGAAGAAGACGAGCACACCGGAGAAGAGAAGGGAGGGCGTGACCATCGGCAGGCTCACGTCGCGGGCCACCTGGAAAGGGCTCGAGCCGGTCATGCGCGCCGCCTCCTCCACGTCGGAGCCGAGGCTCTTCAGCGCCGACGACGAGTAGAGGTACACGTGCGGCACGTGGGTCAGGCCGGCGATCACGGCGATGCCGGTGAGCGAGTACACGTTCCACGGCACGCCACCGAGCAGCTCCCTCGCCCAGACGGAATAGAAACCGACCGGGCCGGCCGAGACGACGTAGCCGAAGGCCAGGACCATGGGCGAGACGAACACCGGGATCAGCAGCAGCGGCTCGATCCACGAGCGGCCCGGCATGTCGGTGCGAACCATCAGGAACGCCAGGATGCCGCCGAGCGGCACCGCGATCACCGCCATCGCGGCGGCGATGATCAGCGAGTTCCTGAGTGCATCCCAGAAGTCGCCGTCGGCGAAGATGAACTCGAATGCGCCGACGCCGAGCTTGCTCGGCATGAAGAACGGCGCATTCAGCAGGCTCTGGTAGAGGATGAGCCCGAGCGGCAGCAGGACGGCGAGCGCCGTGACGCCGATGACGGCAGGCCGCGCGACGCCGCCACGCATCGCCCTATTTGCCGGCCTTCATGGCCGCCTGCCATTGCTTGATGAAGTCGAGCCGCTTGGTCTGGTCGAGGTAGGCCAGGATGTCGGAGCTGACCGGGATCGGCCTCGCCTTGTCGCCGAGAACCTTGCCGTAGCCGGCCACGGTCATCTCGCCCTCGACGTCGGACCGGATCGACCCGAGCTCGGACTGGTTGGCGATGATGGTCTGCCCGCGCTTGGACAGGACGTAGTCGAGCCACAGCTTGGCGGCGTTCGGGTTCTTCGCCGTCTTCGAGATGAACATCACGCGCGACATGACGAGCGCGTAGTCCTTGGGGATCACGATCCCGATCGACGGATCCTTCTTGGCGCGGAGCGCGGCGTACGAGTTGAAGATGTTGAAGCCGAGCAGGTTCTCGCCCGAACTGATCCGCTCCATCATCGTTCCGGCGCTCGACTGCACGCGCGGACCGACGGCGGCCAGCGCCTTGACCATCTCCCAGAACTGCGGGTTGTACTTGCTGTCCTGGGTGATGAGCAGGAAGCCGACGCCCGATTTCTCGATGTCGTAGGTCGTGACCTTGCCCTTGAGCTTGTCGGCCTTGGTCGTGAGGACACGCAGCAGGTCAGCGTGACTCTGCGGGATCTCGTCGCCGGTGAGAAGGCGCTTGTTGTAGACGAAGGCGATCGGCTCGTAGGTCGTGCCGTAGGCCTCGTCCTTCCAGACCGCCCACTTCGGCAGGTGCGAAATCTCGGGTGACGCGTAGGTCAGGGCGCCACCGTCGTTGGCGAGCTTGATCTGCAGGTCCATCGACGAGCTCCACAGCACGTCGGCGGAGCCGGCGTTGGCGGCGCGCTCGCTGATGAAGCGGTTGTAGACCTCGGTCGAATTCATGTCGTTGTACTCGACCGAAATGCCGGGGTAGAGGGCCTGGAAGTCCTTGGTCAGGAAGCCGGCGGCTGCCGTGTCGGTCGTGCTGTAGACGACGACCTTGCCTTCTTTCTTCGCCGCAGCGATGGTGTCGGCGTAGCCGGCGGGGTAGCCCGCCGGTACCTGTGCGGTGGCGAAGGCGGCGACGACAGCGAGGGCGCCGCCGATCAGGGTCTGGCGAATGCGTTGCATGGGATGGTCTTTCGAAGGGCAGGTGAACACATCGGAGTATCCGGCGCCCGGCGATTCCGCGGGCGCGCGGGAACGGCAACGACTATCACGGAGCGGGCATCGAGTGGCAATGGGCCGAACCCGAGGCGATCAGGCGATCGCGCCGGCGCCGCGGGCGCGATCTCGCTGCGCCTCCAGCGCCACCGCGTCGTCGGTGCCGGCATGCGTCGGCCAGCCCTGCAGGTGCCGCAGGCTGAGCGCCGACAGCGCGGCGATCCACTCGGGGCGGTCGTTCAGGCAGGGCACATAGGTGAACTCGCGTCCTCCCGCGGCCATGAAGGCGGCACGCGCTTCCACGTCGATTTCCTCGAGCGTCTCGAGGCAGTCGGCGACGAAGCCCGGGCACATCACGTCGACGCGGCCGACGCCTGACCGGGCGAGCTGGACCAGTGTCGGCTCGGTGTAGGGCTGAAGCCACCGGGCCTTGCCGAAGCGGCTCTGGAAGGAAACGACGACGAATTCGTCCCTCACCTTGAGGCGCTCGCGCAGGAGCCGGCCTGTCTTCAGGCACTCGCAGTGGTAGGGGTCGCCGAGGGTCAGCGAGCGCGCCGGCAGGCCGTGGAAGCTGAGGACGAGCCGATCGGGCCTGCCGTGCACCAGCCAGTGGTCCTCGAGGCGGCGGGCGAGGGCGGCGATGTACCCCGGGTCGTCGTGGTAGTGCTTGACGAAACGCATCTCGGGAAGGTTGCGCTGCGTCTTCATCCAGTCGGCCACGGCGTCGGCGACGCTCGCCGTCGTCGCCGCTGCGTACTGCGGGTAGAGCGGCACAACGAGGATGCGCTCGGCGCCTTCGACGCGCAGTAGGTCGAGCTGGCTGGCGATCGACGGCCTGCCGTATCGCATGGCCTGGCGAACGAACACCGCGTGGCCGCGCTGGCCGAGGTAGCCGCGCAGCATCGTTGCCTGCTTGGCGGTCCACATGGCGAGCGGCGAGCCGTCGGCGGTCCAGATGCTCGCGTACTTGCGCGCCGAGCGCGCCGGACGCGTGCGCAGGACGATGCCGTGCAGGATCGGCTTCCACAGCAGCGACGGAATCTCGACGACGCGCCGGTCGGACAGGAACTCGGCCAGATAGCGTCGC
>JBBSUK010000169.1:0-6491 GCA_038234975.1 Burkholderiales bacterium
GAGAAGATGGCCGACGTGGTGGCCGAGATCCGTGCCTTCCCGCTCGCCGACTACAACGGGCTGCCGACCGATTGGGGCCCGCCGCCGGCGCTGCTCGGCGAAGCCGTGTTCCCCGCAGGTGCGACGCTGAGCACCCGTGAGCAGGTGCAAAGCGTCGGCGGCACCGAGCACTACTACCTGCTCGACAAGCCGCGCGTGCTGCCTGCCTTCAAGCAGGCGGCCACGCTCGAAGCGCTCAAGACCATGACGGGCAACTTCGTCGACACCGCGGCCGTCGTGACGGGCTCGAACACCGTGTACCTCGAGGACGTGCCCGCCACGCAGGCCGACCCGGCGCTGCGGGCGCTGCGCCGCTTCCGGGCCGGCTTCGACCCGGCAGGCAACGCGGTACGCTTTTTCGCCTGCGACGTTCGCGTCAGCGACAACGGCTCGCAGAACTGCACGACCGTCGGCGACGGCACATCGACGATCGCCGCGCGCAACGACTCGCGCGTGTTGACGTTCACGGCCGGCTATCCCGCCGAGCCGGTGGCCTCGGTCAAGCGTCGGCGCTTCTTCGTCGAGCGCGACGGCGTCGTCTTCGGCGGCTACGCCGATGTGCAGCGCACCGTGTACCAGAAGCGCATCAACACGCCGGCGTGGATCGCCATGCGCGATCAGCTCGGCATCCCGGCGCACACCGACCCGATGGCACCGCCGGTCAACCCGCCGTTGGACATCCTGCGCAGGTTCACCTACCTCGATGCGAACAACTATTTCCTGCGCCGCTTCGTCAGCGACGGCGTCGCCGACGCGACAGGCCACTACACGGCCGACGACAAGCGCGTCAACGTGATCGGCGGCGTGCGGCAACCGTTCCACTTCAACACCGAGTTCTGGACCGGCACCGACTGGTACGCCTGCCCCGACGACCTCGTCGGCACGCTGCGATACACGCTCAACCCGCGCAGCTCGAGCTACTGCCGGGCCTTCAACGACACCTCGCCGGGGCCGGTCACCGTCACGCTCGACGGCCGCAACATGGCCGAGGTGATCCAGGACATTCGCTGGTACCCGTCCAAGGACGGCACGTTCGACTACTCGATCTACGGACCGTCGCCGGGCACGCCGTTGCTGCAGGCCGGAACCTTCCCGCGCGGGTCGACGATGTCCTATCAGCGCAACGACCAGGCGCGCGAGCCGGAGCAGGTCTTCCTCGGCGCCACCGACCGCGTGCGCGTCGCCCCCGCAGCGCAGACGCCGGTGCCCTTCGAGATGTGGCCTTTCGCCGCGGATCTCGAGGACATGATCGCCAGGAATCCGGGCAACTTCTTTGGCGGCGCGCTCAACGGCAGCGTCACGCTGCACGTGCACAGCTACTTCGCGGCGTCCGCGCCCGATCCGGCCTACACCAACGAGATCGGCTATCGCGTTGCTTTCGACGCCAACGGCCAGAAGGCGCGCTTCTTCCGCCACAACCGCACGGCCGCGCAGAACTTCACGACCAACTACGTCGCCATCCTCGACACGACCTACACGATGGAGACGCTCGGCGGCTACCGGGTGCTGAGGTTCGCACAGATCCCGGCCGAGATGCTCGACCAAGGCGGCTTCCAGCGCCTCTTCGTACAGCGCGCCGGCGAAGTGCGCTACGCCGCGCAGACCCGCATCTTCCCCGGCGGCCTGCATTCGATCCGCTTCAACGGCGTCGCCACCGATGCGCTCGTCGACCAGCTCGGGCTGGTTCGCCCCTGATCCAACTCGACTTCAAGGAGAACCCCATGCGCAACCTCATCCTCACCCTGTCGATCCTCGCGCTGCCGCTCGCTGCGGCGGCGCAGGCAAAGCCGACGCCGACCGAGTTCCCCGACGGCGCCGAGCCCGCTTCGGCAGTCCAGTTGCGCGAGCGCATCGCCGGCAAGGTGATGCGCGCGCAGCTCGCCGACGGTTCGACCTGGCGCATCGACTACAAGGACAACGGCTACATGTACATCGACACCAGCGGCGGCTTTCGCGACACCGGGCAGTGGCGGGTGGAAGAAGGCAAGCTGTGCGGCGAGTGGCGACGCGCGCCGTCGGGCTGCAGCGACGTGCGCCTCAAGGGCGACGCGATCTACCTGAAGCGCGCCAACGGCGAGGTCGTCGCGCTCGCGCCGAAGTAGGCCTCACTCGGGCGGCGGGCCGAACCGTCTCGGCGGCTTGACCGCCCGCTCGTACAGCGGCATCACCTTCGGGATGTTGCGCTCCAGGTCGGCGATGCGGGTCGGGCCGCTCGGGTGGGTGCTGAGCAGCTCGACGCTGCCGCGCCGGTCGGCCGACGCCATCTTCTTCCACAGCGTCACGGCGGCACGCGGGTCGTAGCCGGCGCGGGCGGCGAGTTCGAGGCCGACGAGATCGGCTTCGGTCTCGTCGCTTCGCCCGTAGCGCAGCGACAGGAGCTGCCCGCCGATGCCGGCGGCGAGCCGGCTGGCGTCGCCGAGGCCCAGGATCGCCGCGCCGAACTCGATCGCGCCGCGCGTGGCCATGTTCTTGCCCATCTGCTCGCGCGCGTGCTCGCGCAGCGCGTGGCTCATCTCGTGGCCCATCACCATCGCGACCTCGTCGTCGCTGAGCTGCAACCGGCTCAGGATGCCGTGGAAGAAGGCGATCTTGCCGCCGGGCATGCAGAAGGCGTTGATCTGCTTGCTGCCGATCAGGTTGACCTCCCAGCGCCATCCGCGGGCGCGCGGGTTCCACTCGTACGTGTACGGAATCAGCCGCTCGGCGATGGCGCGCAGCCGGATGAGCTGCGGGTTGTCGGTCGGCGCGAGTGCGCGCTTCTGGCCGGCTTCGGAGAGCAGGCCGAGGTACTGGCGCGACGCCGCCTGCTCGACCTGCTGCGCGCTGACGATGCCGGAGAAGCGTGACGGCGGGCCGACGTCGACGCCTTCGCGCGCCCAACCCTGCGACGGCGCGAACGCGACGCAGCCGGCGCAGCACAGCGCCAGGACGCTGCGGCGTGAAGGAGGAGCGCGGCGGCAGGGATCAGCGGTCGGCATCGTCACGGGCGTCGAGCATAGCCACCGCCGGCCGCAGCCACACCAGCAGTGCCAATGCCGGCAGCGCGGCCACCGTCGAGACGATGAAGAACATCGGCCAGCCGATCGACTGCGCGAGCACGCCGGCGACCGGGCCGACCCACACCCGGCCGACCGACGCGAACGCCGACAGCAGCGCGAACTGCGTCGCGCTGAAGCGACGGTTGCACAGCGCCATGAGGAAGGCGACGAACGCCGCCGTGCCCATGCCGCTGGTGATGTTCTCGGCGGCGATCGCCATCAGCAGGCCGCCGTCGACCGGCGTCGCTTCGGCGAGCTTGACGAAGCCCCAGTCGAACGCCGGGATCAGCATGCCCGGCAGCGCGCCCTTGCCGTGGACCGCGAGCCACCAGAAGCCGAGGTTACCGAGCATCTGCAGGATGCCGAATATCAACAGCGACCGCCACAGCCCCAGGCGCAGCATGAACACGCCGGCGACGAGCGCGCCGCCGATCGTCAGCCACAGGCCGATCACCTTGTTGACGACGCCGACCTCGGCCGTCGTGTAGTGCATCGCCTGCAGCAGGAATGGCGTGAGCAGCGCACCGGCAAACGCATCGGGCAGCTTGTAGAGGACGATGAAGGCGAGGAAGGCGAGCGCGCCGGGCTGCGCGAAGTAGCTGCCGAGGCCGCCGAGGAAGGTCTCGAAGCGGGCGCGGCGCGCGGCGAAGGCGACGAGCGGGACCGTCAACGCGAGGCCGGCGACGAGCGCGGCGACGTCGGCCCAGCGCGCGCGCAGGTTCGCGGCGATGCCGCTGCCCTCGAACAGCGGCACGATGGCGGCGCGGGCGAGCGGCGAGAAGAGCTGCGTCGTGACCACCACGCCGACCGCGACCGCCGCGACGACGGCGAGGAAGCCGACCAGATCGTGGCGTGCCACCGACGATGGCTTCTCGGCGCGGACGAGTCGCGGCAAGGCCACGGCCGAGACGACCGCTGCGACGACCATGAACCCCGCCATCAGCCGATAGACCTCGGGCCAGCTCCAGCCACCGCCCTGCTTCGCGTCGACCCAGATGAAGGCGAGGCCGCCCGAGACAATCATCGCCAGCCGGTAGCCGAGCACCGTGAGCGACGAGCCGAGGCCGCGCTCGTCGGCCGCGAGGAGGTCGGTGCGATACGCGTCGACGACGACGTCCTGCGACGCCGACAGCCAGGCCACCAGCCCGGCGATCACGGCGAACGCGCCGAGCGACGCCGCCGGCGGCGACGCCGCCATCCACGCCAGCGCGCCGGCCAGCGCGAGCTGCGTCGCGACCAGCCAGCCGCGGCGACGACCGAGCCACGGCGGCTCGAAGCGGTCCATCAGCGGCGCCCAGAGGAACTTGAACGTGTACGGCAGGCCGACCAGGCTCAGGAAGCCGATGGTCGCGATGTCGAACCCGTCGGCGGTGAGCCAGGCCTGCATCGCCTGGCCGGTGAGCGCCAGCGGCAGGCCGGAGGCGAAGCCGAGCACGGTGACGGCAGCGAGGCGATGCCACGCGGCCAAGCGCCCACGCAAGGATCGCGCGGCGACGGCCTCTCGCGCGTCGCGCCTGCGATCCTGATCCATGCGGGCATTCTAGGAAGCGCGGTGCGCCGGTCCGACGTGCGAAAGAATCGCGGCATGCCCCGCTTCTCCGTTTCGCAGTTCCGCACCGCGCTCGGCGCCTTCGCCACCGGCGTGACCATCGTCACCGCGATCGACGCGCGCGGCCAGCCGATCGGCCTGACGGCGAACTCGTTCAACTCGGTGTCGATCGACCCGCCGCTGGTGCTGTGGAGCCTGTCGCGGCAGGCCGGCTCGCTGCCTGCGTTCGAGGGCGGCTCGCACTACGCGATCAACGTCCTCGCCGCCGACCAGCGCGCGCTCGCCGAGCGCTTCTCGACGCAGCACGTCGACCGCTTCGACGGCGTGTCCTTCCGCGCCGGCGTCACCGGCGCGCCGCTCATCGAGGGCGCGGCGGCAACGTTCGAGTGCCACAACCGCAGCCGCTACACCGAGGGCGACCACCTCATCCTCGTCGGCGAGGTGCTGCACTGCGCGCACCGCGCTGGCGTCTCGCCGCTGCTCTTCCACGGCGGGCAGTACTGGACCGAGCTGCCGCTCTAGGCTGCCTCCGCAGGCGCCAGGCGGCCGAGGTAGGCGCGCACCGCATCGTCCTTCAGGAGCGCGTCGAACGACGGCGCGAACGACAGCCGTCCGCCCTTGACGAAGACGAAGCGCTCGCAGCTCTCGCGCAGGATGTCGAGGTGGTAGGGCTCGTTCGGATGCAGGCAGAGGAAGACGAGCTTGCCTTCGGCGCGGAGCCTGCGGAAGAAGTCGAGCATGAAGCCGATGTAGCCGTCCTGCGTGTTGAACTGCGGCTCGTCGAACAGGTGCACGCGTGGCGACGCGCTCGCGGCGCGCTGCATCGTCGCCTCCGGCCGCGTGCGGCGGAACGAACGCACCTGGTACGACTGGTGGTAGTGGATGGCGACGCGGTCGCGCTCGCCGTAGCGCACGGCGTGGATGTCCTGCCCGGCGACGAGCACGCGGCCGGCGCTCGGCGCGTTGCTGCCGGTGATGAGCTCGAACAGC
Organism: Burkholderiales bacterium; assembly: GCA_038234975.1. Taxonomy (GTDB): domain Bacteria; phylum Pseudomonadota; class Gammaproteobacteria; order Burkholderiales; family Burkholderiaceae_C; genus Schlegelella_A. The sequence continues at coordinate 5,617 of JBBSUK010000169.1, forward strand.
GTCGTCTTGCCCGAGCCGTTCGGGCCCATGACGCCGACGACGCAGGGGCCCCCGACGGTGAAGTCGGCCTCCAGCGAGAACGTCGTCTCGGGGCGTGGCCAGCCGCGCGTGTAGCGCTTGGCGAGGCCGTCGACGTGGAGGAGCGGTGCGGTCATCGGCGGGGTCCGTTTCGCTGCGGTCACACGCCGAGCAACGCCGCGCGCTGCGCTGCGTCGTCGCGCAGCGCGGCCGCCGCGCCGCGGTGCACGACCCGGCCGCGGTCGAGCACGTAGACCCGATCGGCGACGGCGAGCGCGCTCTGCACGTTCTGCTCGACGACGAGCACGCCGATGCCTTCTGCGCGCAGCCGCTCGATCGTCTTCATCACGTCCTGGACGACCTTGGGTGCGAGGCCCTGGCTCGGCTCGTCGAACAGCACCAGGCCGGGAGCGCCGAGCAACGCCCGCGAGATCGCCACCATCTGCATCTCGCCGCCGGAGAGGTTCTCGCACTCGCGGTGCATCAGGTATTCCAGCGCGCTGAAGATGGCAAAGCACTCGGCCTCGCTCCAGGCGCGAAACGGCGTCTTCTTGCGCGCGATCGAGAGGTTGCGCGCCACCGTCAGGGTCGGGAAGATGCGCCGGTCGTCGGGCACCCAGCCGAGGCCGAGGCGAGCGATCTCGTGCGTCGGCATGCGCGTCACGTCGCGGTCGGCGAAGCGCACGCTGCCGCGGCGCGCCGGCGTCAGGCCGAGCACCGAACGGAGCAGCGTCGTCTTGCCGGCGCCGTTGGGCCCCAGCAGCGCCACGACCTCGCCGCGGCCGACCTCGAGCGACACGTCGAACAGCACCTGCGTGTCGCCGTAGTAGGTGTCGATGCCGTCGATCGCGAGCATC
>JBBSUK010000170.1:0-6437 GCA_038234975.1 Burkholderiales bacterium
AGCGTCGACCTCGCGTCGAAGCCATGGAGCACGCCTGGCGACAGCATGAAACGCCACGCCGGGCTGTGCACGAAGGCATCGAGCCAGCCGTCGCCGAGCGTGTCGCGCTGCGCCTGCAGGCCATCGCCGAGCCAGCGGTCCCACGGGTCGACGAAATCGGCCTCGAGGCGCCGTGACGCGAAGTCGCCGACCGTCGGCAGCTTGCCGTACCAGCCGGCCACGTCGGCGAGGTCGCTCCGCGGCCCGGTCTGGGCACTCACAGCGACCCCGGGCAGCGGAACTGCGCGATCTCGCGCAGCCTGAACGGGTTGAAGACGCTGTTGGCGGTGACCTCCAGCCGGGCGCGCTTGCCGTCGAGGTTCATCGGCACGGTGAACCGCTCGGGCTGCGCCGTCGGCTGCGCGTCGAACCGATCGAACATCCGAAACAGCGCCCACGGGCCGTCAAAGGTGAGCGGCGTGCCGGGCGGGTTGGTCGTGAGCTTGATCTGCGAGGCAACGCGAGCGCTCGGCCACGCGACCGTCACCGGCGTGGTGTTCCCGGCGAGAAACTTCATCGACTGGCCGTCGATGTCGAGCAGGATCTCCTTGAGTCCCTCGTCCATCTCGATGGCGCGGATGTCGACCTTGAACGATGGCGCCTTGCCGCCGCTGCGGAAGAACACGTCGCGAATGCGGGCGGCGCGCTGGAAGTCGGCCAGCGCAGCGGCGTTGACGGGCTTGCTGCCGTCGCCGGTCGGCTTGAAGCGCCATGGGGTCGAGCCCTGGTCGACGAGCGGGGCGAGCTTGCGCGTATAGAAGTCGTCGAGCATTCCGCCGGGGGCGAACATCTGCGCGAAGTCCTCGGGCAACACGTCGGCTCGCGAGCTCGCGGTGAACGGGTAGCGGCCGTTGATCGTGCGGTTGCAGGCGTCGCTGATCGGCTTGAGCTCGCTCGTGAGTCCCTCGCGCTCGACCGCCCGACCCGAAGTCGCGGCCGCCCCGGCGACCGCCTCGAGGGCCGAACGGGCCGGCTCCGGAAGCTGGCCGGCCGCCGCCTTGACCCCGGCCGCACCGCCTGCCGGCGGTGGCGACGACTTGCTCTTCTGTGCCGCGTCGACCGCGGCGAGCTGGACGTAGACCTCGTTGAAGAGCTTGAGGATCTCGTCCATCGGCGGCGGCTGGCCTTCGACGAGGCGGTGGATCGGCTCGAAGTGATCGTCGACCATCTTCTCGAGTGGCGGACCTTGCACGGTCCCGCCCTGCCCCGGCACCTTCACCTTGCCGAGCACCGCCTCCATCTCGCGCTTGGCCTGCAGCGCCTTGGTGTCGACCTGGCCGGTTCGCGTGCCGGCCGTCGCGCCGGTTGGTGGCGGCACCGGTATCACGAGCGTCGTCTCGCGGGCGACGCCGCGCAGGAAGGCGGCCAGCGGTGAATCGACCCCGGAGAGCTGTCGCGCCACCTGCAGGCTCTGATCGAGGCCGCGCAACGGGACGATGCGCACGTCGGCGATGTAGCGGTCCCAGACCTTGATGTACTCCTCGAAGTAGAGGCGGCGCACGCGGTTGGTGAGCTCGACGTTGGCCTTGCCGAGGGGCATCGACCGCGTCGCGTCGGTCTGCCGCACGCCGAGCACCCAGGTCTCCTCCGACGCGAGCTGGCGGCTCGCCTTGTCGACCGACGTCTCGAAGGCCTTGCGGTAGCCCTCGCGCGTGAACAGCCCCGGAATGCCCTTGGTGAGCGGCTCGCCACTGGCGCGGACGAAGACGCTGAGCGACGCAGGCCCCGCCGCGCTGGCGACGGTGAACGCCGGAAGGTCGGCGCCGACCTGGGCGCGCTTCAGGCGGCTGAAGATGCGGTACTCGAGCGGGAAGGCGACCAGCATGTCGCGCACGTTGGCGACCAGCGCCTTGTCCATCGGCACCTGCGGCTGCGGCGCACCGGCGTAGTCGAGCATCGACGCGAGCTGCGCATCGAGCGCCTGCCGCTGCTCGGGCGCCAGCGTGCGCTCGAGCGCCGCGTCCCAGTCGAGGCCCACGTAGGCCCTGAACGACTCGGCGTCGAACTTGTCGGGCGTGTAGACCATCAGGTAGTTCTTCAGCGCTTCATACGCGATCTCGAGGTTGTCGCGGTTGACCGCGCGCAGCCGCTCCTCGAGACGGCGCACCACCCGCGGCATCAGCGCGTGGTCGAGCAGACGGTGGAAACCGGACGCGGCCGCGGCGTCGAGCTTGTCGCCCTGGTACAGGCCGAACGTCATCGACAGCGGCGGTGCGTCGACCGGGAAGTCGGCGGGCGCAGCGGCGTTGCGCACCGCGGTCAGCACCGGCGGCAGCGGAGTGACGTCGCCCGTCGTCGCCGGCGGGAGCGCGTCGACCGCCTTCTTCAGCTCGGGCAGTCGCGCCTCCACCTCGGCCACGTAAGCCTTGTTGCGCCCGTAGCTCACGAACCAGCCGATCGCGAGCCCGGCGCTCACCAGCAGCAACGCCGCGAAACCGGCGAATCGCAACCGCCCGCGGCGCCGCTCCATGCTGCGGTTCTGGCCGACGAGCCCCTGCTCGGCGAAGACGACGTCTTTCAGCAGCCGATGCAGGAAGAAGCTCTTGCCGCGCGACGCAGCCGGCGCCGCCAGCCGCCGCTCGACGCCGAAGGTGCGCGCGAGCGTGCCCAGCACGCGGTCGATCGGCGTGCCCTCCTGCGTGCCGCTCGTGAAGTAGACGCCGCGCAGCAGCGGCCGCTCCTCGATCGTCCCGCCGCCGGAGAAGACCTGCTCGAGGAAGCCGCCGAGCAGGCCGCGGATGCCGGCGAACTGCTGCGGGAAGTCGAAGATGGCGGCACGCTTGAGCACCTCGTGCTCGGCCTCCATGAGCGGCACGATGCGGTCGCGCAGCCGCTTCTCGAGGGCCGCGAACTCGGAGCCGAAGCTGGCGAGCGGATCGTCGGTGCTGTCGGGCGCGTGCGCGAACGTGAAGCCCCAGACCTGGTTGCGCTCTTCCTTGTTGAGTGACGCGAAGCTCTCGTTGAAGCCGGCGATCAGGTCGGCCTTGGTGACGAGCACGTAGACCGGCGCACGCACGCCGAGCTTTTCGGCGAGCTCCTGCATCCGTGCCCGCAGCTTGGCAGCGTGGTCCTTGCGCTCGACCGGCGTCTGCTGCAGCAGGTCCTGGGTGTTGACGGTGAGCAGCACGCCGTTGATCGGCCGGCGTGGGCGCGACTTCTTCAGCAGCGCGAGGAAGTTGTCCCACGCGCTCGCGTCGACCTTCTCGTTCGACTCCTGCAACGTGTAGCGGCCGGCGGTGTCGACGAGCACCGCCTCGTCGGTGAACCACCAGTCGCAGTTGCGCGTGCCGCCGACGCCGCGCACGCTGCCGGCGCCCATCTTCTCGGCGAGCGGAAAGGTCAGCCCCGCGTTCATCAACGCCGTCGTCTTGCCCGAGCCCGGCGCGCCGATGAACATGTACCACGGCAGCTCGTACAGCCAGGCGCCGCCGTGGCGCTTGCGGCCGGGCGCGTTTCTCAGGACCGAAAGCGCCTGCGTGAAGCGCTCGCCGAGCACGGCGGCCTCCTTGTCGGACGCGCTCGGCCCCTTCGCCATGCCGTCGACCAGGGCGGCGTTCGCCTTGCGTTGCCGGAGGATGCGCAAGCCGCCGCGCAGCAGCCACAGCAGCAGCAGCACGCCGATGACGACGAGGCGTATCCACTCCGGATCGAGCGGCCGCGACTCGCCGATGGCGATGAGCGGGCCGACGTACCAGACGATCGCCGAGAGTGCGATGACGCCGATCAGCGACAGGACCATCGGATGCACGAGATAGCGGAGCCAGCGTTTCATCTCGTGCTCCTCACGTGCTCGCCGGAACCATCAGCGTGATCTCGACGCGGCGGTTGCGCGCGCGGCCGGCAGGCGTGGCGTTCGACTCGACGGGCTCGGCGTCGGCCTTGCCCTCGGCCCGGATGCGCTCCGGCTTCAAGGTCGAGGCGAGCAGCTTCTTCACCGCGTCGGCGCGTTCCTGCGAGAGATGCCAGTTCGACGGGTATCGCAAGGTCCGGATCGGCTGGTTGTCGGTGTGGCCGGTGATGATGACGTTGCCTGGCGTGGCCTTGAGCGCCTCCTCGATCCGCGTCAGCAGGGGCTTGGTGCGGCCGGCGATCTCGGCGCTGCCCGGCTCGAAGAAGCCGTCGCCCTTGATGACGACGATCGACCGGTCCGCGAGGTCGCGCACCTGCACCTGGCCGGAGTCGATCTCGGGTTTCAGGAAGGTCGCCAGGCGCGGCTTGGGCGCAGGTGGCGGAGGTGGCGGGGGCCCCGCCCGCGGCGCTGGCTTGACATCGAGCGACTGCAGCGTCGCGAAGGTGGTGTCGGAGGCGCCGTTGATCGACAGCTTGAGCACCAGGAAGACGCCGAGCAGCACGAGCGCAAACAGCGACGCGACGACCCACATGGGCAGCCCGTCGCGCAGGCGCGCGACCCTCGCCGGCGTACCCTCCCAGCGCAGCGACAGCATCCGGTCGGCATCGGCACGGTTGCCTCGCAGCATCTGCGCCAGCCGCACGCGCAGGTTGTCGAGCTGGGCCCGGCCGTCGTTGAGGACGCGGTAGCGGCCTTCGAACCCGAAGGCGAGCGCGACGTACATCAGCTCGAGCAGGTTGCGGTTGGCCTGCACGTTCTCGGCCAGCTTGCTCATCAGCTGGAAGACCTTCTCGCCGCCCCAGGTCTCGTTGTGGAAGAGCACGAGCAGGCTCTGGTTGGCCCAGCCGCCCGAGCTGCCCCACGGCGTGCTCGCCGCCGATTCGTCGAGCAGGGTGCAAAGGACGTAACGGCCGGCGATGACCTGCTCGTTGGGCAACCCCTCGGAGCGCGCCTGCTGCTCGAACTTGCGAACGCCCTCGGCCAGCGCGTCCTTCAGGCCGACCGGGTTCGCGTGCTGCGCCATGGCGCGGATGCGCGGTGCCGCCGACAGCAGCGGCGCCGCCGCCGCCACCAGCGGATTCATGTTCGCGACCATCAGCGCGTCGATGGCGAGCGGCGCCTCCTTGCCACCGGTCGTGCCCGCCGCGCCGCCCGCGTCCATCCGGGCGCCGCCGGCGCCGCCCGCTGCGCCGGGTGCGAAGCTGCCGCTGCCGGGTACGCGCGCGCCGCCGCCGGCCGCAGGCGACGCGCCGCGCCCCGCGCCGGGCTTGATGACGGTCCGATCGGACTCGAAGGCGGCGAAGGGATCGTTCTCGCGTTCGGTCATGGCGGTTCCTAGAGGCAGGTCGACGCGAGCGCGGACTCAGCCGAAGCGGGCATCAGGCGCGGATCGCCCAGAACTCGAGCTCGAGGCCCGGGAACTCGCCGGCGATGTGCATCGCGTAGCCGCCCGACACCTCGAGCTGCTTCCACAGCTCGTTGTTGCGCGTGTCGAGCTCGAAGTAGCTGAAGCCGGCGTGATACGGGATCTGCCGCGGCGCCACCGGCAGCGGCCGCATGGTCACCCCCGGCAGCTGCAGGTTGACGAGGTCGCGGATGCGCTCGACCGGGCCGATCTTGGTCTGCGTGGGAAAGCGGGCACGCAGCGCCTCGCCCGGCATCTGCGCCGCGACGGCGAGCACGAAGTTGGCGTTGCGCACGAGCTCCTTGTCGGCGATGACGGCGACGCGGACGCCGTGCTTCCTGTCCTGCAGCTCGATCGGGATGGCGGTCTGTTCCATCACCATGGACAGCGACTGACGCAGGTCGTCGATCACGGCGCGGAAGCACCGCTGGAGGTCGTCGTGCAGGTACTCGGGGAAAGGTGGTGGCCGACGCTTGTCGCGGAAGGTCGCGAGGTCGCCGGCGAGGCTGAGGCAGGCCGCGTACAGCGTCTCGGGGTGCAGCACCGAGCGCTGCTGCAGCTGCACGAAGAGCGGCTGCGAGCGGTTGACGGCCTCGAGCAGCAGGAAGTCGGCGATCTCGCCGACGCCGCCGCGGCCGGGCTGGGTCAGCCGCGCCGCGAGCGCCTCGCCGCGCTGGTGCAGCAGCCCGCACATCTCGCGCACGTAGCCGTCGAGGATGGGGTGGCCTTGCGCGTGCAGCATCGGCGGGATGTACTGGGTGTCGAGCACGAGCTTGTTGTCGGCGCGGCGCTCGACCACGCGTGCCACCGCGACCGTCGCGTAGCCCTCGCCGGCGTCGCGCTCGAGCATCAGCCGCAGGTTCAGCCGGCCGATCTGGACCGCGACGTCGCGGTCGACGTTGGTGTTGCTGTCGCCGACCTCAACCTCGGCGACCTGGAAGCGCGGGCCCATCGCGCCGGCCGCCTGCTCGGCGTCGGACTCGACGATGCCCGGCCGTGAGAGCACCAGCGCGAGAACGACGCGCTCGTTGCGGGCATCGATCGGAACGTCGAGCGCGGCCGGTGCGGCGTCGTTGCCGGGAATCGAGAAGGCGGCGCCGTCGGGCAGGACGCCCTGCGCCGAACTGACGGCGAGCTTGCCGA
>JBBSUK010000171.1:0-6035 GCA_038234975.1 Burkholderiales bacterium
CGGCGTCACGCCGCTCGACCGGGCCATGAGGGCGGTCGACGATTCCGCCCGCCGGCCCGGAACCGCCGCCGACGGTCGCGGCGGCCTCGACGAGCTGCGGCGCGCGATGGACGCATCGTGGGTCGGCCGGCCGCCGCCGCAAGCGCAAGCGCAGCCGCAACCGCAGCCGCCACCGCAGCCGCCACCGCAGCCGCCACCGCAGCCGCCAGGCGCAGACCCGCTGCGCAGCTGGGAAAGCTCGATCCTGGGACGGATGGGCCAGGCCGACCCGCTGCCACCAGGCCTCGATGTCGGCGGCGCCTCGGCGCTGCTCGACCGCCTGATGCGCGGCGCGATGGCGGATTCGATGCCGCCAGCGAGCCGCTCGTCGGCACGGACCGCCGCTGACCAGCACCTCACCGACATGCTGCGCCGGATCAACGTGGAGGCGACCGGGCAGCCCGAGTTCGTCCGCACCCTGCGCGACTCCGGCTATGGCGCATTCAACACCGGCAGCGGCGCGCTCGCCCAGCAGACGCCGTTCGGGTCGCTCGACGCGAACGAGCTGACGGGCCTCGTTGCCGTCAACCTGATCCGCGCCCACCGCGACGAGCTCGAGCAGGCTGCGCGCAGCAAGGTCGACCACCTCGTGATCGCGGTCGTCAGCAGCCTGTTCGACCAGATCCTGTCCGATTCGCGGGTGCCGCCGCAGATGGCGCGGCAGATCGCACGGCTGCAGCTTCCGGTGCTGCGCGTCGCCCTGGTCGACCCGCGATTCTTCTCCTCGCGTCGCCACCCGGTGCGCCGCTTCATCAACCGGATCGCCTCGCTCGCCAGTGCAGTCGACGGCTTCGAGAGCGGTGCCGGCGCGGGTCTGCTCGAGCGGGTCGGCGCGCTGGTCACCGAGATCGTCGAGGGCGACTTCGACCAGCTCGAGGTCTACGACGCCAAGCTCGACGCCTTGCAGCGCTTCGTCGACGAGCAGACCCGCGAGGAGCTGCACGCCACGCCCGCGGCGCCGACGCTGCTGGACAAGGAAACCGAGTGGCGGGTCCTGGCCCTCTACGCCTCGCGTCTGGCGGCCGCCCTCGAGCCGCTGGCGCTACCGGCGTTCGTGCGCGACTTCCTGTGCGGTGTCTGGGCACAGGCGATCGTCGTCGCCGCGCGTCGCGACGGCGAGCATTCGGCGGGCGTGAAGCAGCTGCGGCAGACGATGAGCGAGCTCGTGGCCAGCCTGCAGCCCAAGCGCTCGCCTGAAGACCGCAAGCGCTTCGTCGCGACGTTGCCGGCGCTGATGGCCGGACTGACCACCGGCACCGATTCGGTCGGCTGGCCGGCGTCGTCTCGCGAGGGCTTCTTCGGCGAGCTGATGGCGATCCACACCGGCTCGCTGAAGGCGCCGCCGGGCACCGACCTCGACCACAACATGAGGCTGCGCCAGCTCGACGCGGCCGTGCGGACGCCGATCCCGGGCACCGATGCGACCGACGACACGGCGGCGCCCGGCACGGTGAGCGACGCCGCCGCGTCGGCCGTACCGTCGGTCGTCGAGCCGCATTTCTCGCCGGCGGAGCAGCGTTCGATCGGGCTCGTCTCGGAAGCGTCGATCGACTGGTCGAGCGCGGTCGTGGCGGATCCGGTCACGCCCTCGGACGCTTCGCCGAAGGCCGCGGAGCCGGCGGCAGCCGATGGCGAGCCGCCGCCGGTCGCGTCGGCGACGGTCGCGGCGGACGGCGAGTCGCTTCCGACGATCGACACGAGCGCGCTCGACTTGCCGGCCGCAGCGCCGGTGGCCGCCTCCGTCGCGTCCGAAGCCGATCCATCGCTGCCAGCGGAGCCCGAGCTCGCGCCGGGCCTCGCCCTGCGCGACCACCTCCAGCTCGGCTTCTCGTACCGCCTCAACCTCAAGGGCCGCTGGGAAAAGGTTCGCCTGACCTACATGAGCCCGAGCCGGACGTTGTTCCTCTTCTCGCATGGCGCCAAGGACCGCGAGACGGTGTCGATGACGGCGCGGTTGCTGGGCCGCCTTTGCGAAGCCGGACGGCTGCGCGCGTTCGAAAGCGACTACCTCGTCGAGCGATCGACGGCGCGCGCGCGCGAGCAGCTCGCGGGCGCCGCTCCCTGAGGCTGCCTCGGCGCCACCGACCTTGGCCAATCGCAACACGCCGCTCGACGGCGCCCTGCTCGACTACGTCGTCGCCCACTCGGCGCGCGAGACCCCGGCGCAGCGCGGGCTGCGCGAGGCGACGCGCGACCAACCCCACGCCGGCATGCAGATCGGCGCCGAGCAGGGCCGCTTCCTCGCCTTCCTGGTCGCCCTCATCGGCGCTCGCCGAACGATCGAGGTCGGTGTCTACACGGGCTACAGCGCGCTGTCGGTCGCGCTCGCGCTGCCGGCAGACGGCCGGGTCCTGGCCTGCGATGTGAGCGAGGCCTATACGGCGGTCGGGCGACCGTTCTGGGCCGAGGCCGGCGTTGCCGACCGGATCGAGTTGGTGATCGGGCCGGCCGCCGCCACGCTCGATGCGCGCATCGCCTCGGGCGAATCGGGCAGCTACGACTTCGCCTTCATCGACGCCGACAAGTCCGGCTACGACGCGTACTACGAGCGCTGCCTCGTGCTGCTGCGCCCGGGTGGGCTGATCACCATCGACAACGTGCTGTGGGGCGGTGCGGTTGCGCGGCCGGCCGACGACGACGACACGAAAGCGCTGCAAGCGCTGAACGACAAGATCCATGTCGACCCGCGCGTCGACATGGCGATGGTCCCGATCGGAGACGGCGTGACGCTCGCACGCAAGCGCTGACCCACGCGCGGTCAAGGCGCGATCACGCCTGAGGAACCGCGCCGTGCGGCGAGCAACACGCCGGCCAGCGCCAGCGCGAACGCCACCGCCTGGATCGTGCTGATCGTCTCGCCGAACACCGTCAGGCCCACGGCCGCTGCTGCGATCGGCAGGAAGACGGTGAACACGCCCGCCTGCGACGCGGGAACGTGGCGCAGTCCCGTCATCCACAGCCATACCGTGACGACGCTGGCGAGGATCGCGTAGACGACGAGCAACAGCCAGTACGAGACGTCGATGTAGGCGAAGGGGAAGTCGATCGCCTGCCAGATGGCGAACGGTGCGACCAGCACGAGGCCCCACAGGTTGATGAGCGCGCTGATTCGTTTCGGCCCGAGGTCGGCCGACAGCCGCTTGCCGATGACGACGTAGAGCGCCTCGCAGGTGACCGCGCCGAACAGCAGTGCGTTGCCGACGAGGGCGTCGGCCGACGGCGTCGACTCGCCGACTTCGCGGGCCAGCGACACCATCGCAATGCCCCCGACGGCGCAGGCGATGCCGGCCCAGACCCGGGTTGCGACGCGTTCCCTGAGCAGCAGCCACGAGAGGACGGCGACAACCGCCGGCAGCGCCGCGAGGATGACGCCCGCCGCCAGTGCCGTCGTCCGGGCGATGCCGAACAGCATGCAGATCGAGAACAGGAAGTTGCCGAAGAACGACTCGAGGACGAGCAGGCGCTTGCTGGTCGGGCTGAGCGGCGCCTCGCCCGCCGGCCGGCGCAACCAGGGCACCATCGCGACCCCGGCGATCGCGAAGCGCAGCCCGGCGAGCAGGAACACCGGGAAGACGATGACCAGCGCCTTCGACGCGGCGACATAGCCGCCGACGATGGCCATCGCGGTGGCCAGGCACCCGTACGCGACGAGGCGGGTTGCGTTCATGCGGCGGCCGGCAATCGTCGGGTCGCGACCGGCAACGCGTCTCGCGCCGCCGCCGCTGCTTCTGCGCTCCGACGCCGCGTGCCGCGGGCGAGGAGCAAGCTGGCCACGACGACGACGACCGCGACCACCGCGATGGTCAGCGTGGCCACGGCGTTGACGCTCGGGTTCAGGCCGAGCCGGGCGCGCGAGAAGATGACCAGCGGCATCGTCGTTGCACCCGGCCCCGAGAGGAAGGCCGAGAGGACGACGTCGTCGAGCGAGAGCGTGAACGTCAGCAGGAACGCGGAGGCGAGCGCCTGGCCGATCATCGGCAGCGTCACCAGCCAGAACACCTGGTGCGGCCTGGCGCCGAGGTCGAGCGCGGCTTCCTCGAGCTGAGGATCGAGCGTCGACAGGCGCGCGCGGACGACGACGGTCGCGTAGGCCATCCCGAGCAGCAGGTGGCCGAGCCAGATCGTGCCGAGACCGCGCTCGGGAAAGCCGACGCCGAAGATGCCTTCGGTCAGCCGCTGCAGCGACACCAGCATCAGCAGCAACGACAGGCCGATGATGACCTCGGGCATCACCAGCGGCGCCGCCACCATGCCGGCGAACGCGCTGCGGCCACGAAAGCGCGGATAGCGCACGAGCGCGAATGCCGCCAGCGTTCCGAGGACGACCGCGGCCGACGCGGTGGCCACGGCGATCTTGAGCGACAGCGCGAGCCCCGCGAGCAGCTCGGTGTCGTCGGCGAGCGCGCGATACCAGCGCAGCGTGAAGCCGCGCCAGACGTTGGCGACCGGCGAGTCGTTGAACGAGTAGACGACGAGGGCGACGATCGGCAGGTAGAGGAAGGCGAAGCCGACGCCGAGCCAGGAACGCGCGAAGGCGCGGTGAAACACGTTGCCAGTCACCGCGGCTACCCTTGCACGGCGGCCTGGCTGCGGCCGAGCACGGCGATCGGCACGATGACCAGCAGGATCATCGTCACGGCGACGGCCGACGCCATCGGCCAGTCGTTGTTGCTGAAGAACTCGTCCCACAACGTGCGGCCGATCATCTGCGTCTGCGGCCCGCCGAGCAGCTCGGGGATCACGTACTCGCCGACGCAGGGGATGAAGACGAGCATCGCGCCGGCGACGATGCCGGCACGCGAGAGCGGCACCGTGACGCGCCAGAACGTCGTCCACGCCGTCGCACCGAGGTCGGCCGACGCCTCGAGCAGCCGCGTGTCGAGCTTGGCGAGGTTCGAGTACAGCGGCAGGATCATGAACGGCAGGTAGGTGTAGGTCATGCCGAGCACGAGCGAGAACGGCGTGTTCATCAACTGGCCGGGCGAGGCGATCATGCCGAGCGACGCGAGCACCCGGTCGAGGCCGACCGATTCGATCGCCCGCGCGACGAGGCCGTCGCCCGTGAGCAGCGCCTTCCACGCATAGACGCGCAGCAGGAACGAGGTCCAGAACGGCAGCATCACGAGCATCAGCAAGCCCGGCTGCAGCGTCGGCCGGGCGCGTGCCATGAAGTACGCGAACGGGTAGCCGATGCCCAGGCAGAGGAGCGTCGTCACCGCGGCGTACTTCAGGCTCGACGCGAAGGTCGAGACGTAGAGCGCGTCGGTGAAGAGCAGGGCGTAGTTGCGCAGCGTCGCCTGGACCTCGAGCGAGCCGGCGTTCCAGACCAGGATGTCGCCGTAGGTCACGACGCCCATCTCCGAGACGCTGATCTTCGCGACGAGCCCGAACGGAACGAGGAAGAAGACGACGAGCCACAGCAGCGGCACGCCGATGACGGTGGCGCGACCGGTCGCCTTCATCGGTCGAGCAGGACCGCCGCCGACACGGGCCAGGTCGCCGACGCCGCGTCGCCGACGGCGAGCCGATCGGGAATGCCGCGCTCGACGTTGCCTTCGCTCACCTTGACGACGCGTCCGGCCGGCGTCTGCAGGTGGTAGACGGTGTAGCTGCCGAAGTAGGCGACGTCGCGCACGGTGCCGTCGATGCGATTGGGCGCGGCGTCGGTGTGTCCGGCCGCGCGGCGCGCGATGCGGATCTTTTCGGGCCGGACGGCGACGGTGACGGCAGCCGCCGTGCGCGCCCCGGTCGACGCGACGCGGCATCTGACGTCGCCGCAGTCGACGTCGACGTCCGGTCCTGCCTCCACTGCGCCGATGGTGCCGTCGAGCAGGTTGACGTTGCCGATGAAGTCGGCGACGAAGCGGTTCGCCGGCTGCTCGTAGACCTCCGCCGGCGGGCCGACCTGCAGCAGCCGCCCTTCGCTCATGACGGCGATGCGCGAGGCCATCGTCATCGCCTCCTCCTGATCGTGCGTCACCATGACGCAGGTCACG
>JBBSUK010000172.1:0-5968 GCA_038234975.1 Burkholderiales bacterium
ACTGCCACTCCGACATCGAGGCGATGGCGCGGCTCGCGGCCGGGCCTGCCGGCGCCGCGGCGGCACGCCGCTACGCGCGCCCCCGCGATCGTCGCTTCGACCTCGTGCTGGCGCCGAGCGCCGCGATGCAGCGCCGGCTCGCCCGCTGGGGGGTCGACGGCGCGGTCGTGCAGCCGCTCGGCGTCGACACCCGCGCCTTCCGGCCGGAGCGCGCTTCGGCGCGCTGGAAATCGTCGCTCGGTCTCGATGACGACGCACGCGTGCTCGTCTACGCCGGTCGCTTCGCCGCCGAGAAGCACCTGCCGGTCCTCGCCGACGCGGTGGCGCGGCTCGGCGCGCCCTACGCGCTGGTGGCGATCGGCGCCGGGCCGCTGCCGCCGCCGCGGGGACCGCGCGTCCGCGTGCTTCCCTTCATGGCCGGGATCGACGCGCTCGCCGAAGCGCTGGCCAGCGCCGACGCGTTCGTCCATGCCGGCGACCAGGAGACGTTCGGCCTGTCGGCGCTGGAGGCGATGGCGTGCGGGACGCCGGCCGTCGTGCGCGACGCGGCGGGGCTGGGCGAGCTGGTGGCCGCGGCGTCGGCAGGCGAAGCGGTGCCGGGCGCGATCGGCGTCGGGCGCGGCGACGGCGCGGCCTACGCCGAAGCGATTGACGCGCTCTTCGAGAGCGGCCGCCACGCGGCGGCGCGAGCCGCGGCACGTCGCCACGCCGAGCGCTCGGACTGGGACGCCGTGCTGCCCCTGCTGGCCTCGCACTACCTGCGGCTGCGCGGCAAGCCGCGCACCGGCGACGCGACGGTCGATCCGATCGATGCGCGCGCGATGACCACGCGATGAGCGTCGCCGCGACGCCCGCGCGCCACCTCTGCGTCGTCCTGCACGACGTGGCCGACGCGACGCTCGCGGCGTGCGAGCGCACGATGCGTGCCGTCGCCGACGTCGCGCCGGTGCCGCTCACGCTGCTGGCGGTGCCATGCTTCCACGGCGACGCGGCGAGCGCCACCGTCGCCGACTGGCTCACCGGGCGCAGCAGCGGCGGCGACGAGCTGGCGCTGCACGGGCTGACGCACCGCGACGATGCCCCGACGCGCGGCCTCGTCGACACGCTGCGCCGCCGCCACTACACCCGCGGCGAGGGCGAGTTCTGGTCGCTCGACGAGACCGAGGCCACGCGCCGCATCGACGCCGGCGTCGCCTGGTTCGCGGCGCACGGCTGGTCGCTGCACGGCTTCGTCGCGCCGGCCTGGCTGCTCGGCGACGGCGCCCGCGCCGCGCTCGCCGGGCAACGCTTCGAGTGGACGGCGACGCTGCGCGAGCTGGTGCTGCTGCCCGAGCGGCGGGCGGTGCAGGGCCAGAGCGTCGTCTACAGCACGTCGAGCGGCTGGCGGCGGCAGGCCTCGCTCGTCTGGAACGCCGGGGTGGCGCGGGCCGAGCGCGACAACCGCGTGCTGCGCGTCGAGCTCCACCCTCGCGACGCCGACTTTTCCGCCGTCCGCAGGTCGTGGCAACGCATCCTCGAGCGTGCCCTGCGCGACCGCGCGCCGACGACGGTGTCGGCGTTCATGCGCGCCGAGCGATCCGCGGCTACAGCAGGTTGAAGCTGACGACCGCGGTGAGAAGGCCGATCAGGCCACCGACGATCACGTCGCTCGGGTAGTGCAGGCCGAGCACCACGCGCGAGGTGGCGACGAGGATGGTGAACGGCCAGACGACGAAGGCGCTCATCGGGTAGTACGCCGTCATGATCACGCTGAAGGCGACCGAATGCAGCGTGTGCCCGCTCGGAAAGCTGAACTCGTCGAGCGTGCGCACGCATTCGCGGATCCCCGGGCAGGTGCGGAACGGCCGCGGCCGCGCGATCCAGCGCTTGACGATCCAGTAGATCGCCAGGTCGACCGCCGCGACACAGAACATGCGGATCGCCGCCGAGCTGCCCGTCTCGCGGCCGCCGATCCACAGACCGGCGATGACGGCATACCAGATCCAGCCGTCGCCGATGCGGCTGACGACCGCGAGCCAGCGAACGACCCAGTCGCGCGCCGCCGCGCGATGCATCCACAGCGCGACCGAGCGCTCGCGCTCGAGCCAAGCGTGCTGGCGCTCAGGCCACGACGGCGTCAGGGGCAGTCTGCGCTTGGGCTGCATCGACGGACTCGACGAGGCGGGATTCGAGACGGGAGAGCACGTCGCTCCACGCCGCGCGACGCGCCGCGTCGACGGCGGCGGCGCGCATCGGTGCATCGTGCGAGGCGACGTGGGCTTCGGCGAGGTCGCGGGCGGCGGCCATGAAGGCGGCTTCGTCGCCCGGCGGGGCGAGGCGGCCGCTGACGCCGTCTGCGATGTGCTCGGCGGCGGCCGCGCAGTCGAACGACGCGACCGGAACACCGGAGGCCAGCGCTTCGAGCACGACGTTGCCGAACGTGTCGGACAGGCTGGGGAAGAGGAACACGTCGGCCGACGCATAGTGCTCGGCGAGCGCGTCGCCGCGCAGCGCGCCGACGAAGCGGACGCCGGGATGCGCGGCCTCGAGGCGAGCGCGCGCCGGCCCGTCGCCGACGACGACCATCGTCGCGTCGGGCCACTCCCGCTTCACCGCCGCCCAGGCGGCGATGCCGAGCTCGACGTTCTTCTCGGCGGCGACCCGGCCGACGGCGAGGAACACCGGGGTGGCGGGTGCAGCCCCCCAGCTCGCACGCAAGGCGTCGCTTCGTCTGGCCGGCGAGAAGCGCGCCGTGTCGACGCCCCGGCCGACGACCGAGAGGTTGTGAAAGCCCGCTGCCGCCAGTTCGCGCTCGGCGGCGCGCGTCGGCACGAAGGTGCGAACCGTCAGGTTATGGAAGCGGCGCAGCAGGCCGAGCGCGGTGTCGCTCAGGAAGCCGAGCCGGTAATAGCGGCTGTAGGTGTGGAAGTTGGTGCGGAAGTCCGACGTGACGGGAATGCCCGCCCCGCGCGCTGCGGCGAGCGCGGCCCACGCCAGCGGGCCGGGCGTGGCGAGGTGGACGAGGTCGGGGCGGCGGCGCCCGAAGCGCCGCGCCAGCGTTGTCGGGCGGGCGAAGCCGACGCGCACGTCGGGGTACATCGGCAGCGCGGCGCCGGCGGTGCGCAACTCGTCGCTGGCGTCGAGCGGGCCTTCACCCGGCTGGCAGGGCCGGATCAGCTCGACGAGATGGCCGCGCGCGCGCAGATGCCGGACCGCGCGCTCGACGGTGAGCGACACGCCGTTGAGCTCGGGCGGCCAGGTTTCGGTGACGTAGGCGATGCGCATGCGGGAATGGTCTCGCGGCCCTCCGCGCGATGCTGTAGGAGCGGGCCCCGGCGAATGGGCAAGTCACGTGCCCGGCCGGCCATGTTGCCGCCAGCGTGTGAACGGCGCGTGAAGCAGGTCGTGCAGCGGCACGTCCTCGTGGCCGGTCAGGTAGGCGTGGGCCAGCTTCAGCGACCGGACTCGCCGGCTCACGGCGCGCAGGCCGAGCAGCAGCGGCACGGCGAGGAAAGCGCCGGCGATGCCCCACAGCCAACCCCAGACGATCACCGACAGGAAGACGAACACCGGGCTGATGCGGAGGCGATGGCCCATGATCATCGGCGTCAGGAAGTTGGCCTCGACGGCGTGCAACGCGAGGAACGCGGCCGGCGGGCCGAACATCTCGATGCCGGTGCCGAACGACACGCTGCCGGCGAGCAGCAGGAGGATCGCGATCAGCAGCGGCCCGAGGTAGGGAACGAACGCGAGCACCGCCGTCGTGGTGCCCCACAGCACCGGGTTGGGCAGGCCGATCAGCCACAGTGCGATGCCGGTGGCGACGCCGAGGGCGACGTTGACGAGGCTCATCGTGGCGATGAACAGGCCGATGTCCGATTGCGCCTGGCGAAACGCGGCGAGCACGAGCGCACGCGTTCGCCGGCTGCGCAGCGCGACGACCGATCGCGCCACCAACCACTGCTCGGAGGCGAGCATGAAATAGAGCAGGATCACGGTGGCCGACGCCGACAGCGCGAACTGCAGCGTCTCGCCGATCGCCAGCCGGGTGAAGGTCCAGCCCTCGATCGCCATGCGCTCGTTGAAGACGTCGGGAGCCGCGGCGGCACCCGAGACCGTCGCGCGGGACAGCGGCGCCGGCGTCGAGTAGGGAAAGAGCGCGTCGCGCCAGCGTTGCAGCGTCTCGAGCAGGTCGTGCGCGATCAGCGGTGCCCGCGACCACCACGCGGCGGCCGGCGCCGCGACGAGGGCGAACACCAGCGCGATGGCGGCCAGCGACGCCGTGAGCACGAGCCCGGCGCCGACATAGGGATGCAGGCCCGAGCGATGCAGCGCCCGCACCGGCGCGGCGAGCACGAACGTGAAGACGATCGCCAGGACGATCGGCAGCAGCACCGGCCGCGCTTCCTTCAGCAGGAACACGGCGGCGACGAAGAGCAGGCCGCGGCCGATCCAGGCGGATGTCGGCCGGCGTGCAGCGGGTTCTGGAGACAGCGGCACCACGGTGCGGGCGATGATGGCACGGGCCCCTGCCGCCGGCCGCCGGACCGCGCCGTTGCGCGAAGGCCGACGCAGCCGGAACTAATCGTCGCTTCGCCCTGCCGCCACTGCGAGCCCCGCAACGATCGTCTCCAGAATCGCGGCGAACAAGGGAGAGTGCGGTGGTTCGAGGGAGCTGGATCGGCGGCGGCAGCCGGGCCTGGGTCGTGGCTGCATGCGCCATCGCCGCGGCCGCGCCGGCGTTCGCGTCCGACCCGCAACTCGCGAGCTTCAACGACTCGCCCGATCCGGTAGCCGCCGGCGGAATCGTCACCTACTCGGCGCGGATCGAGAACAGCGCCCTCGACGACGCGACCAACGTGCTGGTGCGCGTGCCGGTCCCGGCCGGCGCGACCTTCGTCTCGGCGACGGCGCCGTGTGCCCTCGTCGCCGGCAACGTCGACTGCGTGCTCGGCACGGTCGGCGGCAACAGCAGCGACGTCCGCAATCTCGATTTCGTGTTTCGCGCCAACGGCCCGGGTCCGACCTCGATCACGGCGAGCGCTGCGCTCACGTCCGACAACGACACCAACCCCGCCAACAACAACCAGTCGCAGACGACGACGGTGACGCAGGGTGGCAACCTCGCGCTCACCAAGACCGGCTCGCCCAATCCGGTGGTCGGCGGCGCCGTCGTCGCCTACACGCTGACGGCGAGCAACGCCGGCCCGAACGCGTCGGGGCCGATCGTCGTCACCGACAACCTGCCGCCATCGACGGCGTTCGTCTCGGCGAGCGGATCGGGCTGGAGCTGCAGCGCCGCCGGCCAGGTCGTGACCTGCTCGCGCACCGGGCCGCACCCGGCCGGCGCGGCGATTCCGGCGCTGACGATCAACGCACGCGTCAACGCCTCGGGAGGGACGGTCACCAACAACGCCACGATCGCGCCCGGCGCCGGTGGCACCTCCGATCCCGATCCCAGCGACAACAGCGCCACCGTCGACACCAACGTGCTGCCGGGCGCCGACGTGCGCATTGCGCAGAAGATCGTCACCTCGGCGACGCCGGCGGTGGCCGGGCAGAACGTCGCCTTCCGCATCGATCCGCGCAACGGCGGCCCGGCGACCGCCGTCAATGCCGTCGTCAGCGACACACTGCCGGCCGGCTTCGCCTTCGTCTCGGCGAGCGGCCCGAACTGGTCGTGCAGCAACGCGGGACAGGCGGTGACGTGCACGCGCGCTTCGTTCCCCACCTCGGCCACCGACAACATCGCCGTCGTCGCCACCGCGCCGGGCAACGCCCAGGTCGGGCCGACAGGGACCAACTACACCAACAGCGCATCGATCGCGAGCGACACGACCGACCCGACGCCGGGCAACAACAGCGGCTCGGTGAACGTGCTGGTGCTGCCCGACGGCGCCGATCTGCGGCTGGCGAAGACGAAGACCCCGAACCCGGTGGCGCAAGGGTCGAACCTCACCTCGACCATCGTCGTCACCAACAACGGGCC
>JBBSUK010000173.1:0-5950 GCA_038234975.1 Burkholderiales bacterium
AACGACGTCTGATGGCATGTTTCTCTCCGAGTGCCCGTGCTTCGCAGGGGCCTAACGTTTGACATGAGGCGCGGCGCAAAGGGCGCGAAGCGGCCTTTGGGACGTCGCCTCGATGGAAGGGTTAGGCGTCAGGTCGCAGCACTAGAAGCTGAGCGTTGCGGCTCCCGCCTTCAAGCGTTCGTGCATAGCGCTCGCGCCCTGAATAGCAACACCGTCGATGAAGTCGCCCTGCACGTAGCCGCGCGCTTTGACGCAGGGCGGACATGCCCAGATGGTTCCGCCGCGCGCCAGGAAGTCTTGAATCTGGTTCTTCAGGGGATCGAGCGGTGGCACGTGCGTGACGTCGACGGCCTTGTGGCGAACCAAATCGACTGCGGCGCTGACCAAGAATACGTAGACCTTCATTCCAGAGGTGATGCCACCACAGGCGATGGTGAACGCAACGGACGACAGCTCGTGATCGGTACCGCGTGTCAGCACCACAACCAGCTCTCGATTTACTTCAGGCTTTTGCTCTGCCATGAGGCGCTCCTGGATAGGGTAACCCTGAGATTCGGGCTCGCGAAGTCTGCCTGAAGCCAGCAAGCTCGTCACGCCGCATAAAAAGGACTCAACGGGGGCAGCGCATGGCATCCCTGACGCACGCACCGAGAGGTGTTCCTTCTGGCGCCTAACGTTTGACATGAGGCGCAGCGCAAAGGGCGCGAAGCGGCCTTTGGGACGTCGCCTCGATGGAAGGGTTAGGCTCCGTGTCGCTACTCATGCCACTTCGGATTTCTCCGCCGATCGAGAACGTCGGTGACGAGCGCGTAGCCTATGTAGATGAGCGCGGCAAACCCGACGGAACTGGTAAAAGCTTCGCCCCTTGAGATCGTCTGGGGAAGAACGTACGCGAGGACGGCGAAGCCAAGCACCAGGATGAGGATGTGCCAACTTGTCCGAAGGCTCACTTCGCTCTTGCACGACTGACAGCGGTAGTGGACTGTGCTTCCCAGTGGAATGACTAGATTCAACCGCCAGCGCCGCATTGCGAACGGATCCGATCGGGAGCCGCACACCTCACATTCTCGAGCCGGAACTAGTGGAGCGAAACTAGCGTCTTGCATGGGGCCTAACGTTTGACATGAGCGGCGGGCCAAAGGGCGCGAAGCGGCCTTTGGAACGTCCGCTCGATGGAAGGGTTAGGCCTCGCGCCGCTCACGACACGAACCTTCGTATACCTACGGTGGTTGGCGGCTCGGTGGTAATGCGGTGGCTTACGTCGGGAGCCTTCTCCGCTTTTCCAGACTCCAGCCGCGCCAAGAACAATTGAAGTTCGATGCAACAACAGGAAAGCGTCCCCAGTAGCTTCTGCCTGAGGCCACCCTCAATCGGCTTGTGATCCAGCGTGTATCCACTGAGCTGACCGACCATCGCCTGAATATCATTCCGCTCAAGCGTAACTCCCTCCCAGTTGTGCGCGAATTGATTTCTAACCTTGCGTAGCAGCTCCATGTCCTTGTACTGCTCTTCGGTGGTGAGACCGAAGGAGTAGGCCGCCTTGATGCGGCTGCCAAGCGTTCCAAGGGGTGCGTTGAAGCCTTCAACCAACTCACGAGTTGACTTGCAGTTCCTGAAGTACGCCACGAGTAGCCGGCCAAGCGTGTCTTCAATGAAGGTCGCCAGCGATAAAACCATGGCGCGGTCATCTTGCTCGCCAACTACTTGAAGAAAACGATTCAAACTGTCCAGCGACCGGTCACCTCTGGGACCGTCGTCCTTTCCGCCGTGAAGTGCTATTCCTGTGCTCAAGTGTTCCTCCGCCAAGTGGAGTCTCGATTCGCGGGGCCTAACGTGATGTCGATGACATGGCTCGCCAGTCTATCGGTGAAACTAGACAGTGCCAACTGACAGACTGACGCCCGGTATCCCCCGCTGTAGCAGCGCCGAATTTGTCCGCTCGATAGATCGGAAGTGGACGGCGTTGGACGGTTGAAACTGGACGTACTCTGAATCGCTCGGTGTTCGTTGTGGGGAATAACGTTTGACATGAGGCCCGGGCAAGGCTACGAAGCCGGGTTTAGACGTGCGCCGCATGGAAGGGTTGGCGACAAGGCTTCAGAACACGCATCGTGCGTGACTTTGAGCAGCAAGACTACCGCCCTAGGTCGACTGGCCCGAGCTTCGACTTCCCGTGGGAGTCCGTTGATGAAAGTGGCCACGGCCGACGTCCGACCTGACGTTCGCTGGCTCTGGGCCGTCGGGTCAGAACTGTCCGCTCGGTGGGAGCGAAAAACAATTCGGCGGAAATATGAGACTCGACGCGTGCTTGCCGTCCCGGCGCCTACCGTGGGCGCACTCCGCATCCACGACGATCAGGCCTCGCCTGCCGCCCGCTGCCGCGCCGCCTCGTACAGACAAATCGCGCTCGCGACCGAAACGTTGAGGCTTTCCACCGCGCCGCGCATCGGCACGTGCGCGAGCACGTCGCAGGTCTTCTCGGTCAACTGGCGCATGCCGCGGCCTTCGGCACCCATCACGATCGCCAGCGGCCCGGCGAGGTCGAGCGACCAGACGGGCGACGGGCCGCGCTCGCTGGCACCGACGACGAGGATGTCGCGCTCCTTCAACTCGCCGAGCGTGCGCGCGAGGTTCGTGACCATGAAGTACGGCACCGTCTCGGCAGCGCCGCTGGCGACCTTCGCGACCGTCGCGTTGATGCCGACGGCGTGATCGACCGGCGCGATCAAGGCGTGCGCGCCGGCGCCGTCGGCGGCGCGCAGGCAGGCGCCGAGGTTGTGCGGGTCGGTGACGCCGTCGAGGACGAGCACGAGCGGCGGCCCGTCGACGGCGTCGAGCGTGTCGTCGAGCGAGCTCGACCGCTGCAGCACCTCGACCCGCGCGACCAGGCCCTGGTGGCGCGGCGTTCCGGCGGTCTGGTCGAGCTTGCGCGTGTCGGTGAGCGTCACCGGCGTGCCGGCTTCTGCCGCGCGGGCGAGGAATTGCTTCATGCGACCGTCGCGGCGCGCTTCGTCGACGAACAGCTCGACCACCGATCCGGGCGCCGTCTTCAGCCGGACGCCGATGGCGTGGAAACCGAACAGGACATGGGGTCGCGGCATCGACGGATGGTAGGTGCGTTCAGGCCCCCGCCGCGGCCCGCCACGCGAGGACGGCGCCGATCAGCAGCGGCTGGTGCAGCATGTAGAAGGAGAGGCTCCAGCGGCCGAGCGTCGCCAGCGGCCGGGCGACGCTCGCGACCGGCACAGCAAACCCGGCCGCGAGCCACTGCCGGCGGCGCTGCAGCACCTCGTCGGCCGCCGCCGCGCCCCACCACATGACGCCCAGCCAGGGGAACACGGGAACGTAGTCTTCCGTGACCGGCAACCGCGTGACGAAGCCGACCCAGTCGGTCCACCGCGTGTCGAAGAAGGGATGCCCGAAGACGAGCGGCGCGGCGATCGCCGCCAGCCCGAGCGGCCACCGCCAGCGACCGAGCCCGGCGCTGAAGCGCACGACGATCAGCATGACGGCGATGCCTTGCAGGACGCCGAAGGTGATGAAGCTGCGCGGGAACATCCACCACGAGCCGATCGTGACCAGCACGGCACAGCCGGCCACCTGGGCCCAGCGTCGCCAGAAGCGGGCCATCGACTGGCCCTGCGCGGTCGCGATCGCCTGCCCGGCGCCGGCGCACAGGAGAAACAGCGTGACGATGGCGCTGCGCTGGTGCAGCCAGAAGGGATCGTGGTGGAAGTCGGCGTGCGTGTAGCCGTAGTGCGCGAGGTCGAAGGAGAAGTGGAAGACCGCCATCCAGACGATCGCCACGCCGCGCAACGCGTCGAGGCGATCGAAGCGCCGGCTGCCGGTCACGCCCGCCGTGCGCTGGCGCGGGCGCCGAGCCAGCGACGCGCTTCGGGTGCGGCCCGCGTCTTGCCGCTCCACGCCGCGCCGTGGGTGAGCAATGCCGGCCACCTCCGCAGCGCCGCACCCAGCGCCGTCGCCAGCGTCGGGCGCATCGCCGTGTGGGCGAAGGCCGCGGCGACGCGCAGTCGCGTGGCGAAGCGGCGTCGCCACAGCGCTTCGTAGCGGGTCGAGGCGCTGCGCTGCCTCTGCGCCGCGTCCGCCCCGAGCATCGCCGGCCGATCGTCGCCGATCACCGAGGCGAGCACGAACGCCGACTGCAGCGCCATGCTGATGCCCTCGCCGACGATCGGGTGCGCCTCACCGGCTGCGTTGCCGACGCGAAAGACGGGAAGCGCCGACGCCAGGCCGTCGGCAGGGCCGACGGTGCCGAGCCGGATGCCGGGCCGGATCGGGCCGGTGGCGAGCCACGGGCCGTGACGCGACGCGCCTTCGAGCGCACGCGCGACGCATCGGCACTGCGATCGCAGCATCGCCTCGACCGCCTCGCCGGCGCGCTCGCCGCGCTGTGCGTCGCGCACTTCGGCGAGCCGGTCTTCGCGAACGCAGCAGGCGAGCGTGGCGATGCCGTCGTCGGCGACGACCATGCCGCCGTAGCCGCCGTCGAACGACAGCACGGGCAGCAGGCCGTCGGGCACGACCGTGCCGACGAAGTTGGCCTTGAACGCGAACAGGTCGCCCGGCCCGCGGGCCAGGCGGAGCGCGTCTCGCTCGACCGGCAACGGCTCCCACGATCCGTGCGCCGCGACGACCACGCCGGCCTGCACCGTGACCGTCTCGCGGCGCCCTTCGCCCAGCGCCTCGACGACCACCTCGTGGCCCGCGCCGGTCGAGTCGATCCGCTGCGCCGCGCACGGCTGCCGGACGTCGACGCCGGCGGCACGAGCCGCCTCGACGAGCATCGTGTCGAGCCGTTCGCGGCCGAGCGCGCGACCCCACGGATGGGCGGCGTCGTCGGCGCGCGGCAGGTCGGCCTCGAAGGCGTCGTCGCCATGCCAGAGCGCGACGCGGGTCAGCGCCGGCCCGGCGGTGCGGGAGAACGCGTCGCCGATGCCGAGCGCATCGAGCAGCGGCAGGTTGCTCGCCGCGACGCACTCGCCGCAGACCTTGCGCCGCGGGAAGCGCTGCCGCTCGACGAGTGCCACCGACCAGCCGGCGCGCGCGAGCAGGATCGCGACCGCCGAGCCGGCCGGCCCGGCGCCGATCACGACGGCGTCGAAATGCTCGGTCATCGCGGCGCGCCCGTCCGCTGCGCGCAGAAGCAGTGCGTGAACAGGCCGGCGTCGTACTCGTCGCAACGCCAGCCGGCAGCGGGCCAGGCGTGCTCGAGCTCGTCGCCGCGAAAGCCCGCCTGCACGCTCAGCACGGCATCCTCTCGCGTCACGGCGTTGGCGCCGATGAAGCCGACGAGCCGACTCGCCAGCAGCGCGAAGGCGCTGCGGCGCGGCTCGGCGGCGACGAGCGCGTCGGCGCGGCGGGCGCATCCGGCGAGCAGGCGCGACAGCGCCTCGCCCTCGAAGTGATGCAGGAAGAGGTTGGCGACGATGGCGTCGGCGCGGGGGCTGTCGTCACCCGCGGTCGCCCAGTCGAGCACGTCGCCGGTGTGCGTCCCGGCGTGCCATCCGAGCGCCTGGTAACCGGCGAGCGTCTCGCGGGAGACGATCGGCTGGCGGTCGAGCAGCAGCAGCGACGTGCCGCGCCACGCGTCGCCGAGGGCCTGCGCGACGTCGAGCATCAGGTGCCCGTCGCCGCAGCCGATCTCGACCAGGCGCAGCGGCCTCTCGGGCGCGGCCGGCAGCACGCGGTGCAGCGCGCCGAGCAGGATGCCGCTTGCGCCCATCACCCGGTTGACGCGGCGCAGGTCGCGGCGCGACCGGACCGCCGCCGGGTCGTCGTGCGGCAGCTCGTCGAGCGTCTCGGCCGAAACCGTGCGGATCATGGGCGCCGCATCCGCCGACGTTCAGCTCGCCTCGAGCAGCGCGCCGTGGCAGGCGAAGCCGGTGCCGAAGCCCGACATCCACCACCAGCCGGCCGGCGCGTCGTCGGC
>JBBSUK010000174.1:0-5936 GCA_038234975.1 Burkholderiales bacterium
ATCCGTGGCACGTTATCTCGGCCCCAAGGCCAAATTGTCCCGTCGCGAAGCGACGGACCTCTTTCTCAAGAGCGCTCGCCGACCGATCGGCGAGAAGTCGAAGTTCGACTCCAAGCCCGGCCAGCACGGCCGCACCTCCGGTAGCCGCACCTCCGACTTCGGCCTTCAACTTCGCGAGAAGCAGAAGGTCAAGCGCATGTATGGCGTGCTCGAGCGGCAGTTCCGCCGCTACTTCGCGGAAGCGACGCGCCGCAAGGGCAACACCGGCGCGACGCTGCTCTCGCTGCTCGAATCGCGCCTCGACAACGTCGTCTACCGCATGGGATTCGGCTCGACCCGCGCCGAGGCACGCCAGCTCGTCTCGCACGGGTCGATCGAGGTCAACGCCAAGCCGGTCGACATCGCGTCGTACACGGTCAAGGCCGGCGACACGGTCGCGGTGCGCGAGAAGTCGAAGAAGCAGCTGCGCATCACCGATGCGGCCAAGCTCGCCGAAGGCCAGGGCATGGCCGAGTGGGTGCAGGTCGACGTGAGCAAGCTCGAGGGCGTCTTCAAGAAGGCGCCCGACCGCGACCAGTTCGGCGCCGACATCAAGGAAGCGCTGATCGTCGAGCTGTATTCCCGCTGACGCTGTCGGCGGTTCGCGGGCCGGCGGCGACGCCTGCGCCCGCGGTGTACGTTTTTCGACCGTTGCCTTTGCCTGGGCGTGCAGCGGTCTCGACTTTCCAGCCCGGCGCCAGTCCGTCAGCCTTATCGGCGTAACGAGCCGAGGGTATTGAGGGGAACAGGACTTTCATGCAAACCAATCTTCTGAAGCCCAAGGCCATCAACGTCGAGCCGCTCGGCGGCAACAAGGCGAAGGTCACGCTCGAGCCGTTCGAACGCGGCTACGGTCACACGCTCGGCAATGCGCTGCGCCGCGTGCTGCTGTCGTCGATGGTCGGCTACGCGCCGACCGAGGTGACGATCGCCGGCGTGCTGCACGAATACTCGGCGATCGACGGTGTCCAGGAAGATGTCGTCCACATCATGCTGAACCTGAAGGGCGTGGTCTTTCGCCTGCACAACCGAGACGAGGTCACGCTCGTGCTGCGCAAGGAAGGCGAGGGCCCGGTCACGGCGAAGGACATCCAGACGCCGCACGACGTCGAGATCATCAACCCGGACCACGAGATCGCGCATCTGAGCTCGGGCGGCAAGCTCGACATGCAGATCAAGGTCGAGAAGGGCCGCAGCTACGTGCCGGGCAACCTGCGCCGCTACGGCGACGAGCCGACCAAGTCGATCGGCCGCATCGTCCTCGACGCGTCGTTCTCGCCGGTTTCCCGCGTGAGCTACACCGTCGAGAGCGCCCGCGTCGAGCAGCGCACCGACCTCGACAAGCTGGTGATGGAGATCGCCACCAACGGCGCGATCACGCCGGAAGAGGCGATCCGCTCGTCGGCCAAGATCCTCGTCGAGCAGCTCGCCGTGTTCGCGCAGCTCGAGGGCCAGGTCGGCGACATGTTCGACCTCAAGAGCGGCGGCAGCGACCGCGCCTCGCCGGTCGATCCGATCCTGCTGCGTCCGGTCGACGAGCTCGAGCTCACGGTGCGTTCGGCGAACTGTCTCAAGGCCGAGAACATCTACTACATCGGCGACCTGATCCAGCGCACCGAGACCGAGCTGTTGAAGACGCCGAACCTCGGCCGCAAGTCGCTCAACGAGATCAAGGAAGTGCTCGCTTCGCGCGGCCTCACGCTCGGCACGCGACTGGAGAACTGGCCGCCCCAGGGCCTGGACAAGCGCTGATCGCAAGACAGCGACGCCTGCGTGTCACCGCACGCGAGGCAAACCGTCGGTACCTGATACGGCCGGCGGCAATCGAAGAAAGACCGAAAGGACTTCACCATGCGTCACCGCCACGGGCTTCGCAAGCTCAACCGCACTTCCGAGCACCGGCTCGCGATGTTCCGCAACATGTGTGTCTCGCTGTTGCGGCACGAGGCGATCCGCACGACCCTGCCCAAGGCCAAGGAACTGCGCCGCGTCGTCGAGCCGCTCATCACGCTCGGCAAGGAGCCGACGCTCGCCAACCGGCGCCTGGCGTTCGACCGGCTGCGCGACCGCGCGATCGTCACCAAGCTGTTCGGCGAGATCGGCCCGCGCTACCAGGCGCGTCCCGGCGGCTACACGCGCATCCTGAAGATGGGCTTTCGCGTCGGCGACAACGCGCCGATGGCGTTCGTCGAACTCGTCGACCGGCCCGAGCCGGTCGAGGCCGACGACGCGGCCGAGTCGGACGCGAGCTGACCTTCGCCGCGCCAGCGGCGGGGCCAGGGACTACGATGCGCGAAGCCGACTGAAGCGGCGGGCCCGTGCCAGCCCGACGGCGGGTCGGTACCTGTAAGCCGCTCCGGCTTGCACTCGACCGAGACTTCGTCGATGCCCGATCGCTCCGCACTCCGCCGCTCCCGCTGGCTGTCCGCAGGCTTGGCGGCGCTGGTGCTCGTGGCGATGTGGTTCGGCGCTCTGCAACGCGCTGACGCCGCGGAAGACTTCCTCGAGCCCGACAAGGCTTTCGTCTTCTCCGCGCGACCGCTCGATGCGCGCTCGGTCGAGGTCGTCTTCGACATCGCGCCGAGCTACTACCTCTACCGCGAGCAGTTCCGCTTCGAGGCGACCGGTGCCACGCTCGGAGCGCCGGTGATCCCGCCCGGCAAGATCAAGTTCGACGAGACCTTCCGCAAGGACGTCGAGACCTATCGCAACGCCGTCCGCATCGTCGTTCCGGTGCTCGCGGCGAACGGGCCGTTCAGGCTCACGATCACCAGCCAGGGCTGCGCCGACGCGGGGCTGTGCTACCCGCCCCAGCAGGCCGTTGCCACGGTCAGCCTCACCGGGTTCGGCGGCAACGGGACCGTGACGCCGGTTGCCGGCGGCGCCGATGCGACCGGCGCAGCCGCGACCGTCTCGACGCCGACCGCGACATCGTCTGCCACGTCGATCGCACGGCCCGCCGCTTCCAACCCGGGCGAGTCGGGCGTGATCGACTCGGTGCTGCGCGGCGGTTCGTTCTGGGCCGTCGTCGGCGCCTTCTTCGTCGCCGGGCTGTTGCTGTCGCTCACGCCGTGCGTGCTGCCGATGCTGCCGATCGTCTCGTCGATCATCGTTGGCCAGAGCGGCTATGGGGCTAACGCGTCTGGTTCGGCTTCCGCCTCTGCCTCCGCCTCCGCCGGCGCCAGCGCGACGCGCGGTGGCATCTCGCGCTCGCGCGGGCTCGCGCTCGCCGCGTCGTACGCGCTGGGCATGGCGATCGTCTACACCGCGCTCGGCGTCGCCGCCGGTCTCGCCGGGGAAGGGCTGGCGGCTGCGCTGCAGAACCCGTGGGTGCTCGGCGCCTTCGCGCTCGGCCTCGTCGCACTGTCGCTGTCGATGTTCGGCGTCTACGAGTTCAGGCTGCCGAGCAGCGTCGCCAGCCGCATGACCGAGGCCTCGCAGCGCCTGCCCGGCGGCAAGGTCGCCGGCGTCTGCGCGATGGGCGGCATCTCCGCGTTGATCGTCAGCCCGTGCGTGGCCGCGCCGCTCGCCGGCGCGATGCTCTACCTCAGCCAGACGCGCGACGTCTGGCTCGGCGGCTCGGCGCTGTTCTCGCTCTCCGCCGGCATGAGCGTGCCGCTGCTGCTCGTCGGCGCCTCGGCCGGAGCGCTGCTGCCGCGTGCCGGTGCGTGGATGGTCGAGGTGAAGATCGTCTTCGGCGTGCTGCTCCTCGGCGTGGCCCTGTGGACGGTGCAGCCCCTCCTGAATGCGTCGTTCGTGGTCTTCTGCTGGGGGCTGCTCGCGCTCGGCGCCGCGGCCGCCATCTACGCCCGCAGCCGCGGCGCGTTCGACGGCGCCCTCGTGACGCCGACGCGGTCGGCGACCGGCCTGGTCTGGCGCCATGCGGTGGCGGCGCTGCTCGCGCTGCTCGGGGTCATCGAAGTCGTCGGCGCGGCGGCTGGCGGCACCGACCCGCTCAGCCCGCTCTCCAGGCTGGGCGGTCGCGCCGGCGCAGCCGTGGCCGCAGTCGACGGCCCGGTCTTTCGCACCATCAAGTCGAGCGCCGACCTCGACGCCGCGATCGCCTCCGCCGGCCGCCCGGTGATGCTCGACTTCTACGCCGACTGGTGCGTGTCGTGCAAGGAAATGGACCGCTACACCTTCGCCGACGAGGCGGTGCAGCGGCGCCTCGCGAGCGCACTTCTGCTGCGCGCCGACGTGACGGCGAACGACGCGCAGGATCGCGAGCTGCTGCGGCGCTTCCGCCTGTTCGGACCGCCCGGCACGATCTTCTTCGACGCCCGAGGTCAGGAGGTCGCGCCGGCCCGCGTCATCGGTTTCCAGAACGTCTCGCGCTTCCTCGAATCGCTGCAACGCGCGGGCCTTTGAACCGCGTCGCGCGACCGCGCTGCTATACTCGTCGGCTCAGTCGCGAGGTGGAGCAGTCTGGTAGCTCGTTGGGCTCATAACCCAAAGGTCGCAGGTTCAAATCCTGCCCTCGCAACCAACGTATACGGGGCCTCGGCCGATCGCAAACGCCCATTTCCAAGTGGGCGTTTTGCTTTGTGGCCGCGATGGAACCACCACTTACGGGGAAAGCATCCGATGATCGTCGCCGAATCGTTCAGGCCTCTCGTCCGGTCGACCGCACAGGTCGCCGTGACGGCGCTGACTCTCCTGCTGGCCGCTTGCGGCGGGAGCGACTCCAACGGAAACGACTCCAGCAACGCGCCTCCTGCCGCGTTGACCGTCAGCGTGTTGTCGAGCCGCCCCGATACCGTCACCGGCGGCAGTGCCCTCGTCGACATCGCGCTGCCCGCCGGCGTGGCCGCGTCCGGCGTCAAGTTGAGCGCGAACGGCACGGACGTCACCTCGTCGCTCGCGCCGAGCGCCGATGGCATGCACCTGCGCGGCCTCGTCGGCGGGCTGGCCCTCGGCGACACGACCCTCGTCGCCGACTCGACCGGTGGC
This sequence comes from Burkholderiales bacterium, assembly GCA_038234975.1. Classification (GTDB taxonomy): domain Bacteria; phylum Pseudomonadota; class Gammaproteobacteria; order Burkholderiales; family Burkholderiaceae_C; genus Schlegelella_A. The sequence goes on from JBBSUK010000174.1 coordinate 4,990, forward strand.
ACCCGCCGCGCCGAGCTGAAGGTGACGAACCATCCACTGACCGGCCCGGTGTTCTCCGGCCCGCACCTGACGCCGTTCGAGTGCCGCACGACGCAGTCCGGGCTGGGCGCACCGACCGATGCGGATTGCTCGGCGACGACGCGATACGACTGGTTCTACTTCACCGCCGCGGGAGCGCGCTTGCCGCTCGCCGACCCGCTCGCGCCGCGACCCGCCGACCTGACCACCGTCACCACCATCGACGGCCGGACGGTGCCCTTCATCGTCCGCGTCGAATCGGGGACCATCAACCGCTCGATCTACCGCATCGCCGTGCTCGACGATCCGGTCGCCGCCGGCGTTCTCAACGCCACCGGCTGGAACGGACGCATCGTCTTCCGCTTCGGCGAATCGACGGCCGCCCAGTACAACCAGGGCTCGAACAGCGTCACCGACGCCGTCAAGACCAACGACGTGCAGAACCTCGAGGCCCTCAAGCGCGGCTTCGCCTACGTCGTCTCGACGCTCAACATCAACAAGGTCAACGTCAACGACGTGCTCGCCGCCGAGACGGCGATGATGATTCGCGAGCACATCGCAAAGCGCTACGGCGTGCCGCGCTGGATGGTCGGAATGGGTGGCTCGGGTGGCGCGATCCAGCAGATGCTGATCGCGCAGAACTACCCCGGCGTGCTCGACGGCATCATGCCCGACGCTGCCTTCCCCGACGTGTTCAGCACCGCGCTCGCAGTGTCGGACTGCCGGCTGCTCAACCGCTACTTCATCGCCAACCCCGCCACCGACGCCGTGCGCAAGGGCTTCGAAGGCCACCTGAAGGGAACGTGCGCGAACTGGGACGCCGGCAACGGCGACGCGGTGCTCGCCACCGTTGGCTCGATCAGCCCGGCTTGCGGGCTGCTCGACGCGTCGAAGGTCTACGACCCGGTCACCAATCCGACCGGCGCGCG
>JBBSUK010000175.1:0-5921 GCA_038234975.1 Burkholderiales bacterium
CTGCTGGGGGTGCCGATCCTGGTCGTCGTGAAGACCGTCTGCGACCGGGTCGAGGAACTCAAGCCGGTCGGCGAGCTGATCAGCGGCTGACGGCTCCGGTCACGACCCGGAGGCAGGCGGCGCCTGCGGTCCAGCCCCGGCGAGGCGCCAGACCATCGCGCCGAGGATCGCCACGCCGACCAGCAGGACGGCCCACAGCACGAGCGGGCGGATTCGCGCCGCCTGGGCATCACGCTCGACGGCGCGGGCCGCCGCCGGAATCTCGCGCAGCTCGCCGAGCGTGGCGGCACCGAAGCGGGCGCGTTCCTCGTCGATCCGCGGCACCAGGGTGGCCGGCGGCAGCGCGCCCGCCGGCGCGTCGACCGAACCGACGAGCAGCCGCCATGGCGCCTTGCCTTCGGAAGCGAAGACGAGCAGGTCGGGGTGCAGGCGGGCGACCAGCGACGCCTCGCCCGGCTTGACCGCGGCAGCGCGTTCGTCCACGGCGATTCGGACGTAGCGGATCGCAGCGGCGCCAACACCGAGCGGGAACGGTGGCGAAACCCCTGCCGGCACACCGTCGCGCTCGAAGCGATTGAACACCGTCGCGCCGAGGTCGCGCCACGGCTGCGAGGCGCTGCGCCGGCCCTGCACCAGCGCCGGCGCGATGCGGTTGCCGGCTGCGAATCGCAGCGCCACGTCGTCGACCGGGAGCGCGCCGCCGAGGTCGAAGACGAGCGCGCGCGGCTCTCGCGGATCGACGGTCGCGTCGGCGCGGACCTCGACCGGCGGATCGACGTCGACGCTGCGGCGCTCGGGCGCGATCGCGGCGGCACCGGTGAGCCGCGGTGCGTTGGCGGCGTCGAGCCAGACCAGGCGCACGAAACGGCCGGCGCCGTCGGGAAGCTCGACCAGCGGCTGCGCGAGCGGCGCGCCGCCGGCGCCGGCGAGCGCGATGAGCTGCCCGACAGCGGCACCGCGCCAGCCACGCAGGTCGTCGCTCGTCTCGATGCGATAGCCGGCGGTGAACTCCGCGGGCAACGCCCAGCGCAGGCGCAATCGCCGCACCGGTGCTGCGTCGGACCGGCGTTCGCCGGTGTCGATCAGCCAGCCCGGTGGCGACGCGTCCGCGCTCCGCGCCGTCGTCGCGCCGCGACGATGCACGGTGATGCGATCGCCCTCGACGACGACATCGACCGGCGACGGCCATGCACCGTTGCCCGCAGGCTTTGCCGGCAACGCGAACAGCGCCGCCTCGGTCGACGCTTCGCGAGTCTCGACCGCGCGCCGCGGCTCGAGCAGCGTGAACGGCACGCGGCCGCCGTCGGCGTCGACGACGCGAAGGTCGGCCAACCCCTGCTCGCTCCTGGCATAGACCCCGGTCGGCACGGTCAGCGCCACGAAAGGCGCGGCACGCTCGACGCGGATCGGCGCCTCGTAGCGCAGCGGTTGCGTCGGCCGGTCCGCGGCGCGGGCGCCTCCGGCTGCGAGCGTGGCGGCAGCGAAGACGGCAGCAGCGAAGACGCGTGCGGCCGGCGGGTGCAGGTCAGCCCGGTACATGGCGATCCTCCGAGGACAGGGACGAAGACGAGGTCGAAGATGGAATCGGCGCCACGTAGCCGATGACGAGCATGCCGAGGCCGACGCCGATGAACGAGACGATGCGCGTGACGGTGCCCGCGCCGCCGAGGTCGACGAAGACGAGCTTGACGACGACCGCCGCCAGCAGCGCTGCGCCGACCAGCCACGGCGTGCACTCGCCGCGGCGAGCGCCGATCCACATCGTCGCCAGCGCCGTCGCCGTCCAGAGCAGCGCGAGCCCGGTCTGCACGGCGAACGAGTCGGCCCACGCATCGAGGTCGTAGGGCACCTGGCCATAGTGGAAGAAGCCGCGCAGCAGGATCGCGTTGAGCCAGACGAAACCGGCCGCCGACAGCGCTGCCCAGGCGGCGACGCGGGCGTTGCCGAGCGCCGCGCCGAGCGGGCCGCGCAACGCGAGGACGATGGCCATCAGCGCGACGCCGATGCCGATGTCGAGCGGGTTGACGAGCGGCAGGTGCGGCAGCGGCGCCGCACTGCCGTCGGAGAACGCGTTGGCCACCAGCGTCCAGCCCCACAGGCACAGCGCGATCGCCGCCGTCGCCGAGACCGCGTAGGCCTCGGGCAGTGCGCGCACCGGCCAGACCTGCGCGGTGCGCGGCCGCGGCAGCACGAGCAGCAGCAGCGCCGGAACGACGAGCCAGCCGAGCCACGGCCAGGCGCTTCCCGGGTCGCCGACCGCGGTCGTGTCGCCGGTCAGCGCGCGGCCGACCAGCGCGCCGACGAACGCGAGCATCACCGCGCCCATGGCGTGCATCGCGTGCGCGGCGCCGCGCGGCCACGTCGGCGCGACCCAGGCGAGGGCCAGCGCATGCGCCGCGAAGACGAGCGGCCAGGCCCACCAGCCGCCGTAGGCCAGGATCGACGTGTCGGGCCCCGCCATCTGCGCCAGCGCGACGAGCGCCGCGACGGGCATCGTCGCCAGGATCGGCCATGCGATGCCGGGCCAGGTGAAGCGCCTGGCGAGCGCGGCGTAGGCCGCCGTCGCGACGGCGAGCGTGGCCAGGGCGGCGGCGGGCTGCCACGTCGCGAGGACGAACACGTCGATCTGGCCGATCGCCGTCGCGGCGAACCAGAGCGTGCCCAGCCCGATCAGGAGCGGCTCGGCGATGACCTCGTTGCCCAACGGCGACTGGCCGCTCGCCGCGCGCTCCGTCGGCTCCAGCCGCCGCGCGGCGCGATGCACGAACAGCGCCGCCGCGATCGCCGCGGCGCCTGCCATCACGCCGTTCCACAGGTAGGCGTTGAAGACGCTGTCGGCCGGGCCGTAGCGGTCATGGGCGTAGAGCATCGTCAGCGCCGAGATGACGAACAGCGCGTAGCCGAAGGCGCGCGGGCGCAGGCGCTGCTGGCGAAAGCCGATCCAGACCAGGCCGGCCGCCTCGAGCGTCCACGCGCCGGAGGTGCTGCGCTCGTCGAGCGCGAACGGGATCACGAGCGTGAGGAAGACGACCGCGATCGCCAGGCTCGCGTCGAAGGTGATGCCGAGCGCCGGGCGGCGCCGCATCCACGTCGCCAGGCCGACATAGAACGCGGCCAGCCCGAGCGCGGAGAGCGCTGCGCCGTAGGCGCTGTCGCGCACCAGCCCGTACTGCAATGCGAAGGTGACCGTCGGCAGGCCGAACAGGAGGCTGGAGTTGACCCAGGCGTCGCCGCTGCGCGGGCCAGGCCCGGCCGCGTCGATCGGCGCGCGTGCGGCGTGGCGCGCGGGCAGCACCAGCACGACCACGAAGACGAGGAAGAAGGCGATCAGGAACGCCTCGCTGCTGGCAAAGTCCTCGGCCCGGTATCGCAGGACGCCCCAGGCCGTGGCGACGACGAAGGTGAACACGAAGCCGATCAGGTTCAGCGACCGCCACGCCTTCGACCAGGCGATGGCGGCGATGCCGAGGTCGAGCACGAGGTAGTACGAGAACAGCGCAACCTGATCGCCGCTGCCCGTGGACAGCAGCAGCGGCGCCGCGAAGCCGCCGAGCGCGCCGACGACGGCCAGCGGTCGCGCGTCCTGCAGCACCGCGAGCGCCGCCGAGAACGCCGCCACGCCGGCCATCATGGCGAACGCCGGGGCGACGGCGAGCACGCCGTAGAAGCGGAAAGCCGCGAAGATCGTCAGGTAGAGGACGGCGACGGCGCCGCCCTGCAGCACCTGCGCATAGCCGGCGCGGCGCGTTCGCAGACGCCAGCCGACCGCCAGGAGCGCGACCCCGACCGCGCCGATCCCGGCCAGCCGCCACTCGATCGGCACGTTCGAGTGCTCGGCCGCGTATTTGGCGAGAAACGCCAGGCCGATGAACAGGATCGCGATGCCGGCCTTGACGATGGTGTTGCCGCCGAAAAACCAGTCGCGCAGCGGCGCCAGCGGGTTCGGGCGCGGCGGGCGCGGCGGGGCCGCCGGCGTGAACGCGACGGCGGGTGCGGCCTTTGCCGCACGGGGCGACGCCGGGATCGTCGTGGCGGGCGGTGGCGCAACCGCGACCGTCGCCTCCGGCGCGACGCCCTGCCGAATCATCGCCGCGGCGATCGCCGCCTCGACGCGGGCTGCGTCTCCGGTGGCGCCGGCCGGAGCCGGAGCCGAGACCGGAACGGGCGCCGTCGAGCGCAGGTCGGCGACCGTCTCCTGCAGCCCCGTCCGTGTCGCGATCTCGTGCCGGAGCGCCTCGATCTCGCGCTGCTGGCGCATGCCGCGAACGAGCAGCCAGCCGAGCAGCGGGCCGGCGACGAGACCGAACTGGTACCCGGTCGCGGCACCGATCAGCAGTCCGACGAGGATGGCGACGATGGTGGGCATGGCCTGGCGTGCGGCGAAAAGATGGGCGCAGGCTAACAGCGGCATCGCGCCGCCTTGACCCGCCGAAGGGGGAGGGGGCCAACGCGATGCCGCCGGTGGCGCGAGACGCGCCTGCCGGTGTCGCCGCGCGCACCCGGCGCTCGCTCGGCCGGCTGGCCGGCCGCCGATCAGCGCCCGACGCGGCGGTGCTCGAGCGCCGGCAACTGGCTGCGCACCGACGCGATGCGCTCGCGGCTCAACTCGGCCACGACGACGCCCTCCCCCTCGTCGTGCTCGGCGACGATCTCGCCCCACGGGTCGACGATCAGGCTGTGGCCGTACGTGCGCCGTCCGTTCTCGTGCGTTCCGCCCTGCGCCGCGGCGATCACGTAGCACTGGTTCTCGATCGCCCGGGCGCGCAGCAACACGTGCCAGTGCGCCGCCCCGGTCGGCTGCGTGAAGGCCGACGGCACGCACAGCAGGTCGCACGGCGGATCCATCAGCGCACGGTAGAACTCGGGGAAGCGCAGGTCGTAGCAGATCGACAGGCCGACGCGCCAGCCGTCCGCGTCGAACGCGACCGGGCTCGATCCCGGCACCAGCGTGCGCGACTCGTCGTAGCGGTCGCCGCTGTCGTTCTCGTAGCGGAAGAGATGGATCTTGTCGTAGCGCGCGACGCACGCGCCGTCGGGGCCGAAGACGAGGTTCGCGTTGGCGACGCGTGCCGGGTCGGGGCTCGTGAGCGGCAGCGTCCCGCCGACGAGCCAGACACCGTGCCGGCGCGCCGTCTCGGCCAGCATGCGCTGGACGGGGCCGTCGCCCCAGGGCTCGGCGGCGTCGAGCTTGTCGGTGTCGCGGCGGCCCATCAGGCAGAAGTACTCGGGCAACAGCACGAGCTCGGCACCCGCTGCCACGGCCTCGCCGACGAGCTGCCGCGCGGCCTCGAGGTTGCGCTCGACGCTGATCGTCGAGACGGTCTGCACGGCGGCGATCTTCATCGGCGGCTCCTGGTTCTGTCGTCTGTCCGGCGACGGCCTCAACGCGGCACGGGTGCCGACGCTGCGTCCGACAGCGCCGCCACGCCGCGCTCGACGCGTTCGACCTTCGGATCGTCCCACGGGCCGGTGACGCGAAACTCGCGCGTGCTCGCCTCGGCGATCGGCTTGCTCAACAGGTACTGCGCGAGAAAGGTGCCGAGGCCGACCGCGGGGTTGATGATGGCGAAGGCGAGCGACGCCGTGCCGGCGTTGATCTCGGGAACGACGACGACGCGCAGGTCCTGCGTCTCGCGCTCGAGGTCGGCGCTGCCTTCCATGAGCACCGCCGCCGCCGCGCCTCGCATGCGCAGGTTGTTGGTCGAGGCGACGCCGTCGGCGACGGCGACATCGCCGGTGACGTTGTCGAAGGCGAAGCCCTCCTGGAACAGGTCGCGGAAGTCGAGCAGCAGCCGCCTGGGCAGCGACTGCAGGCTGAGGACGCCGAGCAGTCGGCCGGCGCCGGCGCTCGCCTTGAGGAACTGCCCCGCGTCGACCGCGAGGTGCACGCGAGCGTGCATCGTCGCCGTGTCGGGCGACAG
>JBBSUK010000176.1:0-5852 GCA_038234975.1 Burkholderiales bacterium
CGATGTTCCGCCACGAGACGATGCGCATCGCCGGCGAGAAGGTCGGCGGCGAGCGCAGCGGCGACCGCGCCATCGAGGTTCGAAACCCGTGGACCGGCGAGCGCATCGGCAGCGTACCGAAGGCACCCGTCGAGGAGGTGAGGCAGGCGTTCGCGATTGCCAGGGGCTATCGCGCGAAGCTGACCCGCTTCGAACGCGCCAGCGTGCTGAACAAGGCCGCTGCGCTGGTGCGCCAGCGTGACAAGGAGATCGCCGGGCTCATCAGCGCCGAGTCGGGCCTGTGCCTGAAAGACGCGACCTACGAAACCGGCCGCGTCGCCGACGTGCTGCTGTTCGGCGCCAACGAGTGCCTGAAGGACGACGGGCAGATCTTCTCGTGCGACCTCACGCCGCACGGCAAGAGGCGCCGTGTCTACACGCAGCGCTCGCCGTTGCTCGGCGTCATCAGCGCGATCACGCCGTTCAACCACCCGATGAACCAGGTCGCGCACAAGATCGTGCCGTCGATCGCGACCAACAACCGGATGGTGCTCAAGCCTTCGGAGAAGGTTCCGTTCTCGGCGATCTTCTTCGCCGACCTGCTCTACGAGGCCGGCCTGCCGCCCGAAATGCTGTCGGTGATCACGGGCGACCCGAAGGAGATCGCCGACGAGCTCATCGGCAACGAGCACGTCGACCTCGTCACCTTCACCGGCGGCGTGGCGATCGGCAAGCACATCGCCGCCAAAGCCGGCTACCGCCGCATCGTCCTCGAGCTCGGCGGCAACGATCCGATCATCGTCATGGACGACGCCGATCTCGACGAGGCGTCGACCCTGGCCGTCTCCGGCTCGTACAAGAACTCGGGCCAGCGCTGCACCGCGGTCAAGCGGCTGCTGGTGCACGAGAAGGTCGCCGCGGCGTTCACCGAGGCGGTGGTCGAGAAGACCCGAGCCTGGTCGTTCGGCGACCCGGGCGACCCGAAGGTCGACATGGGCACCGTCATCGACGAGCAGGCCGCACGCCTGTTCGAGCGGCGCGTCGACGAGGCGATCGCGCAGGGCGCGAGGCTGCTCGTCGGCAACAAGCGCGAGGGTGCGCTGTACTCGCCGACGGTGCTCGACCGCGTCCGGCCGGAGATGACGGTCATTCGCGAGGAGACTTTCGGCCCGGTGTCGCCCATCGTCACGTTCACCGACATCGACGAGGCGATCCGCATCTCCAACGGCACCGCCTACGGCCTGTCGTCGGCGGTGTGCACGAACCGGCTCGACGACATCTCCCGCTTCGTCGCCGAGCTCGACGTCGGCAGCGTCAACGTCCGCGAGGTGCCCGGCTACCGGCTCGAGCTCACGCCGTTCGGCGGCATCAAGGATTCGGGCCTGGGCTACAAGGAAGGCGTGCAGGAAGCGATGAAGAGCTTCACCAACGTCAAGACGTACTCGCTGCCGTGGAGCTGATCTCGACTTGATTCATCTTCTCAACCTGCTCGCCGCCATCGCCCTGCTCGTCTGGGGCACGCACATCGTGCGCACGGGCATGCTGCGCGTGTTCGGGCAGAACCTGCGCCAGGTGCTCGCGGCCAGCTTCGGCAACCGCTTTCGCGCCATGCTCGCCGGCCTGGGCGTCACCAGCCTCGTGCAGTCGAGCACGGCGACCTGCCTGATCGTCGCTTCCTTCGTCGGCAAGGACCTCGTCGGCACCGGCGCTGCGCTCGCGGTGATGCTCGGCGCCGACGTCGGCACCAGCCTGCTCGCGGTGGTGTTCTCGTTCGACCTGTCGTGGCTCTCGCCACTCCTGATTTTCGTCGGCGTCGCGGTCTTCATCTCCAAGCAGAACAGCGGCGCGGGTGCCGTCGGCCGCGTGATGATCGGGCTGGGCGTCATCACGCTGGCCCTGCAGCTCATCGTCGCCGCGACGCACCCGCTGACCGAATCACCAGCGGTTCGCAGCCTGCTCGTGGCGATGCCCGACGAGGTGTTGCTCGACGTCGTGGTCGGCGCCGCGCTCACGATCTTCGCCTACTCGAGCCTGGCGATCGTGCTCCTCGTCGCCGCGCTGGCCTCGCAGGCGATGCTTCCCGAGGCGGCCGCGCTCGGCTTCGTCATCGGCGCCAACATCGGCGGCGGCATTCTGGCGATCATCGCGACGGCCGGCTCCTCGGCGCAGGTTCGCCGGCTGCCGCTCGGCAACCTGCTGTTCAAGCTGGGCATCGCCGCGCTGTTCATCGCCTTCCTGCCGCAGGCGCATGTCCTCCTGCAACAGGCGGTGCAGACGGTGCACCAGCAGGTGGTGTTCTTTCACCTGGCGTTCAACATCGTCATGGCGGTGGTGTTCATCGGCTTCACCGGCCTGATCGGCCGTACGGTCGACCGCTGGCTGCCGGAGCCGGCGGCCGGCACCGACCTGCTGCGCCCTCGCCATCTCGACCCGCTGGCGCTGAACATGCCCTCGCTCGCGATCTCGTGCGCAGCGCGCGAGGCGCTGCACCAGGCCGACGTCGTCGAGACGATGCTGCGCGGCATCCTGCCGGTGCTCAAGAACGACGACGCGCGCCTCTCCGCCGAACTGCGCAAGCTCGACGACACGGTCGACGAGCTCTACTCCGCGATCAAGTTCTACCTGACGCAGATCTCGGGCGAAGCGCTCTCTGCGCACGAGAGCCGCCGCTGGACCGACATCGTGTCGTTCACGATCAACATGGAGCAGATCGGCGACATCATCGAACGGGTGCTCGAGGACATCGAGACCAAGCTGGTCAAGAAGTCGCGCAGCTTTTCCGAGGCCGGCATGGCTGAAGTCATCCACCTGCACGAGCGCCTCATCGCCAATCTTCGGCTGGCGATGAGCGTGTTCCTCGACGGGCACGTGCGTGATGCGAAGCGCCTGCTCGAGGAGAAGGCGCGATTCCGCGAGCTCGAGCACGAGTACGCCGCCAACCACATCGGCCGCCTGCGCGACAACACGGCGCAGAGCATCGAGACGAGCTCGCTGCACCTCGACCTCATCGCCGAGCTCAAGCGCATCAACTCGCTCATCTGCGGTGTCGCCTATCCGATCCTCGAATCGGCCGGCGCGCTGACCGCCACGAGACTGCGCCAGTCTCAGTTCGCCGCGCTCGGCTCGGCCGACGAATCGACGCCGTGAAAGACCACCCCGCCTCGTGCTGAGCGTCGCTGACATCCGCACGCTCTTCGACCGTCACGGCGGCGAGCAGTACAGCGGCGAACCCGTGACGCAGCTCGAGCACGCGTTGCAAACCGCCACGCTTGCCGAAGACGCCGGCGCCAGCGACGCGCTCGTCACCGCCGCCCTCCTCCACGACCTCGGCCATCTGCTGCAGGATCTCGGTGAAACGCCGACGCTGCGCGGCATCGACGACACGCACCAGTACCACGCACTGCCGTTCCTGCGCGGCCTCTTCGGCAGCGACGTGCTCGAGCCGATCCGCCTGCACGTCGATGCCAAGCGCTGGCTCTGCCACGACGAGCCCGCCTACTTCGACGCGCTCTCGGCGGATTCGAAGCGCAGCCTCGTTCTCCAGGGCGGCGTGTTCGACACCGACGGCGCCACGCGTTTCGCCGCCCTTCCCGGCGCAGCCGACGCGGTTCGCGTGCGCCGCTGGGACGACCTGGCGAAGGCCGAAGGAGCGGCGACGCCTTCGCTCGACCACTTTCTCGGTCGCGCACGGCGCGTCGCGCTGCCAGCCGCATCCGCCACATAGAGTTGAGCACCGGGCTCGTCCTCGCCGTCCTGTTCGGCGCACTGCTGCACGCGTCGTGGAACGCGCTCGTCAAGTCCGGCGGCGACAAGGCGCTCGACATGGCGCTGCTGCACGGCATCGGCTGCGGCATCGGCCTCGTGTTCGTGCTCGTCGTCGGCCTGCCGCCCTGGTCGGTGTGGCCGTGGGTGGCGGCGTCGGTGGTGATCCACTTCGGCTACTACGTCACCCTCGTCGGTGCCTACGAGCACGGTGACCTCGGCTTCGCCTATCCGATCATGCGCGGCTCGGCACCGCTGCTCGTGGCGCTGGCCAGCGGCCCGCTGATCGGCGAGATGCTTTCGCCCGGAGCCTGGTTCGGGGTCCTCGGTATCAGCGCCGGCGTGCTGCTGATCGGCCTGGCCCGACCCGGCGCCGCGAAGACGGCGGCAAGCCGAGCCGCCCAGCGCCGGGCGCTCGGTTTCGCGCTCGCCAACGCGACGATCATCGGCGCCTACACGATCGTCGACGGGCTGGGCGTGCGCGCGTCGGGCAATGCGCTCGCCTACCTGGGCCTGCTGTTCACGGTCGACGGCATTCCGTATCTGCTGCTGGTGCTGCACCGCCGCCGGCATGCGATGGTGCCGACGCTCGCCTACGTCAAGCGGCGCGCACCCGTCGCCGCACTCGGCGCGCTCGCGTCGCTCGGCTCGTACGGGATCGCCCTGGTGGCGATGACGCGCGCCCCCGTCGCCACCGTCGCCGCGTTGCGCGAGACCTCGGTGCTGTTCGCCGCGCTGATCGGCGTGCTGCTGCTCGGCGAGCGCTTCCGCATCGAGCGCGCGATCGGCACCGGCGCGATCGTCGCCGGCGTGGTGGCGCTCAGGCTCGGCTGAATCGACGAACCCTCCCATGCAGATCCCCACCCACGCCCGCGTCGTCATCGTCGGCGGCGGCATCGCCGGCTGCTCGACGGCCTACCACCTCGCCAGGCTCGGCATCACCGACGTGCTGCTCCTCGAGCAGGGCCAGCTCACCTGCGGCACGACGTGGCACGCCGCCGGCCTCGTCGGCCAGATGCGACCGAACCGGACGATGACGGCGATGAGCCGCTACGGCATCGAGCTCTATGCGACGCTCGAGGCCGAGACCGGCCTGGCGACCGGGTGGAAGCCATGCGGCAGCGTCAACGTGGCGCAGACCGCCGACCGGATGAAGGTGCTGCGCAAGCAACTTTCGCTGGCTCGCGGCTTCGGCGTCGAATGCGAGGAGATCAGTGCGCAGCGTGCCGGCGAGCTGTTCCCCGTCCTGCGCACCGACGACCTCGAAGGCGCGATCTGGATTCCCGGCGACGGCAAGGTGAACCCGGCCGACCTGACCATGTCGCTGGCCAAAGGGGCGAGAAACCGCGGCGTTCGCATCGTCGAAGGGGCGGAGGTCGTCGCCGTGAACGACGCGCCGGCCGCGCGCGGCTCGAACGACCGGCGGCGCGTCACCGGCGTTCGCGTGCGGGTCGGAACCGCGACCGAAGGCGACGAGCGCGACATCACCTGCGAGACGCTCGTCAACTGCGCCGGCCAGTGGGCGCGCCAGCTCGGCGCGCTGTCGGGCGTGACGGTGCCGCTCTGGTCGGCCGAGCATTTCTACATCGTCACCGAGCGCATCGCCGGCGTGCATCCGATGCTGCCGGTGCTGCGCGACCCCGACGGCTACATCTACTACAAGGAAGAAGTCGGCGGCCTGCTGATGGGCGGCTTCGAGCCGAAGGCCAAGCCGTGGACGGTCGACCCGATCCCGTCGACGTTCCGCTTCGAACTGCTCGGCGAGGACTGGGACCAGTTCGAGCCGCTGATGACCGCGGCGCTCCAGCGCACGCCGTGCCTGGAAACGGCACAGGTGAAGATGCTGCTCAACGGCCCCGAGAGCTTCACGCCCGACGGCAACTTCGTCCTCGGCGAGGCGCCGCATGTCGACGGCTACTTCGTCGCGGCCGGCTTCAACTCCGCCGGCATTGCCAACTCGGGAGGCGCCGGCCGTCTGATGGCCGAGTGGATCGAGGGCGGCGAATCGCCGATGGACCTGTCGGATGTCGCCCTCCGCCGCGTCGGCCCGGTCTGGCCGAACAAGCGCGCGCGTGCGGAACGGACCGGCGAGACGCTCGGCCGTCACTCCG
>JBBSUK010000177.1:0-5814 GCA_038234975.1 Burkholderiales bacterium
AGTTCGACTTCGGCTTTGCGGTCGACTGGATGCGCAAGGACCTCGGAATCGCCCTCGACGAGGCGCGGCGCAACGGCGCGCAGCTGCCGGTGGCGGCGATCGTCGACCAGTTCTACGCCGACGTACAGGCCGCGGGCGGCAACCGCCTCGACACGTCGAGCCTGATCAAGCGTCTGCGCTGACCGATCTCGCAGTGAGCGCTCGCAAGCGATCTACGGCCTGACCGGCCTCGATTCGGCGACCGGAGCCGGGCCGGCCGCCGAGTCGCGCTTGGCAGGTTCCGGCTTGACCAGCGTCTTGCGCGCCGTGTCGTTGAGCTCGGCGACGCTCGACACCTCGAACACCTTCACGACCTTGGCGACACCGCCGACGCGCCTCGTGGCCTCGGCGGCGCGGTTCGCTTCGGACTCGGTGACACGCCCCATCAGATAGACCGTGGCGCGGTGGGTGACGACCTTGATCGTGTTGGCGAACGGGTCCTTCGAGTCGACCAGCGTCGCCTTCACCTTGGCCGTGATGTAGGCGTCGCGCGACTTCTCGCCGAAGGTGTTGAGCGGGCCGACCTTGATCTCGTTGACGACCGACTGCACGTTGTCGATGCGCGCGACAACCTGCTCGGCGGTGGTCTTGTCGGCCTCCGTCGGCACTTCGCCGGTCAGCAGCACCATCCGGTTGTAGCTCGTGGTGCTGATGCGAGCGCGGTCGCCGAAGGTCTCGTCCATGCGACCGTTCGACTTCACCTCGATGACCGAGTCCTCGACCTGGGTGCCCGAGGTGCGACGGTCGGTGGCGATCAACGCCCCGCCGACGACCACGCCGCCGACGATCAGCGGCGCGCAGCCGGACATGCCGCCGGCGGCGACGGCGATGCCGAGCAGCAGGGCGAAGCGACCGCGTCCGATGGACTTGCGCAGCGACGATGTCATGTGTGTTCCTGTTCGCCCAGAAGCTGCAGGTCGACGGCATCGCACAGGCAGTGCAGGGCGAGCAGGTGCACCTCCTGGATGCGCGCCGTTCGCGCGTGCGGCACGCAGATGTGGACGTCGGTCTCGGCGAGCTTGCCGGCGATCTTGCCGCCGCCGTTGCCGGTGAGGGCGATGACGGTCATCTCGCGCGCCTTGGCGGCGTCGAGTGCGGCGATGATGTTGACGGAATTGCCGCTGGTCGAAAAGCACAGCAGCACGTCGCCCGGGGCGCCGAGCGCCTGCACCTGCTTTGCGAACACGGCGTCGAAGCCGTAGTCGTTGCCGATCGCGGTGAGGATGGAGGTGTCGACCGTCAGCGCGATCGCCGCCAGGCCGGGCCGCTCGCGCTCGAATCGGCCGACGAACTCGGCCGCGAAGTGCTGCGCATCGGCGGCCGACCCGCCGTTGCCGCATGCCAGCACCTTGCCGCCGGCCGTGATGCAGCCCACGAGCGCACTGACGGCGTCGGCGATGGGCTTGGCCAGCGTCTCCGCAGCGGCGTATTTCAGGTCGGCGCTGTCGAAGAACTGCTGCTGGATGCGTTGGATGAGCATGGTCGATTGATCATATGACACCGTCTTTTCGATTCCGTTCATCGTCCGGTCGAGAACTCACGAGGCATCGAACGCGGCCTTCAGCCACTCGATGCGGTCGCCGTCGACCGCGACGACATCGAACCGGCAAGGTGGCACGACCGCCATCCCGCGGAGAAACGACTGCGCGGCGAACACGATGCGGGCGCGCTTTCTCGCGTCGATGCTCGCGGCGGCGCCGCCGAAGCGGTCGCTGCTGCGCGCCCGTACCTCGACGAAGACCAGCGTGCCGTCGCGGTCGCGCATCACGAGGTCCACCTCGCCCGCCCGGCGCGACGGACCGCGCGCGATGCGATGGTTGCGCCGAACCAGCGCCAGCCCGTGTCGCTCCAAGTGTGCGAGGGCGCGGTCCTCCGCGTCGGCACCGACCGCGCCGGACGCGCGGCGGACAATCGTCGGCATGGCAGGCGCTTTCGGTGAACGGGCGGATCGGTCGGTGCTGCTTTCGGCCGCGGCTGCCGCGGCGGGCGACCAGCAGTATCCCGCGCCGGCGCTCTACGTCGTCGCCACGCCGATCGGCAACCTTGCCGACGTGACGCTTCGTGCCCTGCACGTGCTCGGCCTCGTCGACGCCATCGCCTGCGAGGACACGCGCCACACCGCGGCGCTGCTCGGCCACCTGGGCATCTCCGGCAAGCCTCTCGTCGCGGTGCCCGCGCACAACGAGCGCGAAGGCGCGGCCGCGGTCGTCGGGCGGCTGCTCGACGGTGAACGCGTCGCCTACGCGAGCGACGCCGGCACGCCCGGCGTGAGCGACCCGGGCGCCCGGCTCGTCGCGACGGTACGCGACGCGGGCCATCGCGTCGTGCCGATCCCCGGCGTCAGCAGCGCGACCGCGGCGTTCTCGGTCGCCGGCGATGTCCTCGCCGAGGGCTTTCGCTTCCGCGGCTTCCTGCCGTCGCGAGGCGCCCAGCGGCAGCGCGCGGTGGAGGCCGCGCTCGCTTCGGCCGATGCGCAGGTGTTGTTCGAGGCGCCGCATCGCGTCGCCACGCTGCTCGCCGCCGTCGCCGCCGCCGACCCGACGCGCACGCTGACCGTCGCGCGCGAGCTGACCAAGCAGTTCGAATCGATCACGACGCTGCGCGCCGGCGATGCGACGGCGTGGCTCGAAGCCGACTCCAATCGATCGCGGGGCGAGTTCGTCGTCGTCGTGCACGCGCAGGCTGCAGGCGACGCCGATGGCCTGCGCACCGAGGCTTCCCGAACGCTGGAACTGCTGCTGGCCGAGTTGCCCCTGAAGCAGGCGGTGTCGCTCGCCGCGGCGATCAGCGGTGCACCGCGCAACGCGCTGTACCAGGAAGCGCTTCGGCGCCGACCGTCCGGCGACGACGCCGCCGCCGCCGAAGCCCTGCAACGACGCGACCCGGTCGAAATGCCGCCAGAATGATCCCCACCTCAAGCGCCGGAACACCCGCCCCATGATCTCCCGCGAACCGACGATCGAACGCCTCGCCATCGCCCGCAGCGTGCTGCTCGAGCCATTCGGCCTCGACGAGACGACGCTGCGCGAGGCGCTCGGCGAGATCGGCTCGCACCGCATCGACGACGCCGACCTCTATTTCCAGTACACCCGCAGCGAGGGCTGGAGCCTCGAGGAGGGCATCGTCAAGAGCGGCAGCTTCGGCATCGACCAGGGCGTCGGCGTGCGCGCGGTCGCCGGCGAGAAGACCGCGTTCGCCTATTCCGACGACATCTCGCGGGCGGCGCTGCTCGACGCGGCGCGAACGGTGCGCACGATCGCCGCCGCCGGGCAGAGCCGGCGCGTGAAGGTGGCCAAGGCGGGCAAGGTCGCGCCGACGCGCGCGCTCTACGCGCCGATGGACCCGATCACGACACTGTCGAGCGCCGACAAGGTGGCGCTGCTCGAGAAGGTCGAGAAGCTGGCGCGGGCGAAGGATCCGCGCGTGTCGCAGGTGATGGCGGGGATCGCCGGCGAATACGACGTCGTCCTCGTCGCGCGCGCCGACGGCACCATCGCCGCCGACGTGCGGCCGCTGGTGCGGATGTCGGTCACGGTGATCGCCGAGCAGACGGTCGACGGCAAGGTGCGGCGCGAGACCGGAAACGGCGGCGGCGGCGGCCGCTTCGGCTTCGCCCACTTCGACGACGCGACCATCGAATCCTACGTGTCGCACGCGGTCAACGCCGCGCTCACGAACCTCGAATCGCGCGCCGCCAAGGCCGGCGAGATGAGCGTCGTGCTCGGTCCGGGCTGGCCCGGCGTGTTGCTCCACGAGGCGATCGGCCACGGCCTCGAGGGCGACTTCAACCGCAAGGGCGCGAGCGCCTTCACCGACCGGATCGGCCAGCGCGTCGCCGCCAAGGGCGTGACGGTGCTCGACGACGGTACGCTGCCCAACCGGCGCGGCTCGCTCAACGTCGACGACGAAGGCTGCGCGACGCAGAAGAACGTGCTCATCGAGGACGGCATCCTCAAGGGCTACCTCCAGGACGCGATGAACGCGCGCCTGATGAAGGTCTCGCCGACCGGCAACGGCCGCCGCGAGAGCTACGCCGCGGTGCCGATGCCGCGCATGACCAACACCTACATGCTCGGCGGCGACCGGGCACCCGAGGAGATCGTCGCCGGGCTCAAGCGCGGCCTCTACGCCACCAACTTCGGTGGCGGCCAGGTCGACATCACGAGCGGCAAGTTCGTGTTCTCGGCGAGCGAGGCGTTCTGGGTCGAGAACGGGAAGGTCCAGTACCCCGTCAAGGGCGCGACGCTGATCGGCAACGGCCCCGATGCGCTGACCCGCGTCAGCGCGATCGGCAACGACATGGCGCTGGACACCGGCGTCGGCGTGTGCGGCAAGGAAGGGCAGAGCGTGCCGGTCGGCGTCGGCCAGCCGACATTGCGCATCGACCGGCTGACCGTGGGCGGGACAGCCTGACGTTGACGGATCGCACGATCGCCGTTTACATTCGCGCCATGCCTTCTCGCGCTTCGTTCTTTTACTTTGCGTATCTCCCCCGCCCGGCGGCTGGAGAGGCGAACGCGTAGACGAACCGAACGCGACACCTGATCCGAACCGCCGGGCACCCGCCCGGCGGTTTTTTTTCGCCCTTCGCCCGAACACCAACCTTGCCGACACGACCATGACCCAGCACGCCACCTCCGGACAGACCGCGGAGCCTGCGTATGCGCACGGCGAACGCACCAGCCGCACCGACGACCAGCGGATCGAGGCCGTGACACCGCTGCCGCCGCCGGAGCATCTGATCCGCTTCTTCCCGATCGCCGGCACCGCCGTCGAATCGCAGATCGGCGTCACCCGCGACGCGATCCGCCGCATCATGCGGCGCGACGACGATCGTCTGCTCGTCGTGATGGGCCCGTGCTCGATCCACGACCCGCAGGCCGCGCTCGACTACGCGAACAAGCTCAGGGTCGAACGCGACCGACACGCCGACACGCTCGAGATCGTGATGCGCGTCTACTTCGAGAAGCCGCGCACGACCGTTGGCTGGAAGGGGCTGATCAACGACCCGTACCTGGACCAGAGTTTTCGCATCGACGAGGGACTGCGCATCGGCAGGCAGCTCCTGATCGACATCAACCGCCTCGGCATGCCGGCGGGCAGCGAGTTCCTCGACGTGATCTCGCCGCAGTACCTCGGCGACGTGATCGCCTGGGGTGCGATCGGCGCGCGGACCACCGAGAGCCAGGTGCACCGCGAACTCGCGTCGGGCCTGTCGGCGCCGATCGGCTTCAAGAACGGAACCGACGGGACCGTCAGGATCGCGATCGACGCGATCCTCGCCGCGCAGCGGCCACATCACTTCCTGTCGGTGCACAAGAACGGCCAGGTCGCGATCGTCGAGACGCGCGGCAACGGCGACTGCCACGTCATCCTGCGCGGCGGCAAGAAGCCGAACTACGACGCAGAGTCGATCGCCCAGGCGTGCCGCGAGATCGAGGCGGCGAAGCTGCCGTGCACGTTGATGGTCGACTGCAGCCACGCCAACAGCTCGAAGATCGCGGCGCGGCAGCTCGACGTCGCGCGCGACGTCGGTGCGCAGCTGCGCGCCGGCAGCCGCTGCATCTTCGGCGTGATGGTCGAGAGCCACCTCGTCGCCGGCGCGCAGCCGTTCGTCGCCGGCAAGGACGATCCCTCGTCGCTGGCGTACGGGCAGAGCATCACCGACGCGTGCATCGGCTGGGAGGATTCGGTCGCGGTGCTGGGCACGCTCGCCGAGGCCGTGACAGAGCGGCGGCGCCATGCCTGAGCGCGCGCCGCGATGCGCGGCTCGCC
>JBBSUK010000178.1:0-5667 GCA_038234975.1 Burkholderiales bacterium
AAGACTATCGCTCGCCAGACGCCCGCGAAGCACGGAAATCTTGACATTCAAGACGGTATCTACATCCCGATGGCGCGAGGCTTCGTCTACCTGGCGGCCGTCATCGACTCGCACAGCCGGCGCGTGCTGGCGTGGCGCCTGTCGATCTCGAGGGCAGCCCTTCACCAGCAGCGCGTTCACGGGGCTGCTGCACGGGCGCGGCATCCGCATCTCGATGGACGGCAAGGAGTGCCGGCGCGACAACGTGTTCGTCGAACGACTGTGGCGATCGATCAAGTACGAGGAGGTCTACCTGCATGCCTACGAGGCCGTGAGCGCTGCCGGCGAGGGCATCGGCCGCTACTTCAACTTCTACAACACGCGCCGGCCTCACTCAAGCCATCACGCTCGAACCCCGGACGTGATGTACTTCGCATCGCTGCCTCAGCCTTCGGCCGACGCAGCCTGACCCCGCAGGGTCCACTTGAAATCGTCGGAAACTGTTCAGATCAACGGGGCCAGCTCTGCAGTCCGACGCGGTAGCCAGCATTCCCATTCTTCGGTGCAAGGGCTGTGTGGCCGACGACAATTATCTTGACCGGTCGCATTGACTCATCGGATTTGTTACCCGGTGCGGAACCGTTGCCTCACGTAAGTTGCTACCCGTCGGATGGTCCGGCGGGAGCGACACAACGTGACGAGGCGAGTCAGCATGGCGACGAGGCGAGAGTTGATCGAGGCGCTGCGAGTGCGGTATCACGAGGGCGCGTCGAGCGAGAAGACCGCGATCCTGGACGAGTTCGCGGCATTGACCGGGTATCACCGGAAGCACGCCATTCGCGTGCTTGGTTGTGACCCGGTCTTGGCACCGAAGAGAAGGGCTCGCAACCTTCTATACGACGAGGCGGTGCGCCAAGCGCTCATCATGCTTTGGGAGGCCGGTGACCGGGTCTGCGGCAAGCGGTTGAAGGTGCTGATCCCGGCTCTGATCGACGCGATGGAGCGACATGGCCACCTTGATCTAGACCCTGTGGTCAGAGCCAAGCTCTTGCAGATCAGTGCAGCCACGATCGACCGCGCCCTTGGCGAAGCGCGCTCTCGTGTTGACGGCCGACGCAAACGCCGACCTGGCGTCGGCGCTGCGATCCGTCGCAGCATTCCGATACGCACCTTCAGCGATTGGCGCGACCCACCGCCCGGCTTCCTCGAGGTCGACATGGTCGAGCATTGCGGGGGTGCAAAGACCGACGGCGACTTCGTCCATAGCCTCGTGCTCACCGACATCGCCAGCGGCTGGACCGAGTGCATTTCCATGCCGGTGCGCGACCAGACGCTTGTCGTCGAGGCATTGCGCATCGCTGCGGCCGATCTGCCGTTCCCGATGCTCGGATTCGACACCGACAACGACAGCGCATTCATGAACCAGACCGTCTTCGACTACTGTCGGGACCACCAACTCGAGCAGACGCGTTCACGCGCCTACAAGAAGAACGATCAGGCCTGGGTCGAACAGAAGAACGGCGCGATCGTCCGTCGCCTGGTGGGCTACGGTCGGCTGAGTGGCTTGACGGCGACGCGAGCCTTGGCACAGCTCTACGCGGCCTCGCGGCTCTACGTCAACTTCTTCCAGCCGTCGTTCAAGCTGAAGCTAAAGACGCGCGACGGAGCGCGCGTCAGTAAGACTTATCACCCACCGGCAACGCCGTGCAATCGACTCCTCGACTCAGCACGCGTCAGCGAGGCCGTCAAGCGACAGCTCCGAGAGCAGTTCGCAAGCCTCGACCCCGTGCGCCTGTTGCGGGACATTCGGGCGTCTCAGCAAGCGCTGAGCGACCTATCGGCGCGCGGACCGCGGGAGCCGTCACTGCCATCAACGGCGGATACCGAGATCTCGACGTTCCTCGACAGCCTTGCCACTGCGTGGAAGAGCGGTGAGGTCCGGCCGACCCACCGCAAGGACAAGGATCAGTTGCGTTGGTGGAGAACCCGAACGGATCCGTTTGCAGATGCATGGCCTGTCGTCGAAGGGTGGCTCATCGCCGAACCCACGGCGACCGCCAAGGAACTCCTGGGACGTCTTGCCAAGATCGTCCCGGACGCCTATGCCGGCAAGGCGCAACTGCGAACGCTGCAACGCCGAATCAAGGCATGGCGTGCGGATAAGGCCAAGGATTTGATCCTGGGGCAGCTGAGGAGGACATCGACCGCGTTCATCGAAGCCCGGGTCGTCAGTGTCTGAAAAACAATTGGGCGGCGAATGCCTGGCGCTTCGCGCCAGGCAAGGCTATGGACATATGGACGATGCGCCTGCGGCGCACCGGGCGCAGCCGTGGACAACGCGATGCGTTGCCCACCGCCGCACCCTTCGACCACATGCCCACAGCCATCGACGATGAGATCAAAAGTTAAAGGCCCACGACAACATCCCGCCGGTAACATTCCTTCGTGAGGCAACACGCGAGCTCAAGATAGTTGACGCCGGGCAGGCTGTGGTCGAAGTGCTTGGGAAACTGCCGCACCCGTGTGCGGACAGAGGTCGGATTTCTAGGACCGCGTTAGGAGCGGGCGTCGCAAAAGACAAAAGGCTCAGCGGGCACTAACCTGCCGAGCCTCGTCTTTATTGGTCGGGACGGCGGGATTCGAACTCGCGACCCCTTGCACCCCATGCAAGTGCGCTACCAGGCTGCGCTACGCCCCGAAGGGCACGATTATAGGTGGCGCGTGCCTGCGGCGACGCCTGCGTTCGACGCAGCCTAGACGGCGAGCAGGCCCCGGATCGACAGCAACTCGGCGCGGACCTGAGCCGTCGACCATGTCACCGTATCGAACGCCTCGGTCTCGGCGTCGGCATCGCCCGGATGCGCGTCCTGGGTCCGGACCGCGGCGATGAATGCACTTGCCGGCTCGTCGCCCGAAGCGTCGCGATGCCGAGCCGACGCGTCGACGAGCCGGTTGCGCGCCCCGCTGATCGTGAACCCCTGCTCGTAGAGCAACTCGCGGATCCGCCGGATCAGCAGCACCTCGTGGTGCTGGTAGTAGCGCCGGTTGCCACGACGCTTCATCGGCTTGAGCTGGTGGAACTCCTGCTCCCAATAGCGCAGCACGTACGGCTTGACGCCGCACAGCTCGCTCACCTCGCCGATCGTGAAGTAGCGCTTGGCGGGGATGGCCGGAAGACTTTTCTCCATTGAAATCAAGGAGATTTGGGGCTAAAACTCGACTCTACTCGAAGTCCTGGTCGGGCGCCGTGTCGCCCTGCACGACTGCTTTCAGTTTGTGGCTCGCGTGGAACGTGACCACGTGACGGGCCTTGATCGGAATCGCCTCGCCGGTGCGCGGGTTGCGACCCGGCCGCGGCGCCTTGCGGCGGATGTTGAAGTTGCCGAAGCCCGACAGCTTGACGTCGTCACCGGTCAGCAGGGTCGCGTGGATGATGTCGAAGAAGGCCTCGACCATGTCCTTCGATTCGCGCTTGTTGAGGCCGAGGTGCTGGAACAGCAGGTCGGCAAGCTCGGCCTTGGTCAGCGTCGGCGTGACGAGCGTCGGCTGCAGCGAACGCGGCGCGGCGGGGGCTTCGTCGTCGGCCATGGTGGCTGCGCTGACGCTGAGGAGGCTATTCGACTACTGAGCGCGCAGGCGTGCGCCGGTGCGTGCCGCGAGTGCTGCCAGCACGTCGGCGACGACGCGCTCGATCCGCTCGTCGGTCAGCGAGGTGGTGTCGTCACGCAGCGCCAGGCGGATCGAGACGCTGCGCTCGCCCGCCGCCATGCCCGTGACCGGCGTTCCCGGCTCGTAGATGTCGAAGACGGTCGCCTCGCGTACCGCGCCGTCGCCGGCGGACATCGCCGCGGCGATCAGGCCGTCGTGACGCACGCTCGGCCCGACGACGACCGCGACGTCGCGCGTGACCGCCTGCTGCCGCGGCAGCGCCGCGTACACCGGCAGCTCGCGAACGCGCCAGGCCTCGGCCTCGATCTCGAAGACGACCGGACTGGCCGGCAGCTCGTAGCGCTGGCGCCACTGCGGATGCAGCTCGCCGACGACACCGATCGACCGCCCGGCGATGGAGATCGCGGCGCTCCTGCCCGGGTGCAGCGCCGGATGCGAGACAGCTTCGAAGCGCGCGCCGAGACCGTCGAGCAGTCGCTCGAGGTCGCCCTTCACGTCGTAGAAGTCGACGGGCTTCTCGGCGGCGCTCCACTGCAGCGGCCGAGCCGCACCGAACCAGAGGCCGCCGAGCATGAGCGGCTGCGCGAGCCCTGCGACTGCTGTGTCGGCAGCGGCGACCGACGCGTCCTTGCGGTACACCTTGCCGAGCTCGAACACCTTGACGCGAGGCTGGCGCCGCGCGAGGTTGACGCGCAGCACGTCGATCAGGCTGCCGATCAGCGACGACCGCATCACGCCCTGCGTGCTCACGATCGGGTTGATGACGCGCACCGGGTCGGCGTTGCCGGCGAGGTCGCGCTCATGCCGCTCGTCGACGAAGCTGTACGAGATCGTCTCCTGCCAGCCGAGGTCGGCCATCGCGTGGCGCAACCGCGCAAGCGGGCGCACCGTTTCGCTCGGCACCTGCGCCGCGAATCGGCCGAGCGGCGGGCCCGGCGGCAGCGTGTCGTAGCCGACGAGGCGGATGACTTCCTCGATCAGGTCTTCCTCGAGCCGCAGATCGAACCGGTACGACGGGGGCACGACGTCGATCCAGCCCTGCCCGCTCGTCCACTCGAATCCGAGCCGTGTCATCACCCGCTCGCAGTCGGCCTGCGAGACGTCGATGCCGATGACCTTGGCGGCGCGGGCGACACGCAGTCGGACCGGCGCCGGCTTCGCGAGCCCGTCCACGTGATCGTCGATCGGGCCGATGCGGGTGTCGACGGTGCCGCAGATCTCGACCACCAGGGCGGTGACGCGCTCGATGTGCTCGACCGTCGTCTGCGGGTCGACGCCGCGCTCGAAGCGGTGCGCCGCGTCGGTCGAGAAGCGATAGCGACGCGCCCGTCCCGCGACCGCCTCCGGCCACCAGAATGCGGCCTCTATGTAGATGTTCTTCGTCGTGTCGACGACCGCGGTGCGCTCGCCGCCCATGATCCCGGCGAGCGACTCGACGCGCGCGTGGTCGGCGATGACGCCGACGTCGCCTTCGAGCGTGACGGTGCTGCCGTTGAGCAGCTCGAGCGTCTCACCCGGCACCGCCCAGCGAACGACGAGGCCACCCTCGATGGTGTCGAGGTCGAAGATGTGGGTCGGCCGGCCGTATTCGAACATCACGTAGTTCGAGATGTCGACCAGCGGCGCCACCGAGCGCTGGCCACAGCGGGCGAGCCGCTCGACCATCCAGGCGGGCGTCGCCGCCTTCGGGTCGACGCCGCGCACGACGCGTCCCGAGAAGCGCCCGCACAGGTCGCTCGCGGCCGGGTCGATGCGGACCGGGAGCACGGCGTCCGTCGTCGCTGCGACCGGCGAGCAGTCCGGCGTCTTCAGCGGCGCGCCGGTGATCGCCGCGAGTTCGCGGGCAACGCCGTAGACGCCGAGCGCGTGGCCGAGGTTGGGCGTGAGCTTGAGCGTGAAGACGGCGTCGTCGAGATGGAGGGCGTCGCGCCGGGGGGCGCCGACCTGCGCGGTCGGGTCGAGGGCGAGCAGGCCCCCGTAGTCGTGCGACAGGTGCAACTCGCGCGCCGCGCCAACCAT
>JBBSUK010000179.1:0-5658 GCA_038234975.1 Burkholderiales bacterium
AGACGCTCTCCGGCGGCCAGCTGCAACGCGTCGCGATCGCCCGCGCGCTGGTCCATCGGCCGCAGCTCATCCTGGCCGACGAGCCGACCGGCAACCTCGACCCCGCCACCGCCGATCGCGTCATGTCGCTGCTCGTGGCGCAGGTGCGCGAGCACGGCGCGGCGTGCGTGCTCGCGACGCACTCGCAGGCGGCGGCGGCACGCGCCGACCGGGTGCTGTCTCTCACCGCGTCGGGGATCGCATGAGCGAGGATGCGGCGAGCCGTCGCGCGAGGCCGTCCCCATTCGCGCTGCTCGTCGCCCTGTCGTGGCCCGAGCTGCGGCACCACGCATGGCGAACCGCGGCGGCGCTGGTCGCGGTGATGCTCGGCGTGGCGCTCGCGTATTCGGTCCACCTCGTCAACGCGTCCGCGCTCGACGAGTTCTCCGCTGCGGTGCGCGCGGTCGGCGGCGAGCCCGACCTGACGATCGGCGGGCCGAGCGCAGGCTTCGACGAGGCGCTCTATGCCCGCGTCGCCGCCGATCCCCGCGTGACGTTCGCCAGTCCGGTCGTCGAAGGCGACACCTATGCCTTCGCTGGCGACGGACGCCGCGTGCCCCTGCGCATCGTCGGCATCGACGCGCTGGTCGCACCGGCGCTCGCCCCGGCCCTGGCGTTGCGGCCGTCGCGCGGCGACGATCGGTACGCAGTGCTCGACCCGGGTGCGGTGTTCCTCAATGCCGAAGCCGCGCGGCGGCTCGGCAGCGACGCCGGATCGAAGGTCGAGCTGCAGACGGCGGGAGGCCGCGAATTGCTGCGCGTCGCCGGCAGCGTCGCCACCGGCGGCCCGGCGCTGGCGGCAATGGACATCGCGGGTGCCCAGGTCGTGCTCGGCCGGCTCGGCGTCGTCTCGCGCATCGACGTGCGCCTCGCAACCGGTGCCGACCGCAGCGCCTTCGTCCGCGACCTCGCGCTGCCGCCCGGCGTTCGCGCGACGGCGCCAGGCGAGGCGGTGCAGCGCGTATCGAACGTGTCGCGAGCCTACCGCGTCAACCTGACGGTGCTCGCGCTGGTGGCGATGTTCACCGGCGCTTTCCTCGTCTATTCGATCCAGTCGTTGTCGGTCGCCAGGCGGCAGCAGCAGCTCGCGCTGCTCGGCGTGCTGGGCCTGTCGGCGCGCGGCCGGCTCGCGCTCGTGGTCGCCGAATCGGCGTTGCTCGGCGTCGCCGGCAGCGTGCTCGGCCTCGCGCTCGGCGCAGCGCTCGCCGCGCTGGCGCTGCGCCAGCTCGGCGGCGACCTGGGCGGCGGCTACTTCTCGGGCGTGTCACCTGCGCTGCACGTCGGCGGCGCCGGACTGCTGGTGCACGGCGCGCTCGGCGTCGCGGCAGCCGTCGCCGGCGGCTTCTGGCCGGCGCGCACCGCGGCCGGCCTCGCACCGGCGCAGGCGCTCAAGGGCCTCGGCTCGCCGCCGGCAGGCCGCGCCACCGTCGTCCTAGGCGTCGTCGCCATCGTCGCCGGCGTCAGTCTCGCGCTGCTGCCGCCGATCGCCGGCCTGCCGCTGGCCGCCTATGCCTCGGTGGCGCTGCTGCTGGTCGGCGGCATCGCCTGCGTGCCGGGCAGCGTGGCGCTGCTGCTGGCCGGCTGGCGCGAACCGACGCAGCCGCTCGCGCTGCTCGCCGTCGAACGCGCCCGCCACGAACGCTCGGCGGCGACGGTGGCGGTCGCCGGCGTGGTGGCGAGCCTGGCGCTCGCCGTCGCGCTGACGGTGATGGTCACGAGCTTTCGCGACGCCGTCGTGGCGTGGCTCGACGTCGTCCTGCCCGCCGACCTCTATGCGCGCGCTGCGGTCGGCCCCGGCGGTGGCGACGTGACGGCGCTGCCGCCGTCGCTCGCCGTCGCGGCGGCCGCGTTGCCCGGCGTTCGGCGCGTCGACGCGCAGCGTGTCGTGTCGCTGTCCTTCGACGCGTCGAGGCCGGCCGTGACGCTGGTCGCCAAGCCGATCCGCGATCCTTCGCGCGACCTGCCGATCACCGGCGACGTCGTCGCCGCATCGCCCGGTCGCATCGGCGTGTTCGTCAGCGAGGCCGTGGTCGACCTTTACGGCGCGAAGGTCGGCGAATCGATGACGCTCCCGTTGCCGAACGGCGCCACGGCCGAGGTCGTCGTCCGCGGCGTCTGGCGCGACTACGCGCGCCAGTTCGGCGCCATCGCGATCGACGCTGCCGACTGGCGCCGCATCAGCGGCGATGCACGCGTCAACGACCTCGCGATCTGGCTGGCGCCGCAGGCGTCGACCGCCGTCGTGCAGGGCAGCATTCGCCGCCTCGCGACCGACGCCGGGTACGACGGCAGCCTCGTCGAGTTCGCCTCGCCGCGCGAGATCCGTGCCGCGAGCCTGCGCATCTTCGACCGCAGCTTCGCCGTCACCTACTGGCTGCAGGCGGTGGCGATCGCGATCGGCCTGTTCGGCGTCGCGGCGAGCTTCTCGGCGCAGGTGCTGGCGCGGCGCAAGGAGTTCGGCCTGCTCGCGCATCTCGGCTTCTCGCGGCGGCAGGTGCTCACGGTCGTCGCGGGCGAGGCCGTGGCGTGGTCGGCGGCAGGTGCCGCGCTCGGCGTGGTGCTGGGCCTCGCGGTGAGCGTGGTCCTCGTCGACGTCGTCAACCCGCAGAGCTTCCACTGGACGATGGCGCTCGTCGTGCCGTGGCTGCGGATCGCGGCGCTGGCCGCAGCCGTCGTCGTCGCGGCGACGCTGACGGCATCGCTGGCGGCACGCCGCGCGGTGTCGCGCGACGCCGCGCTGGCCGTCAAGGAGGACTGGTAGCCGGGGCCTGAGCGCGTTCGCGCGTTCGCGCGCCGCTCAGCGCAGTCCCAGCTTCTGCTCGAGTTCGCGCACCAGATCGCGCGCCTCGTCGCCTTCGGGAATCGGCTTGCCGCTGTCTCGCCATTCGGTCGCCGACTTGAAGCCCTCGGCCTGCGCCTGGCGGCGAAACCACATTCCTTCCGGGTTGTGTCGCGTGATGCCGTCGAACACCGTCGCCAGCACCTGCGCCTGCTCGACGCCAGCCTGCAGCATCACCTGGTTGACGACCAGCTTGTGCATCGCCAGGTGCGATCGCGGAACGCCGGCAATGCGGTCGGCAAGACGATCGGTGGCGGCGTCGAGTTCGGCTTCGGGAACGGCGAGGTTGGCCAAGCCCCATTCGGCCGCGCGCTTGCCGGAGATGACGTCGCCGGTGAACATCAGCTGCTTGGCGCGCGCCGGACCGAGCCGGAACGTCCACATCGCCGTCGTCGGGCAGCCCCAGACACGGGTCGGCATGTAGCCGATCTTCGCGTCGTCGGCCATCACGAGCAGGTCGCAGCACAGCGCGATGTCGCTGCCGCCGGCGACGGCATAGCCCTGGACCTTGGCAATCGTCGGCTTGGCGGAACGCCACAGCGCCATGAAGTCCTCGGTGTGGCGCTTCATGACCGCGTAGTCGGTCATCGAGTCCCACGGATCCTTCTCCTGCTGCAGCGGATGGTCGGCCGTGCCGCCGTCGCGCGGCGATTCTTCCGCCAGCGCGACCAGGTCGTAGCCGGCGCAGAACGCCCGGCCCTCGCCCTCGACGACGATGACGTGGATGCCGTCGTTCGCGTTCGCCCACTCGACCGCGGCGCGGATCTCGCCGGGCATCGCCGAGTTGATCGCGTTCAGTCGGTGCGGTCGGTTCAGGCGCAGCCGGGCGACGCGCGGCCGCGCCGGGTCGGCCTCGACGGAAAGCGTCGAGTAGGTCGGCATCGTCGCCGCCGGGTCAGTTCGCCGCGAAGCAGTAGAAGCGCGCGTCGCCGCCCGTCGACTTGAGCG
Source organism: Burkholderiales bacterium (assembly GCA_038234975.1). Classification (GTDB taxonomy): domain Bacteria; phylum Pseudomonadota; class Gammaproteobacteria; order Burkholderiales; family Burkholderiaceae_C; genus Schlegelella_A. The sequence goes on from JBBSUK010000179.1 coordinate 3,827, forward strand.
CGTCGACGCTGCAGCCGCGCGACTGGTGCGACGAGTTCCACGACTTCGCCGGCACGCTCTCGTCGAGGCCGGTGCGGTCGCTGTGGCCGACCATCGCCGCGCCTTCGCCGCTGCTCGTCCAGTTGTGGCACGTGGTGTCGGCATTGCCGGCGATCGCCGTCCCGTCGGGCTGCGAGCCGGTGAGGATGTCGTGCTGGTTCGGCGTGTCGCCACGGCCGTTGACGACGGCACCCGTCTCGGTCAGCGCAGTCTGCTTGTTCAGCTTGCTGCCCGCGCCGTGCAGGTCGCCGACGCTCTGCGCGACGACCACGCCCTTGGCGTTGCGCCACGGTCCGCTGCCGATGCGGTCGCGGGCATTGATGCTCGGCGAACCGGGCACCGCCTGCACGCTCAGATACGCACGCCAGCTTCGTCCGGTCGAGCCGGCCGCGGCAGCGAGCGACGAGCAGAGCCGGTCGGCGCCGGCAACCCCGCCGAGGTCACCGCCCTTGCCGGAGCCCTTGCTGGCGACGAAGAAGGACATGCCGTCGCTGCCGCCGGCCATCGGCTTGGGCATGGTGCCGCAGGCGGCGAGGACGGCGACGGCGCCGACGGCGAGAATGAGTGCGGGATGCAGACGGCGCATGGAGGGTCCTCGGGTGACAGGGTGTGGGGGAATGGAGCGAAAGCGGCAGCGCCAGACTAGTGCAAACGCCGCACGTGAACAACCCTCGTTCCCCCGGCTGGCGGTCGCCAGCGCGGTTGCGGGCACCGACGCCGACGCGAGCGTCGACATGACGATGCCGATGCGTCGCCGGCTGGCCTTGCTCGCTCCGGCCGCGTTGGCCGCCTCGTCCGGATTCGGTGCCATGAAAGCCGCTTCGGGCACGTCCACGCCGGCGATCGACCTGCCTGCCGATTTCGGTGCCCATCCGGCATCGCGCATCGAGTGGTGGTACCTGACCGGAGCGCTCGACGACACCGCCGGGCGAACGTTCGGCTTCCAGATCACCTTCTTCCGCGCCGCGACGGGGATCGACCGTGCCGGCGGCAGCCGCTTCCAGGCGGCGCAGCTCGTCTTCGCACATGCCGCTGTCACCGACCTCGCCGGCCGGCGCCTGCGCCACGACCAGCGCATCGCCCGAGCCGGCTTCGGCATCGCCGAGGCGGCGACCGGTCGCACCGACGTGGCCCTGCGAGGCTGGCGGCTCTCCGACCGCGCCTCCAGCGCAGCGGCGGCGCGCCGTTACCACGCGGTCGCATCGAGCGGCAGCGCCGGATTCGCCTTCGACCTCGGGCTCGACGCCTCGGGCCCGCCGCTGCTCCAGGGCGACCGCGGCCTCTCGCGCAAGGGCCCGAACCCCGAGCAGACGAGTCGCTACTACAGTGAGCCGCAGCTCGCGGCCAGCGGAACGCTCGGACTCGAAGGCCAGGCCCCGTTCACCGTCTCCGGCCGGGCCTGGCTCGACCACGAATGGAGCGACTCGCTGCTCGACCCGAGCGCCGTCGGCTGGGACTGGATCGGCATGAACCTCGACGACGGCTCGGCGCTCACGGCATTCCGCCTGCGCCGCGCCGACGGCAGTGCGCTGTGGGCCGGCGGCAGCTTTCGATCGGCGGCGGGCGCTGTGCGCGACTTCGGCCCCGACGCTGTCGTCTTCACGCCGGGCCGTCGCTGGACGAGCGCGGCGTCGAAGGCGACCTATCCGGTGCGGTGGCAGGTCGCGACACCGGCCGGCACGTGGTCCGTCGACGCACTGCTCGACGACCAGGAGCTCGACGCGCTCGCGAGCACCGGCGCCGTCTACTGGGAAGGCCTGTCGGCGCTGCTCGACGCGAACGGCCGCAGCGTC
>JBBSUK010000180.1:0-5657 GCA_038234975.1 Burkholderiales bacterium
CTCAAGGGCGTCGACGTCACGGTGCCGCGCGGCCTCTTCAACGTCGTCACCGGCGTGTCGGGCTCGGGCCAATCCACGCTCGCGTTCGACATTCTCTTCAACGAAGGCCAGCGCCGCTACCTCGAATCGCTCAACGCCTACGCGCGCTCGATCGTGCAGCCTGCAGGCCGGCCCGAGGTCGACGCGGTCTACGGCATCCCGCCGACCGTCGCGATCGAGCAGCGCCTGTCGCGCGGTGGCCGCAAGAGCACCGTCGCGACGACCACGGAGGTGTGGCATTTCCTGCGCCTGCTGTGGGTCAAGCTCGGCATCCAGAAGTGCATCCACGACGGCACGCCGGTCAGGCCGCAGAGCGCCGACAGCATCGTCGCCCAGATCCTGCACGACCACGCCGGCGAGCACGTCGGCGTGCTGGCGCCGCTCGTCGTGGCGCGCAAGGGCGTCTACACCGACCTGGCGAAGTGGGCGAAGACGCGAGGCCATTCGCATCTTCGCGTCGACGGCGAGTTCCTCAAGGTCGACCCGTGGCCGCGGCTCGACCGCTTCAAGGAGCACACGCTGGAGCTGCCGGTGGGCGACGTCGTCGTGGCCGCCGCGAACGAAGCCGAGCTGCGCCGCCTGATCGACATCGCGCTCGACCACGGCAAGGGCGTGCTGCACCTGCTCTCGCCGCTCACGGGCCTGCGCGGCGCGATGCTCGCCGGCACGCCGACGCGCAAGGTCGGCGACGTGAAGGTGTTCTCGACGCGGCGCGCCTGCCCGACCTGCGGCACCAGCTACCCCGAGCTCGACCCGCGCATGTTCAGCTACAACTCCAAGCACGGCTGGTGCACGACCTGCGTCGGCACCGGGCTCAAGCTCACGCGCGACCAGCGCAAGGCCTACGACGACACGATCGTGGCGGCCGACGACCGCGGCCGCGAGCAGAGCTTCCCGTCGGAGGAGGCCGAGGTCGAGGGCGTCGTCGACGAGCCGTGCCCCGCATGCTCCGGCACGCGGCTCAACCTCGCGTCGCGCAACGTCGAGTTCGACTCGCACTCGATCGCGTGGGTGGCGCAGTGGTCGGTGTCCGACGCGAAGGTCTGGGTCGACGCACTCGCCGAGAGCGGCCGCCTGTCGGGGCGCGATGCCGAGATCGCGCGCGACGTGATCACCGAGATCGGCTCGCGGCTCTCCTTCCTCGAGGAGGTCGGCCTCGGCTACCTCACGCTCGACCGCGCCGCGCCCACGCTCTCGGGCGGCGAGGCGCAGCGCATCCGCCTCGCGGCGCAGCTCGGCTCGAACCTGCAGGGCGTGTGCTACGTGCTCGACGAGCCGACCATCGGCCTGCACCCGCGCGACAACAAGATCCTGCTCGGAGCGCTGCGCAACCTCGCGTCGAAGGGCAACACGCTGGTCGTCGTCGAGCACGACGAGGAAACCATCCGCAGCGCCGACCACCTCATCGACATCGGCCCCGGTGCCGGCAAGCGTGGTGGCCGGCTGGTGGGGCAGGGGAGCGTCACCGAGCTGTCGTCGCACGCCGAGTCCGTGACCGGGCGCTTCCTGGCGCACCCGCTCGTGCACCCGTTGCAGCCGCGGCGCACCGGCGACACGCCGATGCTGACCGTACGCGGCGCGACGCTGCACAACCTGCGCGGGCTGACGGTCGACGTGCCGCTCAAGCGCCTCGTGGCCGTCACCGGCGTGTCGGGCTCGGGGAAGTCGACGCTCGCGCGCGACGTGCTGCTCGCCAACCTGCTGTTCCGCAACATCCGCAACGCCAAGCCGAAGTGGGCGGGCTGCGAAGGCATTGACGGCTGGGAGACGATCGACCGCGTGCTCGAAGTCGACCAGACGCCGATCGGCAAGACGCCACGCTCGTGCCCCGCCACCTACATCGGCTTCTGGGACACGGTGCGCAAGCTGTTCGCCGACACGCTCGAGGCGCGCGCCCGCGGCTACCCACCGGCGCGCTTCAGCTTCAACACCGGCGAAGGCCGCTGTCCCTCCTGCGAAGGCGCTGGCGTGCGCACCATCGCGATGAGCTTCCTGCCCGACGTGAAGCTGCCGTGCGACGTCTGCCACGGCGAGCGCTTCAACCCCGAGACGCTGGCCGTCACATGGCGGGGGAAAAGCATCGGCGACGTGCTGAAGATGGAGGTCGACGAGGCGGTCGACTTCTTCGCGTCGATGCCCAACATCTCGCACCCGCTGCAGCTGCTGAAGGACGTCGGCCTCGGCTACCTGACGCTCGGCCAGCCGAGCCCGACGCTGTCGGGCGGCGAGGCGCAGCGCATCAAGCTCGTCACCGAGCTGTCGAAGGTGCGCGACGACATCACCCGCCGCGGCCAGAAGCCGCCGCACACGCTCTACGTGCTCGACGAACCGACCGTCGGCCTGCACATGGCCGACGTCGAGCGGCTGATCCGCGTGCTGCATCGGCTGGTCGACGGCGGCCACAGCGTCGTCGTCATCGAGCACGATCTCGACGTGATCGCCGAGGCCGACTGGGTCATCGACCTCGGGCCGGAGGGCGGGGTGAACGGCGGGCGGGTGGTCGTCGAGGCGGTGCCGGAGCGGCTGGTGAAGACGGCGGCAAGCCACACCGGCGCTGCGTTGCGTCCGGTGCTGGCTCGGGCCGCGCGGCTCGACAGCACGCTCGCGGCAGCATGAACGGCGTCGGGCGTCGCCGTCGCCCGACGGTGCCTGGAGAACGATCCTCGTGAAGACCTACGACCTGGAAGTCCAGCGGTTGAAATCGATGCGGCACGACAAGGGAACGATCGACGTCGGACTCGACGTCCTCGTCATCGCCCGCCCGGCACGCGACGACGCGCCCGAGGCGAGCTCCCTGCGACTGCCTGTGGAGCATGCGCGCTCGCTGCTGGTGCTGCTCAGGCAGCAACTCGCCGAGATCGACAAGCTGCAGCCTCGCAGCCGCCGCTCCGGTCGCGCGTGAGCAAGCCGCCGCGCACGGCCACGCGAGACCGTGCGGCCGAACGCATCCTCGCCGGCATCGGCATCGTCGTCCTCGCGGTGGCGTGTTTCGCGACGCTCGACACCGCCACCAAGGTCTCGACCACAACGGTGCCGCTGCTGATGGCGATCTGGTTCCGCTACGCGTTCCAGGCGGTGGCGACGACGCTGGTGCTGCTGCCGCGCTACGGGACCGCACTTCTGCGCACCGCGCATCCGCGCTTCCAGATGCTGCGCGGCGGCCTGCTCCTGACGACGACGATGCTGGCCTTCCTGAGCCTGCGCTACATGCCGGTGGCCGAGTTCACTTCGGTCGTGCTGCTCGCGCCACTCGTCGTCACGCTGCTGGCGGCGATCGCGTTGAAGGAGGAGGTGTCGGCGCTGCGCTGGACGCTGGTCTCGGGCGGCTTCGTCGGCACGCTGGTGATCCTGCGGCCCGGCGGCGCTGCCTTCGGCTGGGCGATCGCGCTGCCGCTCGCCCTGGTCGCCACCAACGCCTGGTTCCAGGTGCTCACCAGCCGGATGGCGAGGACCGAGAAGCCGCTCACGATGCATTTCTACACAGGCTGGTTCGGCACCATCGTCGCGACGATCCCGCTGCCGTTCGTGTGGAGCGCATTGCCCGGATGGCGCGATTGGGCGGTGCTGTTCCTGATAGGCCTGACCGCCACCGTGGGCCACTTCCTGCTGATCCTCGCCTACCAGCGGGCACCGGCGTCGACGCTCACGCCCTACCTCTACGCGCAGATCGCCTTCGCCATGCTCGGCGGCTGGATCGTGTTCGACCGGCTGCCTGATGCGACGTCGCTGGCCGGCATGGCGCTCATCGCCGTCTGTGGCGCCGCAGGTGCATGGCTGACGGTGCGCGAGCGCAACGAGGCGATCGAACCCGCCGAGGCTTAGGCCGGAGGCCGCGATCCGCCGCGCGGCGACGACGCGCGCAGCGGGTGCGCTCAGCGCTTTGGTGCGTCGACCTGCAGGTCCGGGTGCGCCGCTGCGATGTGCGGCAGCGCCATCAACGCCTCGCCCACCGCCGCGACGCGCGGATAGTCGTCGAGGCCGACGTCGAAGCGCGCCGCGCCGATCAGGTGGCTGGCGAGCGCCAGGTCGGCGATGCTCAGCGAGGTGCCGTGGCAGCGGGTCGCGCCTTGCGGCAGCAGCGCTTCGTACGCGGCGAGGCCTTCCCGGAACCAGTGCGCCGCCCACTGCGAGATGGCGGCGTCGTCGGCACCGAAGCGCTTCGCGAGCTGGGCGCGCACGCGCGGCACGACGAGCGGGTGCGTGTCGGCGGCGGTGAGCTGGAAGAGGGCCCGTACCCGCGCGCGGCCGGCGGCATCGGATGGCATCAGCGGTGGCGTGGGGTAGGTTTCCTCCAGCCATTCGATGATCGCCAGGCTCTGCGTCAGCGGCTCGGGCGTCGCCCCCTGGAGCGCCGGCACGGCGCCGATCGGGTTGATGGCGCGGAAGTCGCCGGCGTGCTGCTCGCCGCGCGCGAGATCGTGCGGGCGTTCCTCGAAGGCCACGCCCTTGACGTTCAATGCGACGCGAACGCGATAGGTGGCCAGCGACAACCAGAAGCTGTGGAGGATGAGCATGGCGCAGTCTATCGCCAGGCGGCGCCGGCGATGCGCTTCGGCTTCGGCCTACCATGCCGGCCATTCGAAACTCCATGACCGGCGACGCATCCGTCATGCCCCGATCGCTCCCCCTTCTCGCGCAGGGCCGTCCGGTCACTTCGTTCGACATCGACCTCGCATGTACGACCACAACCAGACCCTCGTTCCGGAGTCGTTTCTCTCGCTCCATTCGCGCCACGGCCGGCCGCTGCTGCCGCGCGACGAGATGGAGGCCAGACACGACCTGTGCGAGGACACGGCGGTGCACGCGGCGGCGTTCCTGGCGGCCAACGGACACGGCGCAGGCTCCGCGTCGGAGGCCGACGTCGCGCTGCGCCGTTGTCACGCCGGGCTCGTCGCCGCGCCCGCGTCGTTCAGTGCAGCCGAAGCGGCGTGGATCGTGCGGCGCGTGGCCGAGTTGCAGGAGTGGCCTCAGCCGCAGTGGCTCGACGTCTGATCCGGCACCGGAATCGCCCGCACGGTCGGGCCGCCGTCAGGCGATCGGCTTCGTCAGGTAGACGCCTTCGCGGCCGACGATCGCCGTGCGCGCCGGCATGAAGATGGTGCAGTCGTCGCACGGTGCACGGATCTCGAGCGGGCCGTCGGTGGCGACGAGCTCGTCTTTCGCGAACGACTCGAAGCCGACGACCGGGCGCACGAACGCGAAGTCGAGGTGGGCGATGACGTGCGTGCGCAGCAGCTCGAAGCGCCGCGGCGGAGCCGCGGGCGGCCGGACCTCGCGGTCGATCAGCCCGAAGTGGCCGAGGAAGTCGAGCGCGACCTCGACCGCCAGATCGGACGTCGCCTGCTTGAAATGCTGGCCGCACTCGACCACGAGGGCGCAGCCGGGGCCGTCCGCGCCGGCGTGCGCGCCGTGCTGGATCAGCGGCGTGCCCGAGCCGAGCCCGCTCGGCATGACGAGGTGCACGCCGGGCCGGGGCAGCGCCGACGCAACGCGGGCGTTGCGGTCGAAAGCCGGGTAGACCCAGAAGGGCACGACGTCCTGGCTCGTCGAGTGGATGTCGAGGATGTGCTCGGCTGCGGCGACGGCAGGGCGCATGGCGCGGGCGCGAAGCAGCTCGA
>JBBSUK010000181.1:0-5595 GCA_038234975.1 Burkholderiales bacterium
ACCACGCCGATGTCGGCCGGCGCCACCGGCAACTCGGTGACGATGGAAAGGCGAGGCGATGCGCCCGGATCGGCGGTCGGCATCGCCGTGCTGGTCAGCGTGCGGCCGGACGAGTCGAGCAGGCTGATCGCGTGGCGGCGCGACACCTCGGGCGGCACCTGGTAGCGCAGGAGGCGGTCGAGCGAGAACTCCGCCACCAGCGCGCCGGTGAAGGTGTTGCCTTCGAGCAGCGGCACCAGGACCTGGATCACCTGGTAGCCGAAGCTGTCGACGAAGGGATGCGAGTAGGCGATCTGCCGGGTGTCTCGGCCGCGCTTGAAGACGGCGTCGGGCTGCAGGCCCGAGCCGGCCACCGGCAGCGATGCCGGCGTCTCGATGCCGGAGATGCCGGTTTCGGGCGGGAACGTCGTGCCCGACCAGCTCGCCACCGGGCGGCGCTTCGCGTCGAGCCAGAGGAGGTTGGTCGTCTCGGGGCGGTCGCGGGTGAACGAGGATGCCTGCAGCAGGAAGCCGTTGCGATCGAGCGCGTGTGTCGTCAGCTCGCGCGCCATCCGCACGAGCTGCTCTCGGCTCTCGATCAGTCGCAGGCGGATCTGCTGCTGGGTGACCTCGGTGTCGCGCTTGACGGCCTCCTGCTGCCGGTCGAGCTCCTCGTTGCGCAGGTACCAGAAGGTGGCGACGATGACGGCCAGGAACAGCAGCACCGACATCAGCGGACCGAGCGTCGCGTAGCGGTCCTGGCGCGACGGCGATTGCCGCCGCCACCAGCGGCCGAAGATGCGCTCCGGCAGGGAGCGCGTCGGACGGTGCGGCGAGGCCGCAGCGGCGACTGGCTTCATCTGCCGATTATCGCGGGCCAGGCGTTCGCGCCGCGGCGGCGCGTGCCGGGTTCCTCAAGCGAGCAGGTCGCTCAGCGTTCGGGCGACGACCTTCGTCGCACGCCTCAGGTCGTCGAGCTCGAGGCGTTCGTCGGCGCGCTTGGCGTGGCTCTCGAGCACCGTGCGCGGGCCGGCGCCGTAGATCGCCGCTGCGACGCCCGCCGCGGCGTAGAGGCGCACGTCGGTGTACAGCGGCGTGCCGACGCTGCGGATCGGCTCGCCGAAGACCGCCTCGCCGTGCCGCTGCAGCGCCGCCACCAGCGGCGCGTTGGCGTCGTCGGGCTTCCACGCCTGCGCGAGGAGCAGGCGCCGGACGTCGACGCGAACGCCGTCGACCGCGGTCGCCGCCCTGGCGATCACCGCCCGGACGTCGGCCTCGACCCGGGCCGGGTCCTCTTCGGGGATCATGCGCCGGTCGAGCTTGAGCACCACCTTGCCCGGAACGACGTTGGTGTTGGTTCCGCCTTCGATTCGGCCGACGTTGAGATAGGGGTGGACGATACCGTCGACGTTCGATCGCACCTCGCAGTAGCGGCGGTTCTCGGCGTAGAGCGCGACCAGGATCGCGGTGGTGGCCTGCAGCGCGTCGACGCCGGTGTCGGGGATCGCCGCGTGCGCCTGCCGGCCGTGCACCGTCACCTCCAGCTGCAGGCAGCCGTTGTGCGCGGTGACGACGTCGTAGCTGAAGCCGGCGGCGATCAGGTAGTCGGGTCGTGTCAGCCCGTGGTCGAGCAGCCACTTCGGTCCGAGTTCGCCGCCGAACTCCTCGTCGTAGGTGAAGTGCAGCTCGATGCTGCCGCGCGACGGCCGTGCGACGGCCTCGAGTGCGCGCAACGCGAACGTGTAGGTCGCGAAGTCGCTCTTGCTCACCGCCGAGGCGCGACCGTAGAGGCGTCCGCCTTCGATCTCGCCGCCATAGGGGTCGCGGGTCCAGCCCTCGCCGGGCGGCACGACGTCGCCGTGCGCGTTGAGCGCCACCGTCGGCCCGGCGTCGCCGTAGCGGCGACGCACGATCAGGTTGGTGAGCGATTCGAGGCCGTGCGCCTTGACCTCGTCGTCGGCCACGGCGTGCTTCTCCACGGGCAGGCCGTAGCCCTCGAGCAGCTCGGCAGTGCGCTCGGCGTGCGGCGCGTTGTCGCCCGGCGGCGTATCGGTGGGAACGCGGACGAGCGCCTGCAGGAACGCCACCTCCTCGTCGAAGTGGGCGTCGATCCAGGCGTCGAGCGCGGTGCAGGAAGTCGAGGTCATGACAGGTCGGCAGCGAGCTGCTCGAGCAGGTTCGAGTAGGCGCGGACGCAGAGCTCGGCGTCGTCGTTGGTGATCGACTCGAGCGGGTTGTGGCTGATGCCGGCGTTCTGGCCGCGCAGGAACAGCATCGCCTGCGGCATCGCCTCGTGCAGCTTCATCGCGTCGTGGCCTGCGCCGCTCGGCAGCGTGTGGGCCGGCAGGCCGAGTGCCATCACCGCGCGCTCCCAGCGCTGCTGCCAGTCGGGCGCGCTCGGCGCCGCGGCGGCGCGCATCGTCTCCTCGAGCTTGAAGTGCACGCCGCGCCGCTCGCAGATGCGCGCCAGCTCGGCCGTGACATCGGCGGCGCAGGCGTCTCGGGCTTCGTCGGTGGTGGCGCGGATGTCGATGCTGAAGGTGCAGCGGCCGGGTACGACGTTGATCGAGCCGCTCGGCACCGCGAGCATGCCGACCGTGGCCACGACGTTCGGCACGCCGGCCGCCCGCTTCTCGGCGTAGAGCAGCAGCTCGGCGGCTGCCGCCGCGGCGTCGCGTCGGCGGTCCATCGGCGTCGTTCCGGCGTGGCTCGCCATGCCGATCGTCTCGGCGAGAAAGCGCACGCTGCCGTTGATCGACGTGACGATGCCGAGCGGCAGGTCGAGCTCGTTGAGCACCGGGCCCTGTTCGATGTGCGTCTCGATGAAGCCGAGGTACTTCGCTGGATCCCGTCGGAGCTTGTCGATGTCGTCGATGCACAGACCCGCTGCCTGCATCGCGTCTCGCATCGACACGCCGTCGGCGTCGTTCTGGTCGAGCCATCGCTTGTCGAAGTGACCGGTGAGCGCGCCCGAGCCGAGGAACACGGCCTTGTATCGCTGGCCCTCCTCCTCGGCGAAGCCGACGACCTCGAAACCGAACGGCAGCCGTTGCTTGCGAGCGCTGAGCTCGCGGACGCACGCCATCGGCACGAAGATGCCGAGCCGGCCGTCGTACTTGCCGCCGTTGCGAACGGTGTCGTAGTGCGAACCCGTGAGGAGCCGCTTCGCCTCGCGGTCGATGCCGTGGTAGATGCCGACGACGTTGCCGACCGCGTCGATCTCGACGTCGTCGAAACCGCACTCGGCGCGCATCCAGTGCGCGAGTCGCTGCGCGCAGGCCCGGTGCGCGTCGGTGAGGTAGGTGACGGTCAGCTCGCCACGCTCGGCGTAGCCCGGGTCGCTGTGCGTCGCGAGCTGTTCGGCCCAGTCCCAGACACGGTTGCCCAGCTCGGGAACGTGGCCGAGCTTGTCGTCGAGACGCAGCTCGGCGATCCGGTGGATGTTGCGCAGCGCCTCGGCGAGTTCGTAGTCAGGGTGGTTCTCGAGACGGCGCGCGAAGGTCGCCATGATCTCGGCCTTCGTCAGTCCGGTGCCGCGCGGGCCGCGGACGGCGAGAACGAACGGAAAGTCGAAGCGCGCGTTGTAGGCGGCGTTGAGCTGCTGGATGCGCGAGAACTCGTCCGGCGTGCATTCGGTCAGGCCGGCGCGGCCCTGCTCGGCGCTCGACTCCGCCGTCAGCGCCTTGGCGACCATCGCCTTGCCGGCGAGCTCGGGATGGGCGCGGACCAGCGCGAGCCGGGCGTCGCGGCCGGCGCCGCGAACGGCCTCGACCAGCGCCAGCTTGAGCGCCGCCAGGCTCGCGAACGGTCGTCCGGCCGATGCGGCTTCGACGATCCACGGCGAAAGCTCGTAGGTGCCGTCGAGCAGGTGGACGAAATCGGCCTTCGAGGCGGCGTTGAGCTGGGCGAGCGTGATCATGGGGCGGACCAGAGGAAAGCGGTGGCAGGGTCGAACGGATGCGTCGCCTGCCAGTGGCGGGCGATCTCGATCCGGCGGGCGACCCAGACGCGGTCGTGCCGCGCGACGTGGTCGAGGAAGCGTTGCAGCGCACGGATGCGGCCGGGCCGGCCGAGCAGCCGGCAGTGCATGCCGATGCTCATCATCGCCGGACGCTCGTCGCCTTCGGCATAGTGGGCGTCGAAGGCATCGCGCAGGTAGGCGAAGAACGCGTCGCCGTTCGGGTAGCCCTGTGGCAGCGCGAAGCGCATGTCGTTGCAGTCGAGCGTGTAGGGGACGACGAGATGCGGCGCCGTCTCGCCGCCGGACTGCTCGACGCGGAGCCAGAACGGAAGGTCGTCGCCGTAGTAGTCGCTGTCGTAGGCGAAACCGCCGTGCTCGACGACGAGGCGGCGCGTGTTCGGACTGTCGCGGCCGGTGTACCAGCCGAGCGGCGCCGCGCCGGTCAACCGTGTCATCGACTCGACCGCGAGCCGCATGTGCTCGCGCTCGGTCGCTTCGTCGACCTGCTGATAGCTGATCCACCGCCAGCCGTGACAGGCGATCTCGTGCCCGAGCTCAACGAACGCCGCGGCGACCTCGGGGTTGCGCTCGAGCGCCATGGCGACGCCGAACACGGTGAGCGGCAGCGCGCGCTTCTCGAACTCGCGCAGGATGCGCCAGACGCCGACCCGCGAGCCGTACTCGTAGATGCCTTCCATGCTCAGGTGGCGAGCCGGGAAGGCAGGCGGGTTGGACATCTCGGAGAGGAACTGCTCGCTGCCGGCGTCGCCGTGCAGCACCGAGTTCTCGCCGCCTTCCTCGAAGTTGAGGACGAACTGCAGCGCGACGCCGGCGCCACCCGGCCAGGCGGCGTGCGGCGGCGTCCGGCCATAGCCGGCGAGGTCGCGCGGGTAGCGGTGTCCGGCCGGCTGGCGCGGCGACGCGTCGGGGTCGCTGGTCATCTGCGCCTGGCGCCGAGGATGCTCGACAGATCGCTCGACCGCGGATCGAGGCGCAGGTTCTGCTCGACGTGCTCGAGGTGCTCTTCGGTCAGCCGAACGGCGGCGCGGACGTCGCGCTTCTCGAGCGCGTCGACGATCGCCACGTGCTCGGCGAACGACGCCTCGGCCGAATGCGAGGACTGGTACATCAGCGCGATCAGCGACGAGCGGCCGAGCAGGTCCTTCAGCAGCTCGCCCATGACCTCGTTGCCGAGCATGCGGGCCATCACGGCGTGGAAGTCGGCGAGCAGGTGCGTGCGGCCGGAGACGTCGCTGCGCGAGATGGCGGCGTACTCGGCGTGCAGGTGCGTCCTGAGCTCGGTGATCTGCGCGGCGCTGACGGCGGCGCACAGGCGCCGCACGATGGCGCCTTCGATCATCTGTCGCGTGTCGAAGACCTGGCGCGCCTCGTCGACGCTCGGCGTCGCGACAAAGGCGCCGCGTGCTGGCTCCAGGGTGACGAGGCGGTCGCGGCTCAGCTGGTTGAGCGCCTGCCGCACGACCGTGCGCGAGACCTTGAAGATGTCGGCGATCTTCTGCTCGGCCAGCTTGGTCCCCGGCATCAGGCGTCGCTCGACGATCGCCGCGGTGACCGACTCGACGATGCGCGATGTCGTTCCCGCGCCTGCCCTGTCGCCACCGTCGCCCGTGCGGCGCCGCCCGGTGCGCGATGCG
>JBBSUK010000182.1:0-5513 GCA_038234975.1 Burkholderiales bacterium
CGCCGGTACGAGCTTGGCGATCGAGTCGACGTAGCCGTAGCCCATGCCGAGCACGCGGCCGATGTCGCGCAGCGCAGCCTTCGCCGCCATCGTGCCGAAGGTGGCGATCTGGCTCACCGCGTCGCGTCCGTACTTCTGCTTGACGTAATCGATGACGCGGTCGCGGTTGCCCTGGCAGAAGTCGATGTCGAAGTCGGGCATCGACACCCGCTCCGGGTTGAGGAAGCGCTCGAACAGCAGGTTGTAGCGAAGTGGATCGAGGCCGGTGATGCCGAGCGAGTAGGCGACGAGCGAGCCGGCGCCCGAGCCGCGTCCGGGGCCGACCGGACAGCCGTTGGCCTGCGCCCAGTTGATGAAGTCGGCGACGATGAGGAAGTAGCCCGGGAAGCCCATCGCCAGGATGGTGTCGACCTCGAACGAGAGCCGGCTGGCGTAGCGCGCGCGCTCGCGGTCTCGCTGCGGCGGATCGGGGTAGAGCTGGGCCAGGCGCTTCTCGAGGCCGGCCTCGGCGGCGCGGCGAAAGTAGCTCGCCATCGGGATCGGCGCGCCGTCCTCGAGCGGCGTGGCGAAGTCGGGCAGCTGCGGCTTGCCGAGGACGAGCTCGAGGCTGCAGCGCCGGGCGATGGCGACGCTGTTGGCGAGCGCGCTCGGCAGGTCGGCGAAGCGGCGCTCCATCTCGGCCTGTGACGTGAGGTACTGGTCGCGGTTGAAGCGGCGCACCCGCTTCGCGTTGCCGAGCATCTCGCCCTCGGCGACACAGACGCGCGCGTCGTGCGCCTCGAAGTCGTCGGCGGCGAGGAACTGCACGCCGTGCGTCGCGACGACGGGCAGCCGCATCGCCGATGCGAGCTCGACGGCGCCGCGCAGCTGCGCCTCGCAACCCGGCAGGCCGTTGCGCTGCACCTCGAGGTAGATCCGGTCGCCGAACACGCCGCGGTAGCGTTCGGCAAAGGCGCGGGCGCGCGCTGCGTCGCCGGCGACGAGCGCCTGTCCGAGCGCCCCGTGCTGCGCACCGGAGAGCAGCAGCAGGCCGTCGTGGCGTTCGGCGAGCCACTCCCATTTCACCTGGGCGTGGCCGCGATCCGCGTTCTCGACCCAGCCGCGCGAGAGCAGCGCGCACAGGTTCAGGTAGCCGGTGCGGTTCTGCGCCAGCACGAGGACCCGGTTGGCGTGGGGGTCGCCGGGCTCGCTGTCGAGCGTCAGCTCGCAGCCCACGATCGGCTTGACGCCGGCGGCGCGGGCCGCGCTGTAGAACTTGACGGCACCGAACAGGTTGCCGAGATCGGTGACGGCGAGCGCCACCTGGCCGTCGGCGGCCGCGGCGGCCACGGCGGCGTCGATGCGCAGCGTGCCGTCGACGACCGAATACTCGGTGTGCACGCGCAGATGGACGAAGGGCATCCGGCATTCTAGGAAGCCGACGCGGGCGCCCCGCTTGCCAGATGCCACGACATCCGGAGACACGAAGAGAATTCAGTCATGATCCGATCGAACCCCCGCCCCTGGGATGCGGCGCCGGCCCGACCGGCGTCGGCCGCCGCCACGCGCTTCGCCGGCGTGCGCGGGCGCAGCGTGGCGCTGGCCGCGCCGCTCTCGGCCGAGGACTGCCAGGTGCAGTCGATGGCCGATGCCAGCCCCGTCAAGTGGCACCTGGCACACATCACGTGGTTCTTCGAGACCTTCATCCTCGAGCGGTTCGAGACCGATTTCCGGCCGTTCGACCCGGCGTTCCGCGTGCTGTTCAACAGCTACTACGAAGGCGTCGGCGACCGCCATCCGCGGCCGCAGCGTGGCCTCGTCTCGAGGCCGACGCTCGCCGAGGTGCTGCGCTACCGCGAGGACGTCGACCGGCGCATCGCCGCGCTGCTCGAAGACCCGCCCGAAGCCGACGCAGCCGAGATCGCCGCGCTCGTCGAGCTGGGCCTGCACCACGAGCAGCAGCACCAGGAGCTGATCCTCACCGACGTGAAGCACGCGCTGTCGCACAACCCGGTGGCACCGGCCTATGCACGCCGCTGGCCGATGGCGCCCGTCAAGCCGACGCCGGTGCGCTGGTTCGCCTGGCCCGAGCAGCTGGCCGAGATCGGCCACGACCCGGCTCGCGACGGCGCCTTCTGCTTCGACAACGAAACACCGCGCCATCGCGTTTTCGCGCGGGCCTTCGAACTCGCGTCGCGTCCGGCGACCCACGGCGACTGGCTCGCCTTCATGGACGACGGCGGCTACCGCCGACCGGAGCTGTGGGTGTCGATGGGCTGGGACTGGGTTCAGGCGGCCGGCCGCGAAGCGCCGCTCTACTGGCGACGCGAGTCCGCGGGCGGCGGCGACTGGACGACGCACACGCTGCAAGGGCGGGTCGCCATCGACGACCACACGCCCGCGTGCCACCTCAGCTGGTTCGAGGCCGACGCATTCGCGCGCTGGTCCGGGGCGCGCCTGCCGACCGAGGCCGAGTGGGAGATCGCGGCGCGCGATGCAGCCGGCCCGCCGGCCGGCAACTTCGCCGATCGGGGTGCGTTTCACCCGCTGCCCCAGACGGCTCCCGCAGGCCTCGGCCCGGTTCAGATGTGGGGCGACGTGTGGGAGTGGACCGGCTCGGCCTACCTGCCGTACCCGGGTTTTGCGCCGCTGCCCGGCGCCGTCGGCGAGTACAACGGCAAGTTCATGTGCAACCAGTTCGTGCTGCGCGGCGGCTCGTGCGCCACGCCGCATGGCCATACGCGTGCGAGCTACCGCAACTTCTTCCCGCCGGAAGCGCAATGGCAGTTTTCGGGCGTGCGGCTGGCCAGAGACGCCTGACCCGCTAGGCGCGGCGCTTCGCGTCGACGCTGTACGCGCCCGGCCCGAAGACCGCGAGCAGCAGGGCACCGCCGGCGATCGAGATGTTCTTCATGAAGTTGATGTACTGGGGCATGCGCTGCGCATCGGGCACGGCCCAGAAGTTGTGGAAG
The DNA here is from genome assembly GCA_038234975.1 of Burkholderiales bacterium. GTDB lineage: Bacteria > Pseudomonadota > Gammaproteobacteria > Burkholderiales > Burkholderiaceae_C > Schlegelella_A. The sequence continues at coordinate 2,952 of JBBSUK010000182.1, forward strand.
ACGAAGGCGGCGACTAGGCAGAACAGCGCGATCACCAGTGCCGCCGGGCGGGTCAGAAAGCCGAACACGATCAGCAGCCCGCCGCCGAGCTCGATCAGAATCGCCAGCGCCGCGAACACCGCCGGTGCCGGCATCCCCTTCGACGCGATGTAGCCCATCGTCCCCTCGAAGCCGCCGATCTTGTTGAACCCCGACAGGACGAAGATCAGCGCCAGCATGATGCGACCGACGAGGGCGGTGGTGTTCTGGAGCGCGGGCGACATGGCGTGTCCTGGGCAGTGAAAGGTGCCGGACTGTAGTCAACCCGGACACCGGACTCGCCGCAGGCCGTTGACGGCCTCGTTCAAATAACATGAACGAATGGCCCTCGGACCGCGCAGCGCCCTGACCCCCGACGCCCTGGCGATGATCGAGGCGATTGCCCGTACCGGCAGCTTCGCCGCCGCGGCGCGTGAACTCGGCAAGGTGCCGTCTGCGGTGACCTACGGCGTGCGCCAGCTCGAGGACGCCCTCGACGTCCTCCTGTTCGACCGGAAGTCGCGGCAGGCCAGGATCACCGCCGCCGGCCTCGAGCTGCTCGACGAGGGGCACCGGCTGCTCGAGCAGATGGACGCCGTCGCGAACCGGGTGCGCCGCGTCGCCACGGGCTGGGAGACGCAGCTGTCGATCGTCTGCGACGACGTCATCTCGACGGCGACGATGCTCGAGCTGTGCGAGTCGTTCTATGCCGGCGACGACACGACGGGCGGCCCTCCGGCGACGCGCCTGCGGCTGCGCACCGGCGTGCTCACGGGAACCTGGGAAGCGCTGGTGAGCGGGCGCGCCGACCTCGCCATCGGCGTGACGCCGCGCGACGCGCAGGCCGACGTGACGATCCGCGACCTCGGGCCGATCGCCTTCGTCTTCGCGGTCGCTCCGCACCACCCGCTCGCGCGGGCGACCGAGCCGATCGCCGACGCCGAGATCGTTCGCCACCGCGCCATCGCCGTCGCTGACTCGGCCGAGCGGCTGGCGCCGATGACGGTGCACCTGCTGCCCGGCCAGGACGTGCTGACCGTCGCCGACATGCGATCCAAGATCGAGGCGCACGTGCGCGGGCTCGGCTGCGGCTTCCTGCCCGAGCCGATGGCCCGCGCCTGCATCGCCGACGGTCGCCTCGTCGCCCGGGCGGTGCAGCGGCAACGCCCGCAGTCGCGGCTCGGCTACGCCTGGCGGGCGCCATCGGCGCCGGGATCATCGCGACAGTTGCCGCTGGGCCTGGGCCTGCGCTGGTGGCTGCAACGGCTCGACAGCGCGCCGACCCGGGTGGCGCTGATCGAACGGCACCGCGACGACGCGGCATCGACGCTTCGTCCGGCGTCGAGCACCTGACCGCCGCCCGCAGCGCATGGCGCACCACGCAGGCGAAGCAGCGCCGGCCGTCGTCGGCCGCTTCGCGCCGACGCCATCCGGCCCGCTGCACGCCGGCTCGCTCGTCGCCGCGCTCGCTTCCTGGCTCGACGTGCGCGCGTGCGGCGGGCGCTGGCTGGTGCGCATCGAAGACCTCGACACGCCGCGCAACGCGCCCGGCGCAGTCGAGGCCATCCTCGGCCAGCTCGCCCGCTGCGGCCTCGTCGCCGACGCCGCACCGGCGTTGCAGTCGACGCGTGTCGCCCGCTACCGCGCCGCGCTCGACACCCTGCTCGCCGTCGGCGATGCTTACCGGTGCGGCTGCACGCGCCGAGACCTCGCCTGCGCCGCCGTCGTCGACGACGACCGGCCAGGCGCCATGCCGCAACGCGGGCGCGAGCGCGTCTACCCCGGCACCTGTCGCGACGGCCTGCACGGCAAGCCGGCGCGATCGGTGCGCCTGCGCGTCAACGCCCGCATGCCCGTCGCCTGGCACGACCGCCGGCTCGGCGGGCAATCGCAGGACGTGGCCGCCGAGGTCGGCGACTTCGTGCTCGAGCGTGCCGACGGGGTGATCGCCTACCAGCTCGCCGTCGTCGTCGACGACATCGCCGACGGCATCACCGACGTCGTTCGGGGCGAGGACCTGGCGAGCAACACCGCACGCCAGATCCTCCTGCAGGGCAGGCTCGGGGTGTCGACGCCGCGCTACCTTCACGTGCCGCTCGTCGTCGGCGCCGACGGCGAGAAGCTGTCGAAGCAGAACGGAGCCGAGGCGGTGGAAACCGGTACGCCGGCCGCCGCGCTCGCGGCCACGCAGGCCGCCGGCAGCGCGCTCGGCATCCACGTGCGGGCCGGCAACCTGCCCGACTGGCTCGCACAGGCGACGCTGGCATGGCGTGATCTCTGGCCGATGCCGCGCCCGATGGCGATGTCTGCGACCTGACGCACTGGCATCATTGGCCGCCCCAGACCCTGCGGCGCGATCCGCGCCACGGGCGCCCGCCGAGACCGCTCCCATGCCGATCCGCTACGACATCGTCCACACGACGGGGTATCGCTACTCGCAGCCCGTGACCTTCGGCGAGCACCGCGTCATGTTCCGGCCGCGCGACAGCCACGACCTGCGCGTGCTCGCGACCGATCTCGACGTGAGCCCGGAGGCCGACATCC
>JBBSUK010000183.1:0-5472 GCA_038234975.1 Burkholderiales bacterium
AATCGCCGCTCGACCGCGGCGGCGACGGGTCCGCAGCGACCAGCCCCGCCGCCGCCGCGACGATCGCCCGTGGCGCCTACCTGGCCCGCGCCGGCAACTGCTACGGCTGCCACACCGAGCGCGGCGGCGCGCCCTACGCCGGCGGCCGGGCGATCGAGACGCCGTTCGGCATCGTCTACTCGTCCAACCTCACGCCGCACCCGGCGACCGGCCTCGGCCGCTGGTCGAAGGGCGAGTTCTGGCGGGCGATGCACCACGGGCGCTCGCGCGACGGGCGGCTGCTGTACCCGGCGTTCCCGTATCCGAACTACACCCGCGTGAGCCGCGCCGATGCCGACGCGATCCACGACTGGCTGATGACGCTGCCGGCGGTCGCCAGGGCGCAACCGCCGCACGCGCTCGACTTTCCCTACGGCTCGCAGGCGGCGCTCGCGGTCTGGCGGGCGCTCTTCTTCCGCCCGGGAGAGCACGTCGACGACGCCGCGAAGCCGGCCGCCTGGAATCGCGGCGCCTACCTCGTCGAGGGGCTCGGCCACTGCAACGCCTGCCACTCGGCACGCAACGCGTTCGGCGCGACGGTCGGCCCGCTCGACCTGCAGGGCGGCCTGATCCCGGTGCAGAACTGGTACGCGCCTTCACTCGCGTCGCCGCGCGAGGCCGGTGTCGCCGACTGGCCGGAGGCGGAGGTCGTGCGCCTGCTCAAGACCGGCCTCGCCGACCGCGGCGTCGTCACCGGGCCGATGGGCGAGGTCGTGCTGGACTCGACCCAGCACCTGAGCGACGCCGACCTCGGCGCCATCGCCACGTACCTGAAGCGCCTGCCGCCGCCGCCGCTCGCGGACGGCAGGCCGGCCGCGGCGCGCGCACCGTCGGCGCGCGGCGGGTCGCTCTACCGCGACCACTGCTCCGGCTGCCACGGCGAGCGCGGCGAAGGTGTGGCAGGCGCCTATCCGGCGCTGGGCGGCAACCGCGCCGTGACGATGCCGTCGGTCGCCAACCTCGTGCACATCGTCCTCGAGGGCGGCTTCCCGCCCGCCACCGCCGGCAACCCGCGGCCCTACGGCATGCCGCCGTTCGCGACCGTGCTGTCAGACGCCGACCTCGCCGAGCTGCTCAGCTTCGTGCGCGGATCGTGGGGCAACCGCGCGCCGGCGGTCTCGGCGCTCGACGTCGCGCGGGCGCGCGACGGGCCGAGGTGAACCGCTAGAACGGAATGTCGTCGTCCATGTCGGAGAAGCCCGTCGTGCCGCCCGCCGGCTTGCCCGCCGGGCGATTCGCCGGCGCCTGACGCGACGCCGGCGCCGGTCGCTGGTCGTAGCCGGCCGACCCGCCGTCGTCGCTTCCCGTGCCGCCGCCCATGCCCTCGCGGCCGCCGAGCATCTGCATCTCGTTGGCGATGATCTCGGTGCTGTACTTCTCGACGTTGTCCTTGTCGGTCCACTTGCGCGTCTGCAGGCGCCCTTCGACATAGACCGAGCGACCCTTCTTCAGGTATTCGCCGGCGATCTCGGCGAGCCGGTCGTAGAAGACGACCCGGTGCCACTCGGTTTCCTCGGACTTGTCGCCCGTCTCCTTGTTCTTGCGTTGCCGCGAGGTGGCGATCGAGACGTTGCAGACGGCGCCGCCGGTGGCGGTGTAGCGGACCTCCGGGTCGCGGCCGAGGTTGCCGACGAGGATGACTTTGTTGACCGAGGCCATGGCGGGCTCCTGATGCTGCGGATCGCCGAAGATTATCGGGCGAGCCGGCGCCGCGGAATCCCCCCGCGGAAGTCCCCACGCAACCCCTCGACCACCACCCTCGAACGGGCGGCGGCAGCGGCGGAGGCTCGCGTACGATGCCCCGCAACCATGGACCTCGCCGTGACCCGCAGCTCCGAAGCCGTCGCGAACGCCGCCCGTGTGCTGCGCGACGTCTTCGGCTACGCCGCCTTCCGCGGCCAGCAGGCCGAGATCGTCGACCACACCGTCGCCGGCGGCGACTCGCTGGTGTTGATGCCGACCGGTGGCGGCAAGAGCCTGTGCTACCAGGTGCCGGCGATCGTGCGCCACGCGCAGGGCCAAGGCGTGACGGTGGTGGTGAGCCCGCTGATCGCGCTGATGCACGACCAGGTCGGCGCGCTCGATGAAGCCGGCGTGCACGCGGCGTTCCTCAACTCGTCGCTCGACGGCAGCGAGGCGTCGCGCATCGAACGCGAGCTCATCAGCGGCCGACTCGTGATGCTCTACGTCGCCCCCGAGCGGCTCACCTCGCCGCGCATGCTCGCGCAGCTCGATTCGCTGCACGCGCAGGGCAGGCTGTCGCTCTTCGCCATCGACGAGGCGCACTGCGTGAGCCAGTGGGGCCACGACTTCCGCGAGGACTACCTCAAGCTCTCGCTGCTGCACGAGCGCTGGCCCGATGTGCCGCGGATCGCCCTGACCGCGACCGCCGACACCCTCACCCGCGCCGACATCGCGACCCGCCTCGAACTCGACCGCGCGCGGGTCTTCGTCTCCAGCTTCGACCGACCCAACATCCGCTACGCCGTCGTCGGCAAGGCCGATGTGCGGAAGCAATTGCTCGCCTTCATCCGCGACGAGCACGCCGGCGAAGTGGGGATCGTCTACTGCCAATCGCGCAAGAAGGTCGACGAGACGGCGGCCTGGCTCGCCGCCGAAGGCGTGCCGGCGCTGCCGTACCACGCCGGGCTCGACAGCGAGACGCGCCAGCGCCACCAAAACCGCTTCCTGCGCGAAGACGGTGTCGTGATGGTCGCGACGATCGCCTTCGGCATGGGCATCGACAAGCCCGACGTGCGCTTCGTCGCCCACCTCGACCTGCCGAAGAACATCGAGGGCTACTACCAGGAGACCGGCCGCGCCGGCCGCGACGGGCTGCCCGCCGATGCGTGGATGGCGTACGGCCTCGCCGACGTCGTCGGCCAGCGCCGCTTCATCGACGACGGCCCGGCCGACGAGGTCTACAAGCGCGCCCAGCGCGGCAAGCTCGATGCGCTGCTCGCGCTGGCCGAAGCGCACGACTGCCGGCGCGTCCGCCTGCTCGCCTACTTCGGCGAGCCGAGCGTGCCGTGCGGGCCGCTGCAGAACGCCTGCGACAACTGCCGCGCGCCGCCGGCAACCTGGAACGCGACCGAGGCGGCGCGGATGGCGCTGTCGTGCGTCTACCGCATCGAGCAGCAGTCGGGCCTGCACTTCGGCGCCCTGCACCTCATCGACGTGCTGCGCGGCAAGGCGTCCGACAAGGTCGCGCAACACGGTCACGCATCGCTTTCGACGTTCGGCATCGGCGCCGAGAGCAGCGAAGCGCGCTGGCGCGCGGTGATCCGGCAGCTCGTCGCGCTCGGGCACCTGCAGTCCGAAGGCGAGTACGGCACGCTCGCGCTCACCGCGAGCTCGCGCAGCGTGCTGCGCGGCGAGGTCGCGCTGGCCGTTCGCGAGGAAGCGCCGGCGGCCGGCCGGAAAGACCGCAAGCGCGAGAGACGGTCGGGTTCGTCGGCCGCGCCGAAGACCGCGGTGCCGCTCGATGCCACCGGCCTCGAGCGCTACGCAGCGCTCAAGGCGTGGCGATCCGGCATCGCGCGCGAGCGCAATTTGCCGGCGTACGTCGTCTTCCACGACGCGACGCTGGCCGAGATCGCCGCCAGCGAGCCCGAGTCGATCGCGGCGCTGGCGCGCGTCGGCGGCGTCGGCGAGAAGAAGCTCGAGGCGTACGGCGACGCGATCCTGCGCGTGCTCCGCGGCGAGGCCATCGCGCCCGACGCCGACCCGTCGTTCACCCCGTGAGCGGCGTTCGCGCGTGAAAGCGTCGTGCCCCAGACCCGCCGATGCCTGACAGAACCACCCCCGCACCACCGGCCCACGCGAGGCTCGACGTTCGCGGCGACGGCAAGGGTGGCGACCCTGACGGCGACGGCGACGACGCGCTGATGCTGGCCTTCGCCAGCGGCGACGCGTCGGCGTTCGAGCGGCTCTACGCGCGGCACCAGGCGGGCCTGTGGCGCTTCACCAAGCGGCTGCTCGGCCCGGCACTCGCGGCGCAGACCGACGAGGTCTTCCAGGACACGTGGATGAAGGTCGTGCAGGCCCGGGATCGCTGGGAGCCCAGGGTGGCCGACGGGACGCCACGCGCGGCGACGTTCCGGACCTGGCTCTACACGCTCGCCCACCACCGCGCGATCGACCTGCTGCGCCGCAGCGGGCGCGAGGTCTCCGTCGACGGCGCGGGCGACGGTGATGCCGAGGGCGACGGCCGCGAGCCCTGGCAGCCCGACGCGACATCGGGCCCGGCCTGGCAGCACTGGCCGCCGCCGGCGAGTGCTGCGGCGAAGGCCGAAGACGTCGCCTTCTGGCGCCGTGCCGGCGAGAAGCTGCTCGACTGCCTCGACCAGTTGCCCGTCGCGCAGCGCAGCGCGTTCCTGCTCCACCACGACGACGGGCTCGCCCTCGACGAGGTCGCGCGCGCGCTCGAGGTCGGCTTCGAGACCGCGAAGACGCGGCTGCGCTATGCGATGGCCAAGCTGCGCACCTGCATGGGCGCCTACCTCGACCCGATGCGAAGCGGCACGACATGACGACGCGCGACCGACGCCATCCCGGCGACGCCGACGCCGACGACGGCGACGGCGACGGGCGCGATGCCTGGCTCGCCGAGGCGCTGCGCCACGCACCCGACGCCGGCGAGACGCCGCCGCCGACGCTGCGCGAGTCGATCCTCGCCGAGGCTCGGGCGGCGACGCACCGCGCGACGCGACCGGCACCCGCGGCGACGGCGGCGACGCCGGCGACAAGGCGCGGCGCAGGGGCCACCACGCTCGGTCAGCGCCTCGCCGCCGGTTGGGCGGCGCTCGCGCGGCCGCCCGTCGCCGCCGGCTTCGCCACGGTGATGCTCGCCGTGCTGGTCGGCGTGATGTGGCAGGGCCAGCCGCTCGACGAGGCGATGCTGCCGTCGCCGCCGCCGATGCGGGACGCGCCGCAGGCGGACAAGGCGAGCCCGCCGAGCGAGCGCAAGGACGAGCGCAAGGACGAAGGCGTGACCACGGGCGAGACCGACGCCGCGAAGCGGAGTGCTGCTGCGCCAGCGCCGGCCACGGCGCCGCCGCTCCCGTCGTCGCCGCCGCTCCCGTCTTCGCCGCCGCTCCCGTCTTCGCCGCCGCTCCTGTCTTCGCCGCCGCTCGTGTCTTCGCCGCCGCTTTCCTTGCCGCCTTCGCCGGCACGCCCGCTGGCCGGGCCGCCCACTGCCGCGCAGCCGTTTCCGCTCGCGACTGCACCCTCGACCGGCACGCTCGAGGCCGAATCGGCGCTGCGCGAGAAGCAGGTCCCGGCGGCCGAGCAGCGGGTCGCTGCCGATCGAAACGCGTCGACGTCGGAGTCGGCGCCGGCGGCACTGTCGCGGACGGACGACGCGAAGCGCAAGCGCGAACCGGCCGCGACCGCCGAGCGCGACGACGTCGACGGACGGCCCGTCGCGCAGCC
>JBBSUK010000184.1:0-5407 GCA_038234975.1 Burkholderiales bacterium
AGCGGCGGCTTCGGCTCGACCGGCCGCGCCTGAGCCGCCCGTGGCGCGAGAGACGCCCGACTTCGCGGCTTCGCAGTCGACGGCCGTGGTCGACGCGAACGACCCCGTGCACTCCGGTGCCGTCGGCATCGCCGCGTCGTCGCGCGCCGCGCCGCCGCTGCCGGCCTACGACCGGGCGCGCTTTCGCCGCCTCTTCACCGCGGTCATGCTGCCGATGTTCCTGGCCGCCGTCGACCAGACGCTGCTCGCGACGGCGACGCCGGTGATCAGCCGCGAGCTCGGTGGCCTGCGCGAGACATCGTGGCTGGCGACGGCCTACCTGCTCGCCGCCGTCGTCATGGTTCCGGTCTACGGAAGGCTCGGCGACCGCCACGGCCGGCGCCGGCTGCTGTCGATCGCCATCGTCGTCTTCGCCCTCGGCTCGGTCGCGTGCGCCGCGGCGCAGACGATGTGGGCTCTGGTCGCCGGCCGCGTGCTGCAGGGCATCGGCGGCGGCGGGTTGATGACGCTGTCGCAGGCGCTGATCGGCGAGGTCGTGCCGCCGCGCCAGCGCGCCCGCAACCAGACCTGGTTCGCGGTCATCTTCACCGCGGCGAGTGTCGGCGGCCCGGTGCTCGGCGGCATCGTCGTGCATCACGCGAGCTGGCGGTGGCTGTTCGTCGTCAACCTGCCGCTGGTCGCCTTCGCGTTCTGGCGCTTGCGCAAGCTCGCGTCCGACGACCGGCCGAACCCCGTCGCCGGCCGCGGCGACCCGGCCGGCATCGCCCTGTTCGCGGCGACGATGGCGACCGGACTCGCCTGGCTCTCGTCGGCCGGCAACCGCTTCGACTGGCTGTCGGCGACGAGCGCGGTCATGGTGGCGGCGACGGCGCTGTTCGCGGCCGGCCTGGTCGCCGTCGAGCGCCGCGCCGAGCGGCCTTTCCTGCCGCTCGAGCTGCTGCGCATGCCCGAGGTCCGCTACGCCGTGCTCACGGTCCTGGGCTTCGCCTCGGCGATGTTCGCGATGGTCTTCTACCTGCCGGTCTACCTGCAGCTCTCGCTGCGCACCAACCCGGCCGAGTCGGGCCTGCTGATCGTGCCGCTGACCTTCGGCATCGTCATCGGCGCGTTCATCACCGGCCGCGTCATCGTCCACACCGGCCGGCCGACGCTGGTGCCGCGCTTCGGCCTCACGCTGGCGGCGCTGTCGCTCGTCGGCCTGGCGCTGCTGCCTGCGACCAAGACCGTGCTGACGCTGCTCGAGGTGACGACCGGCATCGGCCTGGGCGGCGTCATGTCGGTGATGCAGATCGTGACGCAGACGGCCGCCGGGCCGGCGCGCCTGGGCGCTGCGGCGGCGACGGTGTCGCTCGCCCGCACGCTCGGCACCTCGGTCGGCGCGACGGCGTTCGGGGCGCTGATCTACGGCCTGATCGGCGGCCCGGAGGCGCTCGCGGTGGCGCTGCGCGATGGCGCGGCCGGCTCGGTCCGGCACGCCTTCGAGTTCGCGTTCTTCGCCGCGGCGGCGCTGTGCCTCGTCGCCGCCTGGATGTCGACGCGGGTGCCGCCGATCCGTTTCGACGACGACGACCGTCACGACGCCACAATCGCCGCTGCATGAACACCTCGACGCGCACCGCATCGGTCGTGCTCGTCGTCGCGGCGATCGGCGCCGCGGCGTGGGCCTGGCGATCGGGTGTGTTCGACGGTGTCAAAGGAGAAGCGGTCGCCGGCCGCGGTGCGGCGCCGGCCGCATCGGGAGCGAGCGGCCCGCCGGTCAGCGTCTCGACCTTCGTCGTGCAGAAGAAGGACATTGCCGTCACGCTCGAAGCGACCGGGACGGTGACGGCGATCGCCAGCGTCGACGTGCGGCCGCAGGTTGCCAGCACGATCACCAAGGTGCACATCCGGGAAGGCCAGTTCGTCACCGCCGGCCAGCTGCTGTTCACGCTCGATGCGCGCAGCGACCAGGTCGGCGTCACCAGGGCGCAGGCGCAACTCGCGAAGGACCTCGCCGCGCTCGCCGACGCCGAACGCCAGCTCGCCCGCAGCAAGGACCTGCTGGCGCAGAACTTCATCTCGCAGGGCGCGCTCGACACCAACCAGACGCTGGTCGAGTCGCAGAAGGCCGTCGTCGCCGCCGACCGCGCGGCGATCGAGGCGGCGCGGGTGACGCTCTCGTTCAACCGCATCGTCTCGCCGATGGCAGGCCGCGCCGGCGCGATCAACGTCTATGCCGGCAGCCTCGCCCAGCCGTCCGGTTCGGCACTGGTGACCATCACCCAGCTCGACCCGATCGCCGTCGCCTTCGCGCTACCGCAGCGCAACCTCGGCGCGGCCCTGGCGACGCTGCGCGCCGGCGGCGGTCAGGTCATGGCACGACTGCCGGAGAGCGGCGCGACGACGACCGGCCGGCTGCAGTTCGTCGACAACGCCGTCGACCCCAACTCGGGAACGGTGCGAGTGAAGGCCCAGTTCGCCAACGCCGACGAGCGGCTGTGGCCGGGTGCGTTCGTGTCGATCCGCCTCGCGGTCGAGTCGCTGAAGGACGCCAGCGTCGTGCCTCAGGCGGCGATCATCCAGGCGCCGCGCGGCCGCATCGTCTACGTCGTCGACGCCGCATCGAAAGCCGAGCCGCGCCCGGTCGAGATCGTCTACGCCGAAGGCGAGACGGCCGCGGTCACGGGCGTGCGGCCCGGCGAGCGCATCGTCGTCGACGGGCGCCAGAACCTTCGCCCCGGCGCGACCGTGATCGAGCGCGCGCCGCCCGATCAGGCACGGCCGCGACGCGGCGGAGCATCGGCTGCGTCGGCCGTCGCGCCCGCGGCAGCGTCGTCGTCGGCACCGGCCTGAGGCCGCGCGCATGAACCTGTCCGAGCTCTTCATCCGCCGCCCGGTGCTGACCGTGCTGCTCAACCTCGGCATCGTCGTCGCCGGGGCGATCGCCTGGCGCAGCATCCCGGTCGCGGCGCTGCCGAGCTACAACACGCCGGTCATCAACGTCTCGGCGCAGCTCCCCGGCGCGAGCCCGGAGACGATGGCGACATCGGTCGCGCTGCCGCTGGAGAAGCAGTTCCAGACGATTCCCGGCATCGCCATCATCAGCTCGACGAACTCGCTCGGGTCGACCTCGGTGACGCTCGAGTTCGAGCAGGGCCGCGACATCGACGCCGCCGCCGTCGACGTGCAGGCGGCGCTGCTGCGCGCGCAGCGCCAGCTGCCGCAGGAGATGACGCAGCCGCCGTCGTACCGCAAGGTCAACCCGGCCGACGCGCCGGTGCTGTTCATGGCGATGACGTCGCCGTCGCTCAGCCTGTCGGACCTCAACGACTACGCCGAGCACCTCATCTCGCCGACGCTCTCCACGCTCGACGGCGTGGCGCAGGTCAACATCTTCGGCCAGAAGCGCTACGCGGTGCGCGTTCGCGTGCTGCCAGAGGCGCTCGCGGCGCGCAACATCGCACTCGACGAGCTGACCGTCGCGCTGCGCGCTGCCAACGCCAACACGCCGGTCGGTACCCTGGAAGGGCCGCAACAGACGCTGACGCTGCAGGCCAACCGGCAGCTGCGCAACGCCCCCGAGTTCGCCGACCTGATCGTCGCCAACCGCAACGGCCTGCCGGTGCGGCTGCGCGACGTGGCGCAGGTCGAAGACAGCTTCGAGACGGTGAAGACCAATGCCACCTTCAACGGCGAGACGTCGATCTCGATGGCGGTCTATCGCCAGCCCGACGCCAACACCGTCCAGGTGGTCGACGCGGTGCGCGCCAGGCTGCCCGAGTTCCGCTCGCAGCTGCCGCAGTCGGTGCAGCTGACGATCGCCAACGACCGGTCGGTCTCGATCCGCGCCGCGCTGCACGACGTGACGCTGACGATGCTCGGCACGATCGTCCTCGTCGTGCTCGTCATCTTCCTGTTCCTGCGCCGCTTCGCCGCCACCGTCATCCCGACGCTGTCGTTGCCGGTGTCGCTGATCGGTGCGGTGGCGCTGCTGTGGGCGTTCGGCTACACGCTCGACAACATCTCGCTGCTCGGCCTGACGCTCGCCGTCGGCCTCGTCGTCGACGACGCGATCGTCATGCTCGAGAACATCATGCGCCACGTCGAGGCCGGCGAGGCGCCGTTCGAGGCGGCGCTGCGCGGCTCGCGCGAGGTCGGCTTCACCATCATCTCGATCTCGACCTCGCTGGTCGCCGTCTTCATCCCGATCTTCTTCATGCCGGGCGTCATCGGCCTGCTGTTTCACGAGTTCGCGGTCGTCGTGGCGCTGGCGATCGTCGCCTCGGCGTTCGTCTCGCTGACGCTGGTGCCGATGCTGGCGAGCCGCTTCCTTGCCGACGAGCGGCACAAGAAGCGCCCCGGCGCCCTGGTGCGCGCCTTCGAGCGCGGCTTCGACCGGACGCTCGGCGCCTACACGCGCACGCTCGACGTCGCGTTGCGGCATCGCGGCGTCGTCCTCGTCGTCGCGCTGCTGACGGTCGTGGCCACCTGGGCGCTGTTCGTGACGATGCCCAAGGGTTTCTTCCCCGAGGAGGACATCGGTCAGTTGCGCATCACGACCGAGGCCGCCGAAGACACGTCGTTCCCGGCGATGGTGCAGCTGCAGGCGCGGCTGGCGGAGATCGTGCGCTCCGATCCGAACGTCGCCACCGTCAATTCGTTCAATGGCGGCCAGGGCTCGCAGAACACCGGCCGGATGTTCATCAACCTGAAGCCGCGCGGCGAGCGCGAGCCGATGAAGAAGGTCGTCGAGACGCTGCGCAGGAAGCTCCGCGAGGTGCCCGGCATCGCCGCCTACATGCAGCCGATCCAGAACCTGCAGCTCGGCGGCAGGCCGAGCAAGGCGCAATACCAGTACATCCTGCAAAGCGTCAAGGCCGACCAGCTCGCCGACTGGGCGCAGCGGCTGCAGGAGCCGATGCGCGCCGACCCGCTGCTGCGCGACGTGACGAGCGATTCGCAGCGCAAGGGCCTGCAGGCGTCGCTCAAGATCGACCGCGACCGTGCCAACACGCTCGGCGTCTCGATCGATGCCATCCGCTCCGCCCTCTACAGCGCGTTCGGCGAGCGCCAGGTGTCGACGATCTACACGCCGGTCGACAGCTACCAGGTGATCCTGGAGGTCGCGCCCGCGGCCAAGCAGGACGAGAGCGCGTTCAACGGCGTCTACGTGCGCTCGAGCGGCGGCGCGCTGGTGCCGCTGTCGTCGTTCGCCACCGTCGAGCGCACGGTCGGGCCGACGTCGATCAACCACGTCGGCCAGCTCCAGGCGATCACGATCTCGTTCAACCTCGCGCCGGGCGCGGCGCTCGGCGACGCCACCGCCGCGATCGAGCGCTACCGCGAGCAGATCCGCATGCCGGCGTCGGTCATCACGAGCTACGGCGGCGACGCCGCGGTCTTCAAGAGCTCGCAGGGCAGCCAGGCG
>JBBSUK010000185.1:0-5382 GCA_038234975.1 Burkholderiales bacterium
GATCAGAGCGAACAGGTTCCGGCCATGCTGGAACGCTACAAGACGCTGGTCACGGCCGGCGGTGGCCGGATCCACCGGGTCGAGGACTGGGGCCGCAGGCAACTGGCCTACATGATCCAGAAGCTCGCCAAGGCGCACTACCTGTGCCTGAACATCGAGTGCGACGGCAAGGTGCTCGAGGAGCTCGAAACCGGCTTTCGCTTCAACGACGCCGTGCTGCGCCACCTCACCGTCCTGAAGGACGATGCCGAGACGACGCCGTCGGTGATGATGAAGGCGGTCGACCGCGAAGACGCCCGCCGGGGCGACGACAGCCGTCGCGGCGACGATCGCCGCCGCGATGACGCTGCGCGCCGCGACCGCGGTGACCGCCCCGCCGCTCCCCCCGCGGCGCCGGCCGTTGCACCGGAGGACCAGGCCTGACGGCGAACCGGCTGGTGCTGACCGCGGCGATCGTCGAGAAAGGCGCGCTGCGATCCACGCCGGCCGGCCTGCCTTCGATCGATGTCAACCTGAAGCACGAAACGCAGATGCACCGCGACGGCCAGCCGCGCAAGGTCACCCTCGAGTTGCGCGCCCGCGCGATCGGCACCGTTGCGACGCATCTTTGGTCGGCGCCACTGGGCGAGGCGATGTCGTTCGACGGCTTTCTCGGCTCCGGGCGCAACGGCCGCGGCGTCGTCTTCCACGTCGATGCGTTCGTACCCGCATCGGCAACAAACTGAATTCTGGACAAGGAGATCACCATGCCCCCGCCCCGCGGTAAAGGTCGGTTCAACAAGGACCGCAAACCCAAGCGCAACACCCAGTCGCTGCTGTTCCGTCGCAAGCGCTTCTGCCGCTTCACGGTCACCGGCGTCAAGCAGATCGACTACAAGGACATCGACACGCTGCGCGACTTCGTCGGCGAGAACGGCAAGATCACGCCCGCCCGCCTGACCGGAACGCGCGCGTTCTTCCAGCGTCAGCTGACGACGTGCATCAAGCGGGCTCGCTTCCTCGCGCTGCTGCCGTACACCGACCAGCACCGGAGCTGAGGCCATGCAAGTCATTCTCCTGGAGAAGGTTTCCAACCTCGGCAACCTCGGCGATGTCGTCCGCGTCAAGGACGGCTACGCCCGCAACTTCCTGATCCCGACCCGGGTCGCGCGCCGCGCCACCGAATCGGCGATCAAGGAGTTCGAGGGCAAGCGAGCCGAGCTCGAGAAGGTTGCTGCCGACAAGCTCGCCGAAGCGCAGGCGCTCGGCGAGAAGATGAACGGCCGCACCGTGCACATCGCCCAGAAGGCCGGTGTCGACGGCCGGCTGTTCGGTTCGGTGACGAACGCCGACATCGCCGATGCGCTCAACCGCATCGACTTCAAGGTGACCAAGTCGCAGGTGCGCATGCCGCAGGGTCCGATCAAGACCATCGGCGAGCACAGCGTGACGGTGGCGCCGCACGGCGACGTCGTCGCCGACGTGAAGGTCGTCGTCATCGCCGAGCCGACCTGACGACGGTGGCGAGGCCTTTTGTGGCCTCTCCACCGCTTGTGCACCGCTTCCGGACAGGTTGACCACAGCTTCGTCCACAGGCGAGCGCACCTCGCGGTCCTATGATGGGTCGGATGTCGGCCGTCTTCGCTTCCACCACCGCTTTTCCTGTCGATTCCGCAGCTGGCGACGATGTCGCGCGGCTGCGCATCCCGCCCAGCTCGGTGGAGGCCGAGCAGAGCGTGCTCGGTGGCCTGCTTCTCGACAACAGCGCCTGGGACCGCGTCGCCGACCTGCTCGGCGAGTCGGACTTCTACCGCTACGAGCACCGCGTGATCTTCGCGGCGATGGCCACGCTCGTCGACGCGACGAAGCCGGCCGACGTGATCACCGTCTTCGAGCAGCTGCAGAGCCTGGGCAAGGCCGACGACTGCGGCGGCCTGGCCTACCTCAACGCGCTCGCGCAGAGCGTGCCGAGCGCGGCCAACATCCGCCGCTACGCCGAGATCGTCCGCGAGCGCGCGGTGCTGCGCAAGCTCGTGCAGGCGAGCGACGAGATCGCGACCAGCGCCTTCAACCCGCAGGGCAGGCCGGTGTCGCAGATCCTCGACGATGCCGAGGGGCGCATCTTTCGCATCGGCGAGGAAGGCTCAAAGTCGCAGCAGGGCTTCCAGAGCATGGACCAGCTGGTCGTGCAGCTCATCGACCGCGTCAACGAGCTGCACGAGAACGGCGCCGAGGAGGTGACGGGCGTGCGCACCGGGTTCTACAAGATCGACCAGATGACCTCCGGCCTGCAGCCAGGCGATCTGGTCGTGCTCGCGGCGCGGCCGTCGATGGGCAAGACGGCGCTGGCGCTCAACATCGCCGAGCACGTCGCCGTCGCCGAAGGGCTGCCGGTGATCGTGTTCTCGATGGAGATGGGAGCCTCGCAGCTGGCGTTGCGCATGGTCGGGTCGCTCGGTCGGATCGACCAGCAGCGGCTGCGCACCGGGGCGCTGCGCGACGACGAATGGGGGCGGCTGTCGGAGGCGGTCGAGACGCTCGGCCGGGTCGCCCTCTTCATCGACGAGAGCCCGGCACTGACGCCGACCGAGGTGCGGGCACGCGCGCGCCGGCAGGCGCGCCAGTGCGGCCAGCTCGGCCTGATCGTCGTCGACTACATGCAGCTCATGAGCGGCAGCTCCGACTCGGGCGACGAGAACCGCGCCACCGTGCTCGGCGAGATCTCGCGCGGGCTCAAGTCGCTGGCCAAGGAGCTGAAGTGCCCGGTGCTGGCGCTGTCGCAGCTCAACCGCGGCGTCGAGTCGCGCACCGACAAGCGGCCGATGATGAGCGACCTGCGAGAGTCGGGCGCGATCGAGCAGGACGCCGACGTGATCATGTTCATCTACCGCGACGAGTACTACAACAAGGACTCGAAGGAGCCGGGCGTCGCCGAGATCATCATCGGCAAGCAGCGCAACGGGCCGACCGGAACCGAGCGGCTGGTCTTCCTCAAGCCGCTCACGAAGTTCGACAACCTCGCGCCCGGCAGCGTCGGCGGCGACTATTGAGCCACGGTCGGGCGGTCCTGGCGATGGTCGTCGCGACGTTGCTTTGGAGCATCGCCGGCATCGTCAGTCGACAGCTCGACCGCACCGGCAGTTTCGAGGCCACCTTCTGGCGCAGCGCCTTCAATGCTGTCGCGCTCGCCGCCCTGCTCGGTCGGCTGCGCGGGCTGCGCGGGCTGACGTCGACGCTGCGCCACGGCGGACCCACGCTGTGGGTCTCGGGCGTGTGCTGGGCGGTGATGTTCACCGCCTTCATGGTCGCGATCACGATGACGACCGTTGCCAACGTGCTGGTGACGATGGCGCTCGCGCCGCTGCTCACCGCGCTCGTCGCTCGCGTCGCGCTGGGGCATCGTCCGCCGCGGCGGACGTGGCTCGCGATCATCGTGGCCGGCCTCGGGATCGCCTGGATGTACGCGGGTGAAGCCGCCGTGGCGGGGCCGCGCGAGTGGCTCGGCATCGCCGTGGCCTTCGGCGTGCCGCTCGCCGCTGCCGTCAACTGGACGACGATCCAGCGCAGCGCGGGTACCGTCGGCGGCGGCGGCGATCTCCTGCCAGCGGTCCTGATCGGCGCCGTGCTGTCGTCGCTCGCGACGTTGCCGTTGGCGTGGCCGTTCGCCGCCAGCCGCGCCGATCTCGGCTGGCTCGCCTTGCTCGGCGTCGGCCAGCTCGCGGTGCCGTGCCTCGTCGCCGTCGCGGCGGCGAGGTCGCTGGGTGCGCCGGAAGTGGCGCTGCTGGCGTTGCTCGAGATCGTGTTCGGCGTGCTGTGGACGTGGCTGGGCGGCGCCGAGACGCCCGGCCGCAGCGTGCTGGTCGGCGGCTCGCTGGTGATCGGCGCGCTGGTTGGCAACGAGCTGTGGGCGCTGCGTCGACGAAGCGTTGCGCCCCTGGCGATCTCCTGAGCCGCCCCCGCTACCATGCCGCGCACCGATCAACGATCATGACGATGCCACGTGCCCGCAGGGCGGCGCTACCGCCTGCCGATGAATCCGCCGTGCGCGGGCAGGCGCCCGAACCGCCGGGTCCGCTGCTCGTCGCGCTGGAGGGAAGGGCGCCGCTCGAATACGCGGCGATGCTGCTGGCGCAGCCGTGGTTGCGCCGGCTGCCTCGCGGCGACGACCACCCGGTCATGGTCTATCCGGGCATGGGCGCGAACGACGCGACCACCCGACCGCTGCGTCGCTTTCTGTCCCGGCTCGGCTACGCGACCGAGGCATGGGGACAGGGCTTCAATGTCGGCCCGCGCGAGGGAGTGATCGAACGCGCCAAGGCCGACATCTGCGCGCTGTCGGATCGCCATGGCGGTCGAGCGGTGAGTCTGGTGGGGTGGAGCCTCGGAGGTGTCTACGCGCGTGAGCTCGCCACGGCGCTGCCGGCGCGGGTGCGATGTGTCGTGACCCTCGGCACGCCGTTCACCGGCGACCCCAAGTCGACCAACGCGTGGCGGCTGTTCCAGTGGCTGAGCGGCCTGCGCGTCGGCGACCCGGCGCTGACCCGGGAGATCGCGGCGCCGCCTCCGGTGCCGACGACCTCGATCTTCTCGCGCAGCGACGGCATCGTGTCGTGGCGCTGCAGCCTCAACGAGCCGGGCCCGCAGGTGGAGAACATCGAGGTTCCTGCGAGCCATCTCGGCATGGGCGTGAATCCGCTGGTGCTCTACGCGGTCGCCGACCGCCTCGCGCAGCCGGTCGGCCAGTGGCGGCCGTTCGACATCTCCGGCATCAGGCGCCGCTTCTTCCGCAGCCACCCGCGCCTGGCCGACGCTGCCTGAGCGCGGCGTGGGGTCGAAAGGCCCTCGTTATCATCCCGCGCGCTGCCCGACGTCCCGGCGGCGCGACATTCCAGGAGCAGACATGAAGCAATGCATCGCCCTCGCCAGCGCGCTCGCGCTCGCAGGCGCCTCCGGTGCGGCAACCGCAGCCGATTCGATCAAGATCGGTTTCCTGAGCACGCTCAGCGGCCCGGCCAGCCCACCCGGAATCGACCAGCGCGATGCGTTTCAGCTGGCGATGAAGACGCTCGGCGGCAAGATCGGCGGCCTCAGGGCCGAGGTCGAGATCGTCGACGACCAGTTCAGCCCCGATGCCGCCAAGCAGGGCGTGGAGCGTCTGCTCAAGCGCGACAAGATCGACGTCCTGACCGGCGTGACCTACTCGAACGTCATGCTCGCCGTCGCACCGTCGGTGTTCGCGAACAAGACGATCCTCATCAGCTCGAACGCCGGGCCGGCGCAGCTCGCCGGCAAGGAATGCTCGCCGTACTTCTTCAGCGCGAGCTGGCAGAACGACGCGCCGCACGAGGCGGCCGGCAAGTACATGCAGGGCAAGGGCTACAAGAAGGTCGCGGTGATCGCGCC
>JBBSUK010000186.1:0-5317 GCA_038234975.1 Burkholderiales bacterium
ATCTTCAGCGCACCGCAGTCGCTAGCGGCGTAGATCGCCGCCCTGATGGACCCCTGCCTCAACGGAGCGGTGTGCGTGGCGTCGACGCTGTCGATGGGCGAGTCGATGGCCCGCGCGCCCCTGACGCTGTGCCTGCTCGTCCTGGCGCTGTCGTTTCCCGGCAGCAACCGTTTCCGCGACAACCTGCTCGGCGCCGCCGTCGACATCGTCTACTCCTGGGTGATGCTGCTCGGCATCATGGCGCTGTGCGGCTGGGCGACGCGCAGCTTCTACCTCTTCGAGCCCAACGTTCTGCTGACCTGGGGCATCGCCACGCCGCTCGTGCTGTGGGTGGTGACGTGCCTCGGCCACGTCCTTGTGGCCAGGCACACCTCGAGCCCGCTGTCGCGCCGCGGTGCGGTCGTCGTCGGCGCGGGACCGCTCGGCGGGCGAGTCGTGCGAGCCTTGCGCGACGCCGCGCGCGGCGACGACTTCCTCGGCTACTTCGACGACCGCACCGACGGCCGTGTCGACGACGACGCCAAGGGCCGCATCCTCGGCTCGCTGTCGCAGGTCGGCGCCTACGTGTCGGCCCACGGCGTGCGCGATGTCTACATCACGCTGCCACTCGGGTCGCAGCCGCGCATCGTCGAGCTGCTCGACCAGCTGCAGGGCACCACGGCATCGCTCTTCTTCGTTCCCGACATCTTCGGCATCAGCATCATCCAGGGACGCCTGCAGGACATGAGCGGGCTGCCGGTGGTGGGCATCTGCGAGACACCCTTCACCGGCACCAACCTGCTCGTGAAGCGGCTGAGCGACGTCGTGCTCGCGTCGATCATCCTGGTCCTGATCTCGCCGCTGCTGCTCGCCATCGCGATCGGCGTGAAGCTGAGCTCGCCGGGGCCGATCATCTTCCGGCAGCGCCGCAACGGGCTCGACGGCGACGAGATCGTCGTCTACAAGTTCCGCTCGATGACCACGCAGGACGACGGCGCCGACGTGCCGCAGGCCACGCGCGACGACCCGCGTGTGACGCGCTTCGGCGCCTTCCTGCGCGCGAGCTCGCTCGACGAGCTGCCGCAGTTCTTCAACGTGCTGCAAGGGCGCATGAGCGTCGTCGGGCCGCGGCCGCACGCGGTGACGCACAACGACGCCTATCGCCAGATCATCAAGGCCTACATGGTCCGCCACAAGGTGCGGCCCGGCATCACCGGCTGGGCGCAGGTCAACGGCCTGCGCGGCCAGACCGATACAGTCGACAAGATGCGGGCCCGCGTCGAATACGACCTGGAGTACCTGCGCAACTGGTCGCTCGGGCTCGACCTGCGCATCATCGTCAGCACGGTGCGGGTGCTGTTCTTCGACCGTCACGCCTACTGAACCAGCCACCTCGAGGGAGCGAACACATGAACCAACACCTGGGCAGGAGAACGTGGGCACCGAACCGCGTGCTGGCGGCCGCGTTCGCGATGGCCTCGGTCTGCCACGCCGGAGCGCAGACGGCCGGCGGCAATGCGCCGGCCTCGTCGTCGTCGGACGGTGGCCTCGCCACCCGACCGAGCCCCTACTACATCGGCGCGAGCCAGGGCATCTACTACGACTCGAACCCGTACCGCGTTCCGTTCGGCCCGTCCGACGTGTACTCGACGACCAGCCTGCTCGCGGGCTTCGACCAGCCGATCAGCCGGCAACGCGTCTACGGCAATGCAACGCTCAGCTACAACCGATACCGCAACGAAGACGCGCTCAACAACACCAGCTACAGCCTGCTCGCCGGGCTCGACTGGGAAACGGCCGGCCGGCTCTCCGGCAACCTCAACGCGACGCTCACCCAGCAGCTCGCCTCTCCGGTGGCGGGCGGCACGTCGACGCCGACCGAGACGCGCAACCTGCAGCGCGTCCAGGGCTTCTCCGGCCTGGCACGCTGGGGCGGCGGGTCGGTGCTGACGCTCGAAGCTCGGGGCACCCACAGCCACGTCGACTACTCGGCCGCCGAGTACGACTTCGGCGAGCAGACGACCGACACCGGCAGCCTGGCGGTCTACTACCGCCCGGGCGCCCGCTGGCGCGTCGGAGCCGGCGTGAGCCTGGGCAACACGCGGTCGCCGCAAGGCGTCGTTCTCGCGAACGGCGAACGCGCCGGCAACACGTCGCGCAGCCGCAGCGTCGACCTCCTGGCTGACTACGACAACGGCAGCGCGCTGTCGGGTCATGGCCGCCTGAGCTTCACGCGCCAGACCAACTCCAGCGTCGACGAAGCCGACTTTTCCGGTGTGACGGGCGAGGTGAACGCCGCCTATCGTGCCACCGGCAAGATCACCCTGACCGCAGGCGCCAGCCGCTACACCGGGCTCAACAACTCGTCCTACACCATCCCTCTCGTGACGACGGTCGTCACCGCGCCGGGCTCGACAGCGGGTTCATCGGGCGCCACCACGACGACGTCCAACATCACGAACACCTATCAGAACAACGAGGTCACCAACGCGCTTTTCGGTGCGGTTTCCTACGCGGCCACCTCGAAGATCACCGCCACGCTGTCGGGGCACTACTCGCGCTCGAACATCGTGCTGACAGGGTCGTCGACGGCATCGGGCGGCACGGTCAACGATTCGGCCACCGACACGACCCGCGGCGCTGCGCTCAACGTCAACTACGCGTTCTCGCGCGCCCTGAACTTCGCCTGCAGCGTGTCGCGCGATCACCGCGAGGTCTCGGGCGACCGGGGCTTCGGGTACAGCTTCGACACCGCCGGCTGCGTTGCCCAGTTCATCTGGCGCTGAGGCGCCCCGCAAAGCCGGCGGTCGACCAGGCAAAACGGGCCCGAAGGCCCGTTTTTCATCTTCAGCGAACCGGCGCCAGCGCCGGCCCGGATCACGCGCGCTTGCGGCGACGTGCGATGAAGCCCAGCGCGCCGAGACCGGCGAGCATGAGCGCATACGTCTCGGGCTCCGGAACCGCGCGAACGATGCTGTAGTTCGCGGTTTCAAAGGCGTTGACCGACGGGTTGTTGCTGAACACCAGGCTGGTGATGAGGCTGCCAGCGTTGGCGATGAACTCGACGTATTGCGAGAAGCTCTGGGTGCCATTCGTCACCGCGAAGCCGAGGCCGCTGGCGGTGAACATCTGCGTGCCGGTCGTCGAGTTGACCGTCAGTCGGTTGTAAAGGTCAGGCGACCCCCACAGGAAGCTGATGTAGCTCAGCGGCGTCGTGAAGGTGAGCGTCGCAGGCTCGGTGCTGGTCGGGCCAGCGGCGAGGAAGTTGCCGCTCGCTGCGTTGGTGCCCTGCGGGATGTCGGCGAACTCGCGATCGATGGTGTAGGTCGTGCCGCCGACGATCGTCCCGACCGTGCCGCCGAGCGTGCACGGCGAAACCGCGGTGCAAGCCTGCGGGCCGGATAAAGCGAGGAAGGTGCCGGTGCCGCCGCCGAGTTGGCCGGTGACTTGGGCGCTGGCGCCAACCGACGCGACGAGCGCGGCCGTGGCGAGGAGGGTCTTGACGAATTTCATTGCTTGAGCCTTGGAAGAGTGGTGAACGGGTTGGGTACCGGGTTAGGTTATAGGCCGACAACTGCATCGGGTCGCCCCCTTGATCGGGGGGTTTTGGTCTTGCCAATGCAGAGAAACCCGCCGTTCAACGCCGTGTCCCGCCGCCTCCTGTAGGACGACGACTAAGATATGTTGCGCCGCAACATCACCACGCACTGCATGTCTTCCCGCCATCTGATCCTCGTCGGTTACGAACCGGAGAGCACGTCTCGCGCAATCGCGGTCTGCGACCTGCTTTGTGCAGGGTTGGGGTTCGAGCGTAGGCTGCTCGTGGCGAACTCGGCGGCGACCGCGGCAGTCCCGATGCCGCAAGGCTGGGAACGTCTCCACGGGACCAACCGGATGGGCGAGTTTTCCGGGTGGCAGGAAGGGCTCGCCGTGCTCGGCACCACCGGGCACGCCTCGGCTCTGCTGGTCAACGACACGATCGGCGCCCAGCGCTACCCGTCGATCTTCAAACGCTGGGCGCTGCGCCGCGAGATCGGGCGAGACGACGGTCCCGGCTGGATCGGCTTCGTCGATCGCCCTCCCGATCGAAACGGACGTCTCCTCATCGGTGATCGGGACTGCAACGAATGGGTGAGCACTTACTGTTTTTATTTGCCTCGACAGTCGCTCGATCGTCTTGGCGGCAACCTTTTCGACGAAGCGGCCGTCAAGCGCGCCGTTCCGGGCGGCTCGGACCGCGACGCGTTCTTCTCTGCCGATGTGTCGCCCGAGCTGCGGAAGATGCTGTCGGACTGGCTGTTCGACGGCGGCTGGCGACGCAGCATGCCGCTCGACGCGAACGCCGCCGACACGCTCACCTTCAAGGCGCGCTGCATCTGCGCGGAGTTGCTTCTGTCGTCGCGTCTGCGGGGTCTCGGCGTGCCGCTGCGTGAACCGATGCGCCGACACGGCATCGCCGCCTGGCTCGACCGCCTGAACGGGCGGCTTCGGCCCGCATTGCCGGGCGCTCCGTCGACGCAGGCCGACGCGTGAGCCCGACCCGCTCGCCAACAGTGGTGGCGGACGAGCCGCTCCTGCTCGTCGGCTCGTTTCCGTCGGATGCCGGCTGGAGCTCCATTCACCACATGCTCGCGCTGGCATCGACCTGCTTCGCAACGCCGGTGAGCGACTCGCGCCGCCAGCCGTTTCCATCGGCCAGCCGTCGGCTGATCGGCTCCCTGCCGCCGCGCCGGCGTCGCGACCCGAGCGGTCCCGCCTGCCTGCTGATCGGCGCGGCGCCCACCGACCTCGTGCGCGTCTTCGACCTCCCCGGTTGGCGCACCCGCTACTCGTCCATCGTCGCCTGGGTGACCGACTCGTACTGGATCGACTGGATCCCGAAGTCGATCCGTGCGGCACGGCCGTTCGACCGGATCTTCGTCACCTCCGGCGAGGACGTCGCGGCGTGGCAGGCCGCCCTCGGCGACGTGGTGACGTGGTTGCCCTGGGGAGCCGACGTGCTCGGCCTGGGCTCCGCAGAGCCGAAGCGCGACCTCGACCTCACCCGCATCGGCCGCCAGCCGCTCGAGTGGGACGATGACAACGCGACCGCCGCAGCCGCCGAAGCGGCCGGCCTGTCGTTCCAGCCGCGCATCCCCGAGCCGCCCGGCACGACGCTGGACAACCACCGCGCGTTGATGGCGACGTTTGCGCGGAGCAAGTTCACCCTCTCGTTCTCGAACCTGTCGCACCCGAGTGGCCATACCCATCCGAGCCGCGCCTACATCACCGGTCGCTGGGTCGATGCCATCGCCTCGGGCGCCGTCGTCGCCGGCATCGCCCCGCGCGGCGACTGCAT
>JBBSUK010000187.1:0-5219 GCA_038234975.1 Burkholderiales bacterium
CCACATCGCGCGCCACGGCGGCGACCCGTCACGCGTCGCGGTCGGCGGGCATTCGGCCGGCGGCCACCTGGGGGCGATGTGCCTGCTGACCGACTGGTCAGGCGACTTCGACCTCCCGGCCGACCCGCTCGCGGCGGCGCTGCTCATCAGCGGCCTGTACGAGATCGCGCCGCTGATGCGCAGCTACCTGCAGCCGCAGATCCGGCTCGACGCCGGCATCGTCGAGCGCAACTCGCCGGTCTTCTCGGTGCGACGGTGCGCGACGCCGGCGCTGTTCACGTGGGGCGGCGACGAGACCTCCGCCTTCGCCTACCAGTCGACGCGGATGCACGACGCCTGGCGGGCCGTGGGCAACCGCGGCGAGCTCCTGCCGCTCGCCGGGATGAACCACTTCTCGGCGATCGACGGCTTCTCGTCGCCCGACAGCGCGCTCGTGCGCTGGCTGACGCAGGCCGTGTGAGGCGGCCCGGCGCGGCCGGCGCTACATCGCCTTGAAGAGGTGCACGTAGGCACGGCTCACCGGGAGCTCGGCGGCGTTGCCCGCGAGGCGGACGAACAGGCGGCTCTGCTCGTCGCGGCGCGTCGCGGCGATGCGGTCGAGGTTGACGATGGTCGAGCGGTGGATCTGCGCGAAGCGCGTCGGGTCGAGCTGCAGCACGAGCTCGGCGATCGAGGTGCGGATCAGCAGCTCGCCGTCGGCCGCCGTCTCGACGCAGGTGTACTTGTCGTCGGCGCGGAAGAACAGGACGTCGTCGACGGCGACCTGACGCGTCTGCTCGCCGTGGCTGGCGCGAACGTGGCGCAGGTATGCCGTCGGCGCGGCCGCCGCGGAGGCGGCGGCTGACGTCGCGAGCAACCGCCGCAGCACCTCGGCGAGCCGGGCATCGTCGGCTTGCGACGCCGCTTGCGTCGCGTCGAGCGTGAAGCGCAGCCGCTGCACCGTCTGCGCCAGCCTGTCCGCGTGCACGGGCTTGAGCAGGTAGTCGACAGCCTGTTGTTCGAACGCGTTCACGGCGTATTCGTCGTACGCCGTCACGAACACCACCCGCGTCGTGCCTTCGATTCCCTGCGCGACCTCCAGGCCCGTGAGGCCCGGCATCTTGATGTCGAGGAAGGCGATGTCGGGGCGCATCGCGGCAATGCGCTCGGCGGCGTCCACGCCGTTCCTCGCGACTGCCACCACCTCCAGCTCCGGCCACGCCGCCGCCAGCATCGCGCGCAGGTGGCTGGCGAGGTGCGGCTCGTCGTCCGCGATCAGGGCGGTGGTCACGGCGAGCGTCCGATCGAGGTCGTGATGTCGAACCGGTCGCCACGGCGCGACACGCGGGTCGTCACCGGCCGATCGATCGCCCATGCAGGCGAGGTCGGCAGGAGCCGCACCTCGAACGCCGGAAGCAGGAGCCCGATCATGTCGTCGTCGGTACCCGCAGACAGGCACGAACCCCGCGCCGGGTCGGCTCGACGGTCAGCGTGGCAGCGGACCCGTACAACTCCCGCAGGCGCGCGCGGATGTTGCCGAGCGCGACGCCGACGTCGTTGCCGGGCCCGCGTCGGGTGGTCGATGCACGCAGGCCGGTGCCGTCGTCGTCGACGCACACCACCAGCGTGTCGTCTTCCATGCGCGCCGAGACACGCACGGTGCCGCCGTCGATCGAGGGTTCCAGCCCATGGACGATGGCGTTCTCCACCAGGGGTTGCACCGTCAGTGGCGGCAGCCGCTGGGCATGCAGCTCGGGCGCGACGTCGATGTCGAACCTCAGCCTTCCCTCCATGCGGGTCTCGATGACGCGCAGGTACGCGGTGACGAGCGCCAGCTCGTTGCCGAGCGTGTGGCGCGCGTCCTCCAGCCGGCCGAGCCCGGACAGGGAGGCGCGCAGGTAATCGACGAACGACTCCAGCATCGAGCGGGCCCGCACCGGGTCGGTCTCGATCAGCGAGACGACGTTGGCGAGCGTGTTGAACAGGAAATGCGGCTCGATCTGCGCCTGCAGCAGGCGCAACTGAGCCTCGTTGGCGCGGTTCTCGGCCTGGATCTGCCGCGCCTTGATCGAGAAGAACTGCTGGAAGACGATCGTGACGAGGATGAAGATGAGCACCGTTGCGACGATCGCGCTCGACGGCACCGCGACGATCCAGCTGCGCATGTCGATGCCGAGCGCCCACAGGAGGCCGAGCGGCCAGCCGATCGCCACGCCGACGATCGGCACGGCGGTGTAGAAGACGCTGCGCTGCCATGGCCTCGCCCGTCGCAGGCGCTCGCGGCCGACCAACGGGATCGACGCCATGTAGAGGAAGTGGATCGCGCAGCCGATCGCCAGCGAGATCATCAGGTTGACTTCGTACCAGCGCCACAGCGACGCCGCAGGACGGTCGTTGCGGCCGGCGAGCGAGAGGGCGTAGCCGAAGGCGGTGAAGCCCGCCGCGACGACGAGGCAGAACACCAGCGTCCACAGGTACGGCAGCCACCACGGCCCGGGGTCGCGGCCGTCTTTCGACAGCCAGGAGCGCCACGAGCGGCGCAGCAGGTCACGGGACAACGGAGGCGTCATGGCGGCCGAGTCTACGAAGCCGCGTTCACCGCGCGACACCGCGCCGCGACGCGTCGACGGCACGGCCGACGGATCGACGGCACGGCGCCTTGGGTGGCTTCGCGCGCGCTTCCTACAATCCGCCCGCCCTCCAGAGTCGCCCATGAAACTCCACGCTTCCGTCTTCAAGGCCTACGACATCCGCGGCATCGTCGGCACGACGATCGACGCGACCTTCGCCGAGCACCTCGGGCGCGCCTTCGGCAGCGAGGCGGTCGCCGCCGGCGAGCAGGCGGTCGCGGTCGGTCGCGACGGCCGCCACTCCGGCCCCGCACTTGCCTCGGCGCTGATCCGCGGGCTGGCGTCGACCGGGCTCGACGTCGTCGACCTCGGCGCGGTGACGACGCCGATGCTCTACTACGTCGCCGCCACGCGTGGCGCGCACGGCTGCTCGAGCGGCGTGCAGGTCACCGGCAGCCACAACCCGAAGGACTACAACGGCTTCAAGATGGTGCTGGCCGGCCGTGCGATCCACGGCGAGGAGATCCAGGCGCTGCGCCGGCGGATGGAGTCGAAGGTGTACACGGCCGGCCGCGGCCGCACGGCGACGATGGACATCGCTGCCGAGTACACCGCCCGCATCGCCGGCGACTGCTCGCTCACCCGGCCGATGACGATCGCCGTCGACTCCGGCAACGGCATCGCCGGCGCGACGGCACCGGCCGTGTTGCGCGCGCTCGGCTGCACCGTCGAGGAGCTCTATTCGGAGGTCGATGGCGACTTCCCGAACCACCACCCCGACCCGAGCAAGCCCGAGAATCTCGCGGACCTGATCGCCGCGGTGCGAAAGGGCCCCGCCGAGCTCGGCCTCGCCTTCGACGGCGACGGCGACCGGCTCGGCGTCGTCACCAAGGCAGGCCACATCATCTACCCCGACCGGCAGCTCATGCTGTTCGCGCGTGACGTGCTCAAGCGCAACCCCGGCGCGCCGATCCTGTTCGACGTGAAGTGCTCGCAGCAGCTCGCGCCGCTGATCCGCGCCGCCGGCGGCCAGCCCGTGATGTGGAAGACCGGCCATTCGCTCGTCAAGGCGAAGATGAAGGAGCTGGCGTCGCCGCTGGCCGGCGAGATGAGCGGCCACGTCTTCTTCGGCGAGCGCTGGTACGGCTTCGACGACGCCACCTACACGGCAGCAAGGCTGCTCGAGATCGTCAGCCGCAGCGCCGACCCGAGCGCGGTCCTCGACGCGCTGCCGCAGTCGCATTCGACGCCCGAGCTCAACGTCGCGTGCGAGGAGGGCGAGCCGGCGCGCGTGGTCGAGCGGCTGCGCGCGGTGGCGGCCGAGCGCTTCGCCGGCGCCCGCGAGATCGTCACGATCGACGGCGTCCGCGCCGAGTACGACGATGGCTTCGCGCTCGTTCGCGCATCGAACACCACGCCGGTGCTGGTGCTGCGATTCGAGGGAACGACGCCGCAGGCGCTCGCCCGCATCGAGGCCGACGCCATGGCGGCGTTGCGCGCCGTCAAGCCGGACGCCGTCATCGCCATGGCGGCGCATTGACGGCCCGACCGGCCGCCTGCGGCGTCGACATGCCGTGCGCATCCTGATCGTCAAGCTGTCGTCGCTCGGCGACGTCGTCCACACGCTGCCGGTCGTCCACGACATCGTCGCCGCGCATCCCGGTGCGACCGTCGACTGGGCGGTCGAGCCGGCGTTCGCACCGGTGGTGGCGCGCACCCGCGGCATCGGCACGGTGATCGAAGTGCCGCTGCGGCGTGCGGCGAGCGATGGGTGGCTGTCGGCGAGCACCCGCGTGTCGCTGGTGAAGGTGCTGCATCGCTTGCGTCGCGACCGCTACGACTCGGTGCTCGACCTGCAGGGGCTGACCAAGTCGGCGCTCGTCGCGTCGCTCGCGCGCGGCCCCAGCTGGTCGTTCGCCAACCGCACCGAAGGGTCGAGCCACGAATGGCCGGCGCGTGCGCTGGCGAGCCATGCGGTGCGCGTCGATCCGAGGATCCATGCCGTCGACCGGGCGCGCCTGCTGGCGACGAAGGCGCTGGGCACGCAGGACACGGCGGCGCCCGTGTTCGGCCTGGTCGCCGCAGAGCGCATGCCGCTCGATCCGCGCCGCGTCGTCCTGGTGCACGGCACGTCGCGCGCCGACAAGCTGTGGCCGGAGGATCACTGGGTCGAGCTCGGCCGACGGCTGCTCGCCGCAGGGCGCACGCTCGCGCTGCCGCACGCCGATGCCGCCGAGCGCGAGCGTGCAGGGCGCATCGCGGCGGCGATCCGGGCCATCCGGGCGACCAGGTCGTCGAACGGCGCCGAGAGCGCAGCCGAAGCCTGTGCCGTCTGGCCATCGATGCCGCTCGGGGCGCTGGTCGACCGCATGGCGGCGACCGGCGGCGCGATCGGTGTCGACAGCGGGCCGAGCCACCTCGCCGTCGCGCTCGACCTGCCGCACGTGCAGATCTACAACCATCCGACAGCCTGGCGCACCGGGCCGCAGCCGCGCCACGGCCATCAACGCCAGCGCGCGGTCGAAGGCAAGCCGACGCCTTCGGTCGACGCGGTGTGGTCGGCGTGGCGCTCGGTCACGGAGACGGCGGCATCGTCGCCGACGCCGTGAGCCGCGCGCTCGAAGGGATCGCCCGCATCGCGTACCGCGCCGCCATGCGCGCCGTCCGGCC
>JBBSUK010000188.1:0-5186 GCA_038234975.1 Burkholderiales bacterium
CGGACGAGCGCCGAGCGTCGGAAATACGTGGTTCTCGAGTGAAGCGGTGATGGCGTCCAGCGTTCCTGCGGTCCATCCCGAAGCGCGGTGCGCCAGCCAGGCCCTCGATACCGCCTCGAGCGTGCTCAGTGCGTCTCGCCGCCTTGCCTGCTTTGCTTCCTGGCGACCGGCACTGGGGTCGATGCCGTCGGCGACAAGCTTGCGCGCTGCGTCGCGCCGCTCGCGAGCAGTTTTCAGGCTGACGTCTGGATAGGTGCCGAGTGACAGGCGCTTTTCCTTGTCGTGGTGTCGGTACTTGAGACGCCACCACTTGCCTCCGCTCGGAGCAACTTCGAGGTAGAGCCCGCGTTCATCGAACAAGCGGACAGGCTTTTCGGCGGGCTTCGCCGCGCGGATCGCTGTGTCGGAAAGTGCCATGGGGCAACTCCGGAAAATCGTGGGGGCAACAGCCTTGAAGTTGCCCCCAGTTGCCCCCGGATGCCCTTGGACTATCTGGGACGGCTTGGGAAGAAAAATCGTTCGCTGTCGAGGTAAATCATACCAGCGTCGAATTTTCCTGGAAGTCCTGAAATCGCTCGCTGGTCCCGCCGACAGGAATCGAACCTGTATTTGCCGCTTAGGAGGCGGCCGTTCTATCCATTGAACTACGGCGAGAGGCGCGCAGTCTAGGCGACGCTACGGGGCGCGCTTCCTGCATCGCGCGCGTCCGTCATCACTTCCAGCGGATCGTCCAGATCAGGTCGATGGCGTTATCTCCTCCTGCCTGGGCGCGCACGGTCAGGCGGCGGGCGAGGCGGTAGATGAGCTGCCAGCTGCCGGTGGCGGTCTTCAGGCCCTGCTCGTAGCCGATGTACCAGTTCTTCGAGAGCTGCTTGCCGAGGCCGATGAAGGTGTCCTGCACGTTGTTCTGCCCCTCGCCCTGACGAACCGAGATGTCGTCGAGGCCGAGCGCCTTGGTGATGCGGTCGGTCACGCCCGGGCCTTCGCCAGACAGGAGGGCGAGGGCGGCGCGCTGCAGCAGTGCCGTGTCGGTGCGGCCGACGCTGTCGTTGGCGCGGCCGAGCACGAGCCATGACAGCTTGTCGATGTCGGCCATCTCGGGCTCGGAGAAGAGGCGGATGCGCGGGTTCTGCACGTTGCCGGTGACGGCGACGCCGACGCGCACGTCGAGGTTCGGCCGCGTCGCCTCGATGTCGAGGCGCGGGTTGCCGACATCGCCCGTGAAGGCGACGATGCCGCGGTCGATGGTCAGCTTCTGGCCGTAGGCCTGGTAGGTGCCGTCGACGGTGCGCACCGTGCCGCCGACGGTGACGACGCCGCCGGGCGACGTGATGTGCAGCTCGCCGCGCAGGGCGGCATCGAGCCCGCGGCCGCGGATGCGCAGCTTCTCTCCGAGGTTGACGCGCAGGTCGAGTGCGACCTTGCGCTGGACGGCGTCGGGGAGCGGCGCCGCCGCCGCCGACGCGGCCGCGACCGGCGGCGCAGCCTTTGCCGGCCCCGAGATCGCCGACGACGCCGCCGGCTTCGGCGCGGGTGGCTTGACGCCGGTGTCGGCCGCGACCTTGACGCGCGGGTCGTCGCCCTTGCGTCGCACGACCTCGACATCGTCGCTCAGGCTGGGTGCATCGGCGCGGGTGAAGTCGACGAGGCCTTCGTCGACGCCGAGCTTGCCGTCGAGGGCGATGCGTTTTGCGTCGAGCTGCAGCGCGGCGGTGCCGCTGGCGACGATGCGTCGGTCGACGCGGCCGAGTGCCTGGAAACGGTCGAGGATGAGGCGCAGGCGCGCCACCGGCGAGGCGCCGAGCTTCGCGTCGCCCTCGAGCCGTGCCGTTCCCGACCCGGCCTTGGCGGTGAAGCGTTCGATCGTCGCCGTCGTTCCTTTCAGCGCGATCGCGACCTCGCCGTCGGTCACCGACACGCCCTGCACGAAGTTGCGCACCGACAGGCCCGAGCCGTCGATGCGGCCGGTGTACTCGGGCGCGCCGAGGCGCCCGCCGATCGATGCGCTGGCGGCGAGCTTGCCGCCGAGCCGCCAGCCGGCGGGTACCCACGTGCCCCAGGTGCCGAGGTTGGCCACGTCGAGCTGGAACACGCCCTCGATCGGCGTCTGCGCGTCGGGCCACGCCGCCGGGTTGCCGGTGCGCGCGACGACCGCGCCGACGCCGACCCCGAGCGTCTTGCCGGCGATCGCCTGCGTGAAGTTCCAGACGCCGTCCTGCGCCGCGATGCCGAGCCGCAGGTCGGTGAGGCCGAGCGACTGGGTGTAGCCGGATTCGTCGCGGATCGAGAGGTCGCCGCCGACGCGCTCGACGACGATGTCGGCCGACGGCCTCGGCACGCTGCGAACGTCGATCGTGGCGCCGATGCGCAGGTCGCCGTTCCAGCCGAAGTCGGGCTGCAGGGCGGCCAGGACAGGCGCGACGGGGATCGGGTCGATGCGGGCCTGCAGGTCGATGCGCGGTCCGGCGGCTGCGGTGGAGCCAGGTCCGGTCGCGGCGGCGGCCGAGCGCCACGAGGCCTCGCTCCATTTCACGGCGGCGCCAAGCACCGTCGCCGAGCCGGGCTCGAGCGCGATGCGGGTGCCGGCGTCGCCCCATTTGACCGTGCCACGCACGTCGCGCGCCGACAGCCAGGGCGATTGCGGTGCCGCCAGCCGCGCGACCTCGGCGCGCTGCAGCACGCCCTTCCAGCCGGTCGCGCCCAGCACGCCGCTGCCGGCGTCGAACACCAGCCCGCCCTCGGCCTCGACGGCGACGACGCTGCGTGCGCCGCTCGGTGCGGCGGCGGTCGACGGCGGCGCCGCGGCAGCGACCGCCGCGCTCGCCGCGGGCATCGCGTTGCGCCCCGTCGACTGGACCGCGTCGACCCATTCCGGCGGCAGCGCTTTCGACTCGGCGCGCAGCGTGAGTCGATGCGCCGACGCCGTGCCGGCGAGCTCGCCGTCGACGCGCTCGATCGACGCGTCGCCCGATCGCAGGTCGCGCGCCGCAAGCGTGGCCGACAGCTTCGACCCGGGCTCGGTGCCCAGCGCCCAACGTGCCTGCCCGTCGGCGAGCGACAAGGCGCCGTAGCGCAGCGAGGTTGCCTTGAGGTCGCCGCTGGTCTGAACGCCCGGCCAGCGTCCGTCGACGCGCGCCTGGCCGGTGATCGCACCCGTCAGCGGGGGATTGCCGGCGGCCTGGACGCCGAGCGCCCGCGCGAGCGGGGCGAGGCGGTCGAGCTGCGGCGCGTCGATCGCGACCTGCCAGGCGTCGCCCTTCGCGGCGCTCGCGTCGAAGCGGCCGCTGCCCTTCACGCGGTTGCCGCCGGCGACGAGATCGGCCGATGCGTCGGCGATGCCCGAGGCGTTGGCGTAATTCGCCTTCCCCTCCACCGCGACGCCGGCCAGCGTGCTCGGCGCGAGGGTGACGTCGGCGCTGCCGCGCAGCGCAGCGAGCACGTCGGCGAGGGCGCCTTGCGGCAGCGTGGCCGGGATCGTCACGTCGAAACGGCCCTGCGCATCGACGCGGTTAGGGCCCGCCTGCCATGCAGTTCCCGCGCCGGGCCACCAGGCGATCGGGTCGAATGCCGCCAGGCGCAGGTCGCCGCGCACGATCCAGGGTGACGTGGCCGCGGCAGCTGCGCCGCGTTGCGTCGCCGTCGCTTTCACGACGGCCGTCGCGGCGCCCGACGAGGCTTCCGCGCGCCTGACCTCGACCGTCGTGGTGCCGGCCTCGAGCGCCCATGTCGCGTCGACGTCCAGTCGAACCGGCTTCGAGGCGACGCTCGTCGAGACCGACCCCTTGATCGCGGCCTTGAGGTCGACCTGCTGTCGGGTCGCGGTGCCGGTGAAGCCGCTGCCCGTTGCCGTCACGGTTCCGTCGAGTCGCTGCGGCGGCGCCCGCGCGTCGAGCGCGGCGGGCGAGATCGCGGCCAGCGTCACGTCGAGCTCGAAACCTTCGGGTGCCCAGCGGCCGCTGCCGCGCACCGTTCCGCCGGGCGCCGACGCCGAACCGAGCTCGGCGACGAGGCCGGAGAGTTCCAGGCGGCCCGGATCGTCCGGCTTGGCGCGCAGATCGCCGTTGACGCGCGTGACCGGCAACAGGCCCTCGTTCCAGCGGCCGGCCTTCGCGTTGGCGAGGTCGAGCATCACCTGCGCCGGCTCGCCGCTGCCGCGGGTCTCGGCCGTTGCCTTGCCGCTGATCGCGGTCGCCGGGAGTCCCTTGGCGAAGGCGGAGAGGTCGAGCGCCGAGGTGGTCGCGCTCAGCTCGCCGAGCGGCCACGCCGCGAACGGATGCAGCACCGCCTTCGCGTCGAGCGACTGCGGCGGGTGCGACGACGAAGGTTGCACGCGCGCGGCGGCGTCGACCCGCAGCGCGTCGAGCGGACCGGTCGCCGTCGCATCGGCCTGCCACGACGGTTCGACGTTGGCGATCGACTCGGCGCGCACCTTGGAGTCGACGTCGAACGGCGGGTCGGCGGCGATGCGCAGCGCACCGGCGATGCGCGCCTTGTCGCGAACGGCGCTCGCGTCGTCGACCGTGTGCAGCGCGCCGCCGTCGGCGCCGACATGCAGCCTGGCGCGGATGTCGCGGATCGGAACGACGCCGGGCTCGGAGCCCGACGCGGGCTCGCCGAGGAACAGCTCGCCCACGGTCAGCGAGCCGACCTCGATCTCCAGCGGCAGGCGCAGGCTTTGGGGCGGCTTCGCGGGCTCGGTCGTCGCGGGCGCGGGCTCCTTGCTCGGCACGAGCACGGCGCGGTCAGCGTGCAGCGCCTCGATGACGATGTGCAGCCAGCGGCCGTCGCTGCCTCGCGAAGCGGTCAGGCCGGTCCAGCGCGGCGCGTCGAGGCGCAACGTGCCGGCATGGCCGGGGAGCGCGATCTCGATTTGCTCGGCCGAGAAGTCGCCGAGCAGCGAGCCGCTCGGCTTCGTCACCGCGACGTTCGGGATCCAGCCGACGAGCCGCGCCGTTCCTGCCGCGGTGCCGAGCGCCCACCAGGCGACGCCGACCGCCGCCGCCACGAGCATCAGCACGACCAGCACGACCGCGCCGACACCGACAGCGACGCGGCGTCCGGCCATCAGAAGGTCACGCCGACGCTGAAGTGGACACGGAACTTCTTGACCTTCTGGCCGTAGGCGAGGTCGAGCTTGATCGGGCCCACCGGGCTGCGGTAGCGAACGCCGACGCCGTAACCGAGCA
>JBBSUK010000189.1:0-5181 GCA_038234975.1 Burkholderiales bacterium
CGGCCCGTGGCGCGAGCGAAGGCGCCGTCGCGCCGGCTGAGCGCGAGGCCGGCGTCGTCGAGCTTGACGATGCCGGCGACGAACCCGTAGACGCCGACGGTCATCAGGATGGCGATGCCGACGAGCACGATGACCTGCTCGACGAACGGCGCCTTCTCGACCGTGCCGAGGGTGATCGCGATGATCTCGGCCGAGAGCACGAAGTCGGTGCGGATCGCGCCCTTGATCTTGTCGCGCTCGAGGACGACGAGATCGGCACCGTCCGGAGCGGTCTCGGCCGCGGGCTTCGTCGCCGCGGCGGCGGCGCCGTCGTCGTGCGGCAGCAGCTTGTGGACGATCTTCTCGGCACCTTCGTAGCAGAGGAAGGCGCCACCGACCATCAGCAACGGCGTGACGAGCCAGGGCACGAAGGCGCTGATCGCGAGCGCGCCCGGAACGAGGATCGCCTTGTTGACGAACGATCCCTTGGCCACCGCCCAGACGACCGGCAGCTCGCGGTCGGCCTTCACGCCGCTGACCTGCTGCGCGTTGAGCGCGAGGTCGTCGCCGAGAACGCCGGCGGTCTTCTTCGCCGCGATCTTGGTCAGGATCGAGACGTCGTCGAGGATCGTCGTGACGTCGTCGAGCAGGGCGAGCAGGCTGGTGGCCATGGGTGCCGATCGTGGGTTGAAGGCGATGCTATCGACCGCTCACGCGACGTCGACTCTGCCCGAACGCGCCCGCGCCGTTCGGCAACGCACAACCTCGAAGCCGGCGATGCAGGCCGCGAGCCACAGGCCGCCCGACGCGAAGCCAGCGACGACGTCACTCAGGTGGTGCACCTGCAAGGCGATGCGCGAGAAGCCGGTCGTCCAGGCGAGCGCTGCTGCCACGAGCAGCGCCGGCCCGTGAAAACGCGGCGGTGCGAGGCGCAGCACCAGATAGGCCAGCATGCCGTAGACGACTGTCGCGCCGGCCGCGTGACCGCTCGGGAAGCTGTAGCCGTCGGCCGCAAAACGCGCGTCGTGCTCCGGTCGCACCCGTTCGAAGATCGCCTTGAGGATGCGCGTCACGATGCCCTGCCCGCCGACCGCGACCACCCACACGAACGCCTCGCCGAGGCACCGCGACAGCACGAGCGCCAGCGTCACGACGCTGCCGATGACGGTGAGTGTGAGCGTGTCGCCGAGGTGCGTGGTCCACGTGAGCGCGTCCAAGCTCGCAGGCGACAGGGCGGCCCGCAGGGCGCCGGCATAGGCATCGTCGATCCGGCCGAGCCAGCGCCCGCTGCCCAGCGCCGACGCGAGCACGGCGAACACGCCGACCGCGAACAGCACGAGCGACAACCCCGCTGCAGGCCGTGCGAGAAACAGAAGGTCGGCCGCCCGCCGACCTTCCACGTGCGCCGCCGCGCCGCGCCCCCAGCCCCGGCCGACGAGCCAGACGACGACGCAGATCGTCAGACCGACGATGAGCCACAGCGCGACGCCGCGTTCGCCGAGCCAGCGCGCCGCCACGAGCGCCGACCCGAGCGAATCGCCGAGTGGATCGCCGAGCGATCCGCCCGCAGCCTCAGCGCCCATCGCCGAAAGCGAGCGCCGTCTGCTCGACCCTCGTGAACGCCCCGTCGGCTTCGCGGAAGTCCCAGCGCTCGACCACGCAGCGGCGCGACGCGCGCGGATGCCCGGGCGGCGTCGCGCCGACCGCGAGCGCGTCGAGCGCGGCGCCGGTGCGGACCACGTTGACCGAGTTCGGGGCGCCACGGCGCAGCCGCGACGACAGCGCGGTGCCGGCCTGCAATGCCCACACCTCGCGCGGCAGACCCGCATAGCGCGTGCCGAGCGGAACCAGATACGGCAGGTGGATGTGGCCACCGACGACGAGGTCGCAGCCCGCTTCGGCCCAGCGGCGAACCGCTTGGTCGCGGCCGTGCAGCAGGTTCTTCTCGTCGTCCGGGTCGAGGATGGCGACGGGTTGGTGAACGACCGCGACGCGAAGCTGACCGCGCCGAGCGGACATGAAGCGCAATGCGGCCCGCTCGACCTGCGCGCGCGACAGTTCGCCGTCGACGTGGCGGTAGCGGCGCGTCGTCTTCAGGCACACGACCAGGAGATCGTCGCCGTCGTGCACGGGTTCGAGCACGTCGCCGAATGCGCGGCGATAGCCGGCGTACGGTGCGAAGGCGCGCGCGAACACGTTCCACAGCGCGATGTCGTGGTTGCCGGGAATGGCGACACGGGCCGGCACCGCAAGCCGGTCGACGAACGCGCGCGCCGCGTCGAACTGCACGGCGCGGGCGCGCTGCGTGAGGTCGCCCGAGAGCACGAGCAGGTCGGGCGAGAGTCGCGCCGAGAGCGCGACCAGCGCCTCGAGCACGGGCCCCACCTCGCAGCCGAAGTGCGGGTCCGAGACCTGGAGAACGACGCTCACTGGACCTCGCTGTCTCCGCCCGACCAGTCGGCGGGGGCGATCAGCATCAACGGTTCGGGCGCGACGTGGAAGCGCAGCGGAACGGCCTCGCGGCGCACCTCGCCATCGGTCGCGATCTTCAGCCGGCGAGCGCCCCCGCGCCGCGTCTTCGTGACGCTGAGCGAAGCGGTCGCGAAGCTGCGCGCCGCGTTCGCCTCTCCGAGCCGGCCGAGGGCACCGCGCAACAGGAGCCCGACCAACGTCCACGTGCCGACGGGCTCGAGCACGATGACGACCAGCCGGCCTGCTTCGACCGCATTCGCTTCGGGCACGCCGATCTGTTCGAGCTGCAGCCGGTTGTTGCCGACGAACACGGTCGGCGTGCGCAGTTCGACGGCGCCTGCGGGATCCCCGCCGTCCTCGTCGACGAGGAGGTGCAGCTGGCGCGGCTCACGCAGCAGCGTCGCCATCGCGGACAGCATCGCGACGACGCGGAAGCGCCCGAACCGCTGCTTGTAGGCCTCGCGGTCTTCGAGCACCTGCGGGTAGAGGCCGACGCTGGCGTTGACGAGGAAGACGCGGTCGTTGACGAGGCCGACCTGCACCGGTCGCGTGTTCCCGGCGACGATCACGCGCAGTGCCGCGTCGTTCTCGGTCGGGATGCCGTGCGCGCGGGCGAAGTAGTTGAAGGTGCCCTGCGGCAGCACGCCGTACGGGCAACCGCTGCCGAGCACCTGTTCGGCGACGGCGTTGAGCGTGCCGTCGCCGCCGGCGGCGACGACCGAACCGCCGCAGGCACGCGCCGCCGCGACGGCGCGCTTCGCCAGATCCGCGATCTCGCTGCCACGGTGCGCCTCGAGGATCTCGTAGGCGATGCCGGCGCCGCCGAGCACGCGCCGGGCCGCGTCGGCCATCGTGTCGTCGGGACGGCCGGACCCGACATTGAGGACGATGAAGACCTTGCCGCGCGCCGCGCCTGGCGCCGGGTGCGGTTCGCTCATTCGGTCGACCGGCGCTTGCGCTTGGCCGGCGCACCGGCGGCCTTCGCGGGCGGCGCAGCGCGGGTCGGCGCGGTGCCGGCCTGCGCGAGCACGGCGTCGAGGTTGGTTTCGATCTCGGTCTCGATCGAGTCGCGGAAGGCGGCCGCAAGCAGGCCGAGCTTCGCGGTCAGGTCGAAGGCGTCGCCCTCGACACGCAGCCGGCCCTTCACCCCGAATCGTTCGAACTCGACGATGTCGTGGTCCTCGGCTTCGATGATCGTGCAGGCGAGGCCGAACTTTTCCTCGGCCGCTTCGGCCCATTGTTCGGCGGTGCGCCGGGCGCGTGCGAGGCCCAGGGTGTGGTCGCGGTGGATGTGGATGTCGGCCATGGCGTGTCTACCGTCTGGAAGTTCAAGTGAGGGATGCGAGCGCTGCGCGACGCGCCTCGGCCGTGGGCAGCGCGGCGATGCGCTCGACCTCTGCGTAGAAGCGCGGGAAGTCGCCGCCCCCGCGCTCGAAAAGCGCGCGGAACGCCGGCACGAGGCCGCTGTAGTTGGCGAGCAGCGCGAAGGCGGCGTTGTTGGCGCGCGCAAACCACCCGTCGTAGCCGGTGTAGCCGTTCCAGCGCGTCGCCTTCATGGCGGCGTGGTCGGCGCGCAGTGCGGCGTACGCTTCGGCCCTTCGGCGGCGCTTCGTCGCGTCTTCGTCGCCACTGGCGTAGATCGCCGCGAGGATGTCGCGGTAGCGGCGCGTCAACGTGCGGAAGTCGTCCCGCCGCGCGTCGATCGCTGCCGCCACTTCATGCGCCGCCGCGCCGCCATGCACGGCCAGCCAGCGCTCACCGCCGATCGTCTCGACGGCGGTCGCGAACGACTCGTTGAACTCGGTGTCGCCAGGCGCGAACGCGATCTGGTGCGCCAGCTCGTGGAAGACGAGCCGGGCGAGGTCGATGTCGGAATAGCCGACGAACGTGTTGAGCAGCGGGTCGGCGAGCCAGTCGAACTTCGGCAGCTTGCCGAGCGTGGAGTACGCGGGGACCGGCGACACGATCACGTCGAGGCCCTCGCGCCGCAGGCCCTCGGCGAACGCGTCGGCGTCGGCGCGGTCGTAGTAGCCGCGGTAGGACACGCAGCCGACCACGGCGAAGCACCATGTCCGCGGCAGCAGCGACAACTCCGGCGCGGCGACCACGTTCCACACCGCCGCCGGGCGGTGCAGGTCGGCGTAGCGGCGGTAGCTCGCGTTGTCGGGCTCGTGCAGCTCGCGCACCGCGAAGTCGCGGATCTGCTGCGAGAGCACCAGCCGCGCCTTCAGCTTCGCCGGCGTGTCGGGGTCGTCGAGCCACGTCGACACCGGCCTGGCGGCACGCACCAGCTCGAGGTGGCCGACCGTCGACTGCGCGTAGTAGCCCACCGTGCCGCAGCCCGAGACGAAGCACACGACGCCGATGGCGCCGAGGGCGACCAGCCCCGTCGCGGCGATGCCGCCGATGCTCCAGGCGGCCATGCGGCAGCTCATGCCGCGACCGGCGCCGCCTCGACCTCGACCAGGCAGTCGTAGAAGGTCGGCGCGCGGCCGAGGGCGCGCAGCACGGCGAGGTCGAACCCGCCCGCGTCGGCGGGGCCAAACGCCTGCGCGACGAGCGCTTCGTCGTCGTCGGCGACGCACGGCTCGTGCGTGGGTGGATGGTCAGGATCGCCGCGGACCCTGACGGCGCGGCCGCCCTCGACCGTGACGCGCATCGCGCAGGTGTCCGGGCAGTCATGGGGGCAGGCGGCGCGGACCTCGCGGATGGTCATCCGGGAATCATGGC
>JBBSUK010000190.1:0-5047 GCA_038234975.1 Burkholderiales bacterium
CCGACGTGCTGTGGGTCGGCGCCATCGGCACGCTTCGGCTGTTCGCCATCTGCATGGTGTTCGGCCTCGGCTTCGGCTTCGTCGTCGGCCTCGGTCGACTGGCGCGAAGCCGCTGGCTCGCCATGCCCGCAACGGCGTTCGTCGAGTTCTTCCGCAACACACCGGTGCTGGTGCAGATCCTCTGGTTCTACTATGCGCTGCCGATCCTGGTGCCGTTCCAGATCAGCCCGATGACGGCGGCAGCGCTCGGCATCTCGCTCAACTCTGCGGCGTTCTCGGCCGAGATCTACCGCGGCGGCATCGTTTCGATCGAACGCGGCCAGGCCGAGGCGGCGCGCGCGCTCGGCATGACCGCCGCGCAGGCGATGCGCCGCATCGTCCTGCCGCAGGCGTTGCGGCGGATGATTCCGGCGTTCACCAACCGCGGCATCGAGATCTTCAAGATGACGACGCTGGCCTCGGCCGTGGCCTACGTCGAACTGCTTCAGCAGGGCAAGCTGCTGGCCTCGCTCGAGTTCAATCCGATCGAGACCTACAGCGTCATCGCCGTGGTGTTCTTCCTCCTCCTCTTCCCGCTCGTCCAGGCGACGTATGCGCTCGAGCGGCGCCTCAACCGGTCGGATGCCTGAAAGCCGCGCGATGTCCGACCCCATCGAACCCCTGCTGCGCGTCACCGGCCTGTGCAAGCGCTTCGGCGACAACGAGGTGCTGCGCGGCATCGACCTCGACGTGATGCCCGGCGACCGCATCGCTATCCTCGGTGCCTCGGGTTCGGGCAAGAGCACGCTGCTGCGCTGCCTCAACTTCATGGAGCAGCCGAGCGCGGGCACCGTGGTGCTCGACGGTCAGGCGATCGGGCGCGAGGCGTCGGGCGCCGCGGCAACGGGCGCACGCATCTACGCGGAGTCGGAGCTGACCCGCGTCCGGCAGCGCATCGGCATGGTCTTCCAGCAGTTCAACCTGTTCCCGCACATGACCGCACTCGGCAACGTGATGGAAGGCCTGCGCACGGTGCGCGGCCAGCGAGAGGCCGCGGCACGGACGAGGGCCGAGGCCGAGCTTGCGCGTGTGGGGCTCGACGACAAGGCCGACCAGTACCCGGCCCGCCTCTCCGGCGGCCAGAAGCAGCGCGTCGCGATCGCACGGGCGCTGGCGATGGACCCGGAGATGCTTCTCTTCGACGAGCCCACCTCCGCGCTTGACCCCGAGCTCGTCGGCGAGGTGCTGACCGTGATCCGCTCGCTCGCGCAGGAGCAGCGCACCCTGCTGCTCGTCACGCACGAGATCGGCTTCGCCTACCACGTCGCCAACCGCGTGCTCTTCATCGCCGACGGCGTGATCCACGAGCAGGGCACGCCCGACGAGGTGCTCAAGCACCCCACCCAGTCGCGCACGCAGGCCTTTCTGCAGCGGCACCGCGAATTCGACTTCTGACGCTCGCCATGACCACTGCCACACAGAATCCGCTCGCCCGGGGCGAAAGCTCGCAGGGCTATGTCGCCGACCCGCGCAACGACGGCGTGCTCGTCTACGTCGACGGCGCGTTCGTGCCACGCGACGAGGCACGCGTGTCGGTCTTCGACAGCGGCTTCGCCCTCGGCGACGGCATCTGGGAGGGCCTGCGGCTCATCGACGGCCGCATCGTCAGCCTCGACGCGCACCTGGACCGGCTCTACGAGGGCGCCGCCTCGATCGCGCTCGACATCGGAATGAACCGCGACGAGCTGACGAAGGCGTTGCGCGACACGCTCGAGACGAACGGCATGACCGACGGCGTGCACATCCGGCTCATGATCACGCGCGGCGTCAAGCGCACGCCCAACCAGGATCCTCGCTTCGTCATCGGCGGCCCGACGATCGTCATCGTCGCGGAGCACAAGACGCCGAAGCCCGAGTCGAAGGCGCGTGGCCTGTCGCTCTTCACGTCGACGTTTCGCACCAGCAACCCCGACGTCTTCGATCTGCACCTCAATTCGCACAGCCGGCTCAACCTGATCCAGGCGCTGATCCAGGCGATCCACGCGGGTGCCGACGAGGCGCTCATGCTCGATCCGCGCGGCTTCGTCGCGAGCTGCAACTCGACCAACTTCTTCATCGTCCGCCGCGGCGAGCTGTGGACGTCGACCGGGTTGTATTCGTTCAGGGGCATCACGCAATGCAGCGTGATCGACGCATGGCGCGCCGACGGCGGCGTCTGTCGCGAGTGCGATTTCACGCTGGCCCAGGTGTACGCCGCAGACGAAGCGTTCGTGACCGGAACGCTCGGCGGCGTGACGCCGGTGCGCAGCGTCGACGGGCGTGCCATCGGCGATGGGCCACCGGGCGTGGCGACCCGCCGCGCAGCCGGGCTCTACCTGCAGTACGTGACGGGCGGCGACTGACTCCCTCGCAGACAGCCGCGAGGGACTGGAGCTTCGTCGGCTAGTCGCGCCAGAACGGCTTCGCGCCGACCGCCTTGCGCAACGCGCGGGCGCACCGCTGCACCAAGGGCTCCTGCTGCGCGTCGAGCCAACCCACGGCGAACCAGGCGCGGGGGTCGCGATCGACGGCATCGCGGAACAGCTGTGCGGCGACGCGGCAGTCGTTGTACGCGCCGAGCTCGTCCTGGGCATCGCGCCAGCGCGCGAGATAGCGCGTCACGGCCTTGCGCCCGTAGACGTGGGCGGCGAACTCGCTCAGGTAGCGCATGCGCTTCAGCCGCTTGCGAACGCGATGCTGGCGGTCGACGTCGAGCTCGGCGAAGCGCCTGGCGTCTCGCGACAGCCGATGCAGCAAGGCGTCGAGCCGCCCGACGAGCGTCGGCCGTGCGTCGCCGCCGGCCCGCGGATCGCCGTTCGACTGCGCATGCGAAAAGGCGATCAGCGCCAGCAGGACCTTCTGGAACGCAGGATCGCGCACCACGGTCTCAGGCCGATGCACGCTCGGCAGCACGTCGGGCGCGGCCATCGCCGGTGCGCCCGCAGCGTCGAGCTCGGCGATCACGCCTGGCATCACGACCGTGCGGTCGCGAACGTCGCCGAGCCGATGGAAGGTGTCGCGCAGCGTGCGTTCCCATGTTGCGTCGACGCCTTCGACGATG
Organism: Burkholderiales bacterium; assembly: GCA_038234975.1. GTDB lineage: Bacteria > Pseudomonadota > Gammaproteobacteria > Burkholderiales > Burkholderiaceae_C > Schlegelella_A. The sequence continues at coordinate 3,080 of JBBSUK010000190.1, forward strand.
TCGCCGAGCTCGCGCAGCGCCGTGCGCAGGCGGCGCACGCCGACGCGCAGCTGGTGCACGAACTCGTCGCCCGCGTGGCCATCGGCGACTGCGCTGGCGTTCGCCAGTACCTGCGCGAGACACTGCTGGGTCGTCACGGCCACGAAGCCGCCAACGCCGGCCTCGCTCGAGGCGCCGCCTTTGGAGGACTTCGCCTTGCGGGGCTTCGGCCCGCCCTCGCCGGCCGCGAGCCAGCCGCCTCGCTCGGCCTTCGACGCCGTCGACAGCCAGAGCCCGTGGGCGCTCATCCACTGCCCGGCGAGCGCCACGAGCGCTGCCGGCGGGCCCGACTTCAGCTCGAGCTCGAACTCGTCGATCGCGAGCGAACGGCCGTTCGCCTCGACGCTGCCGCGGTCGTACGCGAGCTCGACAAGGGCACCCGCAGACCGCACGGTGCGGGACGTTCGCTCGACGTCGGTCTGGAAGCGCAAGCGCAGCGAGCGCGCGGCACCCGCCCCGTCGCCGAGAGCCTCGCGCAGCGCGGCGCCGACCGGCGTTCCGTCGTGGCGCGCGAGATCGACGACGGGCGCCTCGCCGGCCGCGGGCAGAGGCACCGACGCGTTGTGCTCGAGCCGCGCGAGCGCGCTTCCGGTCGCACCCTTGGCCGTCTGCAGCCACTGGCCGCCCTCACGGCGCAGCCGCAGTGCGAGCCCATTCTTCGCCAGGTCTGCATCGACGGTGTCGAAGTAGGCGGCCTTCAATCGCTCGGTGCGCACGCGGCCTCGCTTCAGGGCCTGCAGCAGCGCGGCGCGCCGCTCGGGCCGAACCTGGAGCTTCAGCTCGAGCTCGTACATGTCGGCTCGGCGCATGGTCTCAGACGCCGAGCCTGTCGCGCAGGTCGTAGTACTGCGCCGCAAGCGCCGTCAGCGGAACCCGCAGCAGCTGTCCCCCGGGAAAGGGATGGTGCGGCAGGCTCTCGAACGCAGCGATGCGGTTCGACTGGCCGAGGATCGCTTCCGACAGCACGCGACCGATCAGGTGCGTGAACGTCACGCCGTGCCCCGAGCACCCCTGCGAGTACCAGATGTTGTCGGCCAGCCGGCCGACGTCGGGCAGGCGCGAGAGCGTGAGCAGGAAGTTGCCGGTCCAGGCGTGGTCGATGCGAACGTCGGCGAGCTGGGGGAAGGTCTTGAGCATGCGCGGCCGCACGACCCCCTCGATGTGCGCCGGGTCGCGCGCGCCGTAGACGACGCCGCCACCGTAGAGCAGGCGCTTGTCGGCCGAGAGGCGGTAGTAGTCGAGCAGGAAGTTGCTGTCCTCGACGCAGTGGTCCGACGGCAGCACCTCGCGCCAGCGATCGCCGAGCGGCTCGGTGGCGACGATCTGCGTGCCGCACGTCATCGACCGCGCGGCCAGCGACGGCTCCAGCCCCTCGAGGTAGGCGTTGCCGGCCACGACGACGAACCGCGCCTGCACCACGCCCGCCTCGCAGTGCACGCGGGGCACCGCGCCTCGTTCGATGCGCACCGCCCGCGTGTGCTCGTGGACCGTGCCGCCGATCGAGCACAGCGCCCTCGCCTCGCCCTGCGCGAGCTTGAGCGGATGGAAGTGGCCGCCGCTCGCGTCGAGCAGCGCGGCCTTGTAGCGATGCGTGCCGATGATGCCGCGGGTGGCGTCGGCGTCGAGCAGCGTGAGCTGCTGGTTGCCGTAGCACTCCCACAGCCGCTGGTGCTCGCGCAGCGCGGCGACCTGCCGGTCGGTGATGGCGGCGAAGACGGTGCCGCGCTTGAGGTCGCAGTCGATGCCGTGCTCGGCGACGAAGCCGCGCAGCACCTCGGCGCCCTCGAACGCCATCGCGCCGAGCGCGCGCGCCTTGGGCTCCCCGTAGCGGCGCTCGATGACGTCGAGGTCGCGCGAGTAGCTGTGCACGATCTGGCCGCCGTTGCGGCCCGACGCACCGAAGCCGACGCGAACCGCCTCGACGACGAC
>JBBSUK010000191.1:0-4892 GCA_038234975.1 Burkholderiales bacterium
CGCCCTTGCGGCCGAAGCCGCGCACGAGCAGGCCGCCGAGGATGGGCGCGGCGACGAACAGGAAGATCGCCAGGTCGTCGAAGCCGAAGCCGCCACCCTTGCGGTCGGCGCCGCGCGACCCGCGCGAAGGCTCGGGCAGGTTCTCGCCGGCGATCAGCCTGCCGATCTGGTCGACCGCGCGGTTGAGGCCGCCGGCGAAGTCTCCGGCGCGAAACGCCGGCGTGATCTGCTCGGAGATGATGCGACCGCCGGCGATGTCGGGGATCGCGCCTTCGAGTGTCTTGGTCGTCGAGATGTTGACGCGACGGTCGTCCTTGGCGACGACGAGGAGCACGCCGTCGCCGACGTCGCGACGGCCGATCTTCCACTGATCACCGACGCGGTGCGTGAACGAGGCTATGTCTTCGGGGGATGTGCTCGGCACGATCAGCACGACGACCTGCGAGCCCCGCTCGGATTCGATCGCCGCGAGCTTGCTGGTGAGCGCGCTCGTCTGCGCCGAGGTGAGCGTGCCGGTCTGGTCGATGACGCGGCCCGACAAGGGCGGTACCGACAGGAGTTCGCCGCTGCCGCTCTCGGGCGTGCGCGTCGGGCGCGGCGCCGCGGGCGGCGGCGTCGCCCGCGAGGCGGCCGACGCTGGCGCTCGGCCGAACAGCGGCCCGTCGAGCCCGGGTATGCGCAGGCCCGGCAGACCCGGGAGGACCTGCGACGCGGACGGCGCGATCGACGGTGCCGCCGGCTGCGCCGCCGCCGTGGCGGTCGCCATGGCCGCGGCCGTGGCCAACGCCGTTGCGGCAAGCCAGCGCAGCATCATCTCGGCGGCCGTGCGGCCGGCGCGATCAGCGCGGCGCCGAAGCGGCCGGCTTGTCGAAGTTCACCGACGGCGGCACCGAGATCTGCGCCTCGTTCTGCACCGTGAAGTTCGGCTTGGGCTTGTAGCCGAAGATCATCGCCGTGAGGTTGGTCGGAAAGCTGCGCGCCTTGACGTTGTAGTCCTGCACCGTCTTGATGTAGCGGTTGCGGGCCACGGTGATGCGGTTCTCGGTGCCTTCGAGCGTCACGCGCAGGTCCTGGAAAGCCTGGTTGGCGCGCAGGTTCGGATAGTTCTCGCTGACCGCGATCAGGCGCGACAGCGCGCTCGACAGCTCGCCCTGCGCCTGCTGGAACTTGTTGAATGCCTCGGGGTCGTTGATGAGCTCGGGCGTCGCCTGGATCGACGTCGCCTTCGATCGCGCCTCGATGACGCGGGTGAGCGTCTCCTGCTCGAAGTTGGCCTCGCCCTTGACAGTGGAGACGATGTTCGGGATCAGGTCGGCACGACGCTGGTACTGGTTGAGCACCTCGGACCAGGCCGATTTCACCTGCTCGTCGAGGCTCTGGAAGTCGTTGTAGCCGCAGCCGGAGAGCAGCATCGTGGCGGTGGCCAGGACCGCAGCCACGCAACCTCGGGTGGCGCGGCTCAGCCGGCTGTTCTCGATCATCGTCAGGGTGTGCATCGACGTTCCTCCAGAGCTCGTGAGCCGACACCGATGGCCGGCGGCGCGGCATCGTAACGCGACCGCTTCAGCCGCCCTGAAGGACAACGCCTACGCCGCCGGAGGTGGCGGCGCCGGCCTGTCCATGAGCGGCAGCGACAGCGTCGCCACCGCGCCCCGGCCGCCTCGCGCGTTCGCGAGGACGGCGCGCCCGCGGTGCAGCTCGGCGACCTCACGAACGAACGGCAGGCCGAGGCCGGTGCTCTTCTTCGCCGTCTCCGGGCGCGGCAGCGAATAGAACTTCTCGAACACCTTGTCGCCGGCGTAGTCCGGAATGCCGGGGCCCTGGTCGCGGACGTGGATGTCGATCGTGCGCGAGCGGCGCACGACCTTGATCGCGATCCGCGTGCCCGGCGGCGAGAAGTCGATCGCGTTGTCGACGAGGTTGGCCAACGCCCGGTGCAACAGGAACGCGTCGCCCTCGACGACGGCGTCGCCGGCGGCCGAGACGTCCTCCTTGATGAAAACGTCGCGCGCCTCGGCGGCCGGGCTCGCCGCCAGGGCGACGTCGACCACCAGCGGGCCGATCGCCACCGGCCTGGCGCCGTCGAGGCTCTTCCTCGATTCGAGCGCGGTCAGCTCCATCATCCGGTCGACGAGCTCCTGGATGCGACCGCTCTCGCGAGCGATGTTGGCGGCGAAGCGGGCCCGGTCGGCCTCCGGCATCGTCGGCTCCTGCAGCAGCTCGGCGGCGCCGCGGATCGCCGAGAGCGGGCTCTTCAACTCGTGGGTCAGCGTCTGCACGTAGTCGGCGACGTGGTTGCGGCCGGCCAGCGCGTCGCGCATCTCTTCGTAGGCGGCGCCGATCGCGCCCATCGCGCGGCGGCCCAGGCGCGGCAGCGTCATCGTCCGGCGACCGCGCTCGTCCAGCACGTAGCGAACGTAGTCGGCGACGAGGCCGAACGGCCGCACCAGCCACACCGACAGGATGGCGACGAGCAGGGCGACGGCGACGACGGACGTCGCGCCGACCCACAGCGTCTTGCGCCGTGCCGCTTCCACGAACTGGCCGAAGCTCTGCACCGGCTTGCCGACGCTGACGGCGCCGACGATCTCGGCGGCGCCCGGCGAGCGCAGGTCGCGGATCGGCACGGCCACGTACATCACCGAGCTCGTCGGGTCGTCGGGCGTGTCGGCGGTGGTGCGCGCGCCGTAGCGGCCGCGCAGCGCCAGGTGGATGTCGTGCCACTGCGAGTGGTCGGCGCCGACCTCGCGGGCGCGCGAATCGAAGACGACCTTGCCGGCGCGGTCGACGACTGTCGCGCGCAGCTCCACCCGCGTCTTCTCGACGCCGTAGATGTCGGCGCTGAAGCGGCGCGCGTAGAGCGAGCGGAAGACCGGCTCGAGGCTGTCGACGCGCGGCGAAGGCGCGCCGGCCGAGCTCTGTTCGATCGACGCGGCGAGCAGGTGCGCCGTCTCGACCAGCGACTCCTCGGCCGACTCGCGATAGCGCGGGTCGAGGTCGACGAGCTGGCGGTAGAGGAGAAAGGCGACGCCCGCCGCATAGGCGAGCAACAGGCCGGCGAAGATGCGGTTGCGTCGGGTCATGCAACGCGGCGCCGAGGCGCGGTGTCGGTCGCGGTCCGGCGCACGCTCAGCGCGCGGGGGTCGCGGCGGCGGACGGTTCCAGCAGCGGCGCCACCGCGCCCGACGTCGCCTCCCGGATGACGGCCTCGAGCGCGTTGACCTTGCGCTGCGGCGTCATCGCGTCCCAGGCGGTCACGGCGTCGCGGTTGCCGGCGGCCGTGTCCAGGCGTTGCGCGTAGCCCGGCCGCGATGCGATCACGCGCCAGCTCGCCGGATCGACGAGCCACACGGCGAGCGATGCGAACGTGCCGAGGAAGCCGGTCGCGCGCTCGCCGCTGTCCGTGCCTGCAGTCCGGACGTGCCGGTCGAGGTAGAACCCCGCACCGGCGACCTTGCCGTCGCCGATCGAGCCTTCGTAGAGCCCGAACCTGGCATCACCGCGCCGCTTGGTGACGACGATCAGCCGGGCGACCCCCTGGTCGACGCAGACCTTGCGCAGCGCATCGCGCAGCCCTTCGTCATTCGCGTCGACGGGCACCACCAGCCGCTCCTGGAGCGTGTAGAGGCGCGGATCGCGGATGGAAAAGCGCAGCGCTTCGGCGGTCGGCTCGGCGACGTGGATCGCCGCGTCGGCGCCGGCGAACGCGGCGTCGTCGAGCGACGTGGCGGCGATGGGAATCGCCGAGCGCTCGTTGCTGTCGATGTTCGAGCCGGTGCGCATGCGGCGGTTGACGAGGACGATCTCGTCGCCGACCAGCGACAGCACGGCGTAGCGCGGCGGCGCTGCTGCCGCGGCCGCCCTCGCAGCGTCGAGGCCGAGCGACGCGGGAAGAAGGGCGAGGGCGATGCGTCGGCTGATCATGGTCGCTCCATCGTGTCGGGCAGGTCGTCGGCCAGCGCGTAGCCACTGCCGCGGTGCGTGCGGATCGGTTCGACTCCGGGGGCGACCGCCTTCATCTTCGCGCGCAGCGTCTTCACGTGCGCGTCGACCGTGCGGTCCATGCTCTCGGTGTCGCTGCCCCAGACGCGGGCGAGCAGCGAGTCGCGCGCGAAGACGTGGCCGGGCCGCGACGCGAGCGCACAGACCAGGCCGAACTCGTAGCGCGAGAGCTCGAGCACGGCGCCGTAGTAGCGAACGCGCATGCGACCGGGGTCGATGTCGAGCGGCGAAGGCGATGCGGCCTGCACTGCAGGCGCGGGCATCGACGACGGCGGCATCGACGGCGACAGCGTCGAGAGTGCCGGAGCCGCGGGCGGCGCAGCGACCACGGCCGTGGTCGGCCGGGCGCTGCGGCGCAGCACCGAGCGCACCCGTGCCACCAGCTCGCGCGGCGAGAACGGCTTGGCGACGTAGTCGTCGGCACCGAGCTCGAGGCCGAGCACGCGGTCGATCTCGTCGGTGCGCGCGGTGAGGAAGACGACCGGCACGTCGCTCGTGGCGCGGATCTGCTTGAACACCTCGAAGCCGCTGGCGTCGGGCAGTCCGACGTCGAGGATCACGATCGCCGGTTCCGCCTCGGCGATCGAGCGCAGCGCCGCCTCGCCGGTCGCGCAGCAGGACGGGTCGAACCCCTCCGTCCGCAACGCGTACTGCAGCGTGTCGGCGATGCCGGGCTCGTCCTCGACGATGAGGACGCGCGGCTTCATGCCTGCAGGAAGCCCTCTACCGACAGGTAGCGCTCGCCGGAGTCGTAGTTGAAGCCGAGCACCGTCGCGCCGGCGGGGATCTCTGGCAGCTTCTGCGCGATCGCCGCCAGCGTCGCGCCCGACGAGATGCCGACGAGCAGCCCCTCCTCTCGTGCCGAGCGCCGCGCCATCTCGCGTGCCGCC
>JBBSUK010000192.1:0-4811 GCA_038234975.1 Burkholderiales bacterium
CCGCCGCGCGGCCCGGCGTCGCACCCGCCGTGCCCCCCCCGGCCCGCCCCGCCCGCCGGGCCGCCCCCCTGGCCGCGGGGGCCCCGCCGAAACGGGCGCCAGACCGGACCTCCGGCCGCGGTCGGACACCGACCACGACGCTGGCAGCAGACACCTCGCGAAGCCGCACATCTGCGGCGACGGGGCCGGCGGCGCGCGAGGCGATGCTCGCGCGCGCCAGGGCCGGTGCGGCGTCGCAGCTGCGCGAGCAGGCCGTCTTGCGTCCTGCGACGGGCACCCCCGCCCAAGCCAGCAGCAGCGCTCGATCGGTGACGGCCGAGGCCACGACGGCTTGGGCGGTGGCGGGCCGCGTACCGCCGTCGTCCGATGGCCGCATGGCAGCGCCGGAGACCGGATCCGCGCCGGCCGCCGTCTCGAACACCACGACCGCGCCGCCGGAACGCCTGCCTTCGGAGGCGCACGGCATCGATCCGGGCGCACGGGCCGATCGCCTCATGACCACGCTGGTGCCGCGCGTCGCGCAACGGGCCGAACGGACGGTGGCACGGGCGCTCTTCGCGGCCGCCCGCTCGAGCGCCGTCGTCGGCGACGAGGACGTCACCCGCGCCGCGGCCGCGATCGGCTCGGCGTCTGCCGAGACGTCGGAGTTCCCCGCTGCCCTGCGCGAGGCACAAAGCCTCGCCAGCGCGGCGCGCAACGAGTTCGCGCGCCACGGCGCGAGCCGCGACGCCTTGCTGTTGCAGGTCCGCGCCTTCGGTGCCAACCCGTCGGACCCCGACGTCGCCGGCTACCTCGCCTTCCTGCTCCTGCGCCAGCGCCCGGCACAGGCGGATGCGGCGCGTCAGCTCGCGCTCTACGCGCTGATGACGCGAGGCAGCCGCTACCCGATGGGTCGCTCCGAGGACTGGGCGACGCTGGCGATCGCGAATGCCTTGCTCGGGCGCGAGCGTGACGCACACAACGCGATGCTCGTCGGTCTTGCGGTCGCCCCCAGCATCGAGCGTCGCTGCCGCGCCGCCCTCGACACCTACGCGGCGTATGGCGACCGCATGCGCGGGCCCGTGGAGGAGCTGCTGCGCCAGGCCAGCGCGGCGACCACGAACAGCGCGTCGCTTTGCGAATGGCCGCCACACTGGGCCGCGAACGCCGGCCCAAGGTGATCTCGCGCATTCGCTGGCCGCGGTGGTGGTGCGCCCGGCTGGGATCGAACCAGCAACCCCTGCCTTCGGAGGGCAGTACTCTATCCATTGAGCTACGGACGCCGAGCGGCGGATTCTAGTCCGCCGCCTCGTCGCGCCTCGTTCGTGGAGCGCGGCCCGCAGAGGGCTCGACCCTATAATTTCGGGTTTGCTCCGGTGGGCCCGAAGGCGACCGGCGAGGCGGTGCAATCCACGCCGCGAGACGGTTCGAGGGCCTGATGAGCGAAGCGCACGAAACGAACGAATACGACGGCCCGCACGAAGGCCCGATCAAGACGCCGCGGCAGCTCATCGCCGCGATCGTCTTTTCCTTCGTCGTTCCCATCTTCGGGATCGTGCTGCTCGTCATGTACGTGACGATGCAGGCGCGGCCCGCCGCCGGCACCGAGTCGCTGACCGATCCGATGGCGATCGAGAACCGGATCAAGCCGGTCGGCATGGTCGAGGTGAAGGACAGCACCGACATCGCCTCGCTGAAGGCCGGCGAGCAGGTGTTCCAGGCGCAATGCACGGCCTGCCATGCCGCAGGCGTGCTGGGAGCGCCCAAGCTCGGCGACGTCGACGCCTGGGCGGCGCGCATCAAGACCGGCTACGACACGCTGCTCCATTCGGCGCTCGCCGGCAAGGGTCAGATGCCGGCCCAGGGCGGCGGCGACTTCACCGATTTCGAGATCGGGCGCGCCGTCGTCTACATGGCGAACAAGGCAGGCGGCAAGCTGGCCGAGCCGACTCCGCCGGTCGCAGGCGCGTCTGCACCGGCGACGATCACCGCGGCGAGCATGGCGGGGCCGATGACGGCAGCAGCGCCGCCACCCGCCGCGACGCCGCTGACCGCGGCCGCGAGCGCGGCCACCACCGTCGCCGTCGCCGCCACGGCCACGCCGACGCCCGGCGCACCGGCCGGCGCCCCGCCCGCGCTCTACACCCAGATCTGCGGCGCCTGCCACGTCGCAGGAGTCGCCGGCGCGCCGAAGTTCGGCGACAAGGCCGCCTGGGCGCCGCGCATCGCGCAGGGTATCGACACCATGACCGCGCACGTGATCGCCGGCAAGGGCGTGATGCCGCCCAAGGGCGGATCGAACGCCAGCGAGGCCGAGATCAAGGCCGTCGTCGAGTACATGGCAGCGGCGGCGCGCTGACGCCGCGAACGGCCGCTGTGGCGGGCCGCACTAGGACATCGGCATAGTCGGCTTCGGCATGAAGCCGAAGCGCGCCGGCAGCGTGACCGCCGGCACCGACTCGGGCTGCCACGTGCCGCGCTCGACCGCGTCGGCGGCGATCGCCATGTCGAGCGTGTGCACGATGCCGATGCCGAGGTCGGTGGCGAGGTAGAGGTGGCCGGCCTCGTCGACGTGCGCCGACGCGGGCGCCGCTGCCAGGCCGGTGTGCGACGTGACGGCCGGCGGTTCGCCGTCATCCTGGCTCGGCGCCGACAGCCGCCAGACCCAGGGTGCCGCCTCGAGCTCGACGTAGACGCGTTGCGGCCCGTTCTGGAAGAACCAGGCGCCGCGATCGTCGAAGCCGTAGTTGCGACAGATGAAGGCCAGCAGCTTGTCGTGTTCGATGCGGCTGCCCTTGACGGCCGGGAACGACCCGGCACGCTGCACCCGCTCGTCGCGCATGTACCAGTCGCCACGCGCGTCGAGGGCGAGCCAGCCGTAGCAGTGCGGAACGTGCGGCCACTTCTTCAGTGCCGCTTCGACCATCGCGTCCATGGCGGGCATTCTGCGACGGCTCAGCTGCACCCGAGCAGCCAGCCGATCACGCGCTCGGGCAAGCCGCCGACGTGTCCCGGCCAGGCGCCGCTGGCGAAGCCGACATGGCCGCCGTGGCGCGGCCGCCAGAGCGTCACGTGCTCGCCTGCCGTTTCGCGTCGCGGCAATGCGCGGCCCGGAAGGAAAGGATCGTTGCCTGCATTGAGCACGAGCGCCGGAATGCGGATGCGGGCGAGCTGCGGGCCTGCCGAAGCGCGCGCATAGTAGTCGGCAGCGTCGCGAAAGCCGTGCAGCGGCGCGGTGATGACGTCGTCGAACGCACGCAGGTCCTTCGCGGCTCGCAGCTTGGCGGCGTCGAACAGGCCGGGGTGGCGGGCCAGCTTGGCGAGCGCCTTCGGCTTCATGGTGCGCAGGAACATCCGGGTGTAGACCTGCAGGCCGAAGCCACGGCCGATCGCGTCGGCGCCGGCGGCGAGGTCGAGCGGCGCCGACACGGCGGCGACCGCTGCGACCGTCGTCGATGCCTGCGCTCCCGCCTCCTCGGCCCAGCGCAGCAGCGCATTGCCGCCGAGCGAGACGCCAGCGGCGACGATCGGGCCGCGATGCCGCGCGCGAAAGCGCTCGAGCATCCAGCCGACCTCCTCGAAGTCGCCCGAGTGGTAGGCACGCGGGGCGCGGTTCGGCTCGCCCGAGCAGCCACGAAAGTGCGGCACCGCGAAGCGCAGCCCACGCCGACGAGCCTCGGCCGCGAACGACTGCGCGTAGTGGCTCGCCGACGAGCCTTCCAGGCCGTGGAAGAGCACGAGCAGCGTCGCATCGGTGTCGTCGCCGAGCCAATCGACGTCGACGAAATCGTCATCCGGCGTGGCCCAGCGTTCGCGGGCGAAGGCGGGCGCGACGCCATCGTGGCGATGGCTGAAGAACACCGGCCAGATCGTCTGCAGGTGTCCGCCCGGCATCCAGCGCGGGGCGCGAAAATCGTCCATCGCGACGCGCCCCGAGGCCGTGCTCAGTGCAGCGTCGAGCCGGGCGATGCGGAACGCTCCGCCTCACCCTCCACCGCCGTGCCCGGGCTCGCGTGGTGGACGACGAGCTTCCAGCCGCGCGGCCCTTTGACGTAGACGTTGGTCGCGACGACGAAAGCGTCGCGCGGGCCGCCGCTCGTGGCGACCGGCACGCGCTCGACGACCGCATGCACCGAAGTCGACGGCGTCTCGACGCGGCGGACCTGCTCCGGCGACGCGGCGACCGGCCCGTGACCCAGCAGCGCCGCGAACGACGCCCGGATCGCCGTCACGCCGAGCAGCCGCGTGCCGCCCGGATGGACGCAGCAGATGTCGTCGTCGTCGGACCAGACCGCCATCAGTCGCTCGAGATCGCCGGACTGCATGGCGTCGTAGAACTCGGCCTCGACGTCGTCGGCCGAGCCGATCGGCGGTGCGGGCAACTTGCGAGGCATGCGAGCGGGGCCTTTGCTAACCTTCGGACCTTCCGGATTGTAGGAAGCGCATCGCGCCGTTCATGGTCAAGCCTTTCGCCGAATGGACCGAGGCCAGCGTCGAGCTGTCCCGCCTGCTCGCCCGCGCCGGTCTCGGCGACCGTGCGGCATTTGCCACGCTCTACGAGCGAACGAGCTCGCATCTGTACGCGGTGGTGTTGCGTATCAACCGGGATCGAGCCCAGGCCGAAGACGTGCTCCAGGAGGTGTACGTCAACGTCTGGCGCGCCTCGAAGACATTCGACGCGGCGCAGAGCCAGCCGCTCACGTGGCTGACGTCGGTCGCCCGGAACCGGGCGATCGACAGCCGACGCCGGGCCCAGGCGCAACCGAAACCGCTCGGGGGCCCCCCCGGCGAGCGGGCGAACGAGGACGTGTACGACACCGTGGTCGTCGAGG
>JBBSUK010000193.1:0-4786 GCA_038234975.1 Burkholderiales bacterium
CGGCCTGCGAAGAAGCCGCGCACCGCGCTCGGGCTGACGAACACGACCACGCGGCGCTCGTCAAGCCGCCGCCACTCGGCCGCGACCGCGCCCTCGTCATCGGGCGGGGCGATGTCGATCAGCGGCAGCGACACCGCGTCGATCCCGGCGTCGCGGAGCAGGCGCTGCCAGACCGTGGCCTCGGCCCCGGGGCGGGTGACGATCGCGCGCACGGCAGGGAGGGCGTCGATCCGGACGGCGCGCGTCAGCCCGCGCGCAGCCCGTCGCCAGGGCCCCGGACCGGTGGCGTCGGCGCTGCCATCGCCTCGGCCGCGGCGATGTAGGCGTCGGCGCCCTGCTCGCGCAGTGCGTCGGCGACGCGACGGCCGAGCGCCTCCGCGGCGTCGACGCCCGCTGCCACGGCAGCTTCCCAGGCCCGCAGCAGCGGCGCCTCGCCCGACTCCGGATGGCCGACGACTCCCGCGAGCGTCAGCGTGCCGTCCGGGCGCCAGCTCGCGTGCGCCGCGAGCGCGACGCTGCAGCTGCCGCCGAGCGCACGCGACACGGCGCGCTCGGCACTCACCGCCAGCAGCGTCGCGCGGTCGGCGAGACCGGCGAGCTGCGCGACGAGCGCCGACTCGGCCGAGCGAACCTCGATGCCGAGCGCGCCTTGCCCGGCGCACGGCAGCATGACGTCGACCGCGAATCGCTCGCGGATCCGCTCGCCGAGCCCGAGGCGCAGGAGCCCCGCGGCGGCGAGGACGATCGCGTCGTAGCCGCCGTCGTCGAGCTTGCGCAGCCGGGTGTCGAGGTTGCCTCGCAGCGGCTCGATGCGCAGGTGGGGCCTGAGCGCGCGCAGCTGCACCAGCCGACGCAGGCTCGACGTGCCGACGACGGCGCCCCGCGGCAGCGCGTCGAGCGAGGCATGGCGTGTCGACACGAAGGCGTCGCGCGGATCCTCGCGCTCGAGCACCGCCGCCAGCGTGTAGCCGTCGGGCAGGTCCATCGGCACGTCCTTGAGCGAATGCACCGCGAGATGGGCCCGGCCGTCGGCCAGTGCGAGCTCGAGCTCCCTGACGAACAGCCCCTTGCCGCCGACCTTGGCAAGCGTGCGGTCGAGGATCTGGTCGCCGCGGGTCGTCAGCGGCAGCAGCGACACCGAAGCGCCGATCCGCCGCTCGAGCAGCGCCTGCACGTGCTCGGCCTGCCACATCGCCAGACGGCTTTCGCGGGTCGCGATGACGATCGTGCCGGGCATCGTTTCATCCTAGCAGGCGCGTTTTGTGCATCATCGTCCGCATGCCGAACGCGAACGAAGACGCCAGCAAGAAGAACGCGCCCCTCGTCGAAGACATCCGGTTCCTCGGCCGCATCCTCGGCGACGTCATCCGCGAGCAGGACGGCCGCGACGCCTACGAGCTCGTCGAGAAGGTGCGCCAGCTCTCGGTCGCCTATCGCCTCAAGCGCGACGTTCGCGCCGGCAAGGCGATGGATCGGCTCCTGACGAGCCTGTCGGGCGACCGCACGGTCAGCGTCATCCGCGCCTTCAGCTACTTCTCGCACCTCGCCAATCTCGCCGAGGACCGGCACCACCTGCGCCGCCGCGCCGTGCACGAACGGCAGGGGCATCGGCAACGCGGCTCGCCGGCCGCCGCGTTCGAGCAGCTGCACCGGCACGGCATCGGCGCCGGCCGCATCGTCGACACGCTGGCGCATGCCTGCGTGTCGCCGGTGCTGACCGCGCATCCGACCGAGGTGCAGCGCAAGAGCATCCTCGACGCCGAGCGCGCCATCGCCGAGCTGCTCGCCGCGCGTGACGGCGACGCGAGCGAGGCCGACCTGAAGCGCAACGAGGCGCTGATCCGCGCCCGCGTGACGCAGCTCTGGCAGACGCGGATGCTGCGCACGACCAAGCTCACCGTCGAGGACGAGATCGAGAACGCGCTCAGCTACTACCGCAGCACCTTCCTCGTGCAGGTGCCGCGCCTGTATCGCGACATCGAGGAGGCGCTGCCCGGCGCGACGATCGCGCCGTTCTTCCGCATGGGCAACTGGATCGGCGGCGACCGCGACGGCAACCCCAACGTCAACGCGCAGACGCTCGTCACCGCGCTGGCCCGGCAGAGCGAGACCGCCCTGCGCCACTACCTCGTGCAGGCGCACGAGCTCGGCGCCGAGCTCTCGGTCTCGGCGACGCTCGCGCCGGTGACACCGCAGCTAACCGCGCTCGCCGACGCGTCGGGCGACACCAACCCGCACCGCGAGGACGAGCCGTACCGGCGCGCCTTCGTCGGCATCTACGCGCGACTCGCCGGCACGTTGCGCGCACTCACCGGAACCGAGGCGCTGCGCCATGCCGTGGCACCCGGCGTGCCGTACGGCAGCGCGGCCGAGCTCGGCGCCGACCTCGCCACCGTCGCCGACTCGCTGACGTCGCACCACGCGGCAGCGCTCGTCGCGCCACGGCTCGCGCCGCTGATGCGGGCGGTGCAGGTGTTCGGCTTCCATCTCGCGACGGTCGACCTGCGGCAGAGTTCCGACAAGCACGAGGCCGTCGTCGCCGAGCTGCTGAAGGTGGCGCGCATCGACGCCGACTATTCCGCGGCCGACGAGGCGCGCAAGCTCGACCTCCTGCTCGGCGTGCTCGGCGACACGCGGCCGCTGCGCGTCGTCGAGAACCTGCGCGCGGAGGCCTACGGCGAGGCGTGTCGCGACGAGCTGGCGATCTTCGAGGCCGCCGCCGACATCGTCGCGACGTTCGGCCGCGACGCGATCCGCCACTGCATCATCTCGCACACCGAGAGCACGAGCGATCTGCTCGAGGTGCTGGTGCTGCTCAAGGAGGCGGGCCTGGTGCGCGGCACCCTCGACGACGGCGCGACCTGTGCGGTCATCGTCTCGCCGCTGTTCGAGACGATCGGCGACCTGCGCCGTGCCGCCGAGATCATGCGTGGCTTCTACGCCCTGCCCGGCATCGCCGCGATGATGCGGCGCTCCGGCGCCGAGCAGGACGTGATGGTCGGCTACAGCGACAGCAACAAGGATGGCGGCGCCTTCACGAGCGCGTGGGAGCTCTACGGCGCCGAGCTGGCGCTGGTCGACGTGGTCGCCGGGATCAACGAGGCCGAACCCGATGCGAGGCCCGTCACGCTGCGCCTGTTCCACGGCCGCGGCGGCACCGTCGGGCGCGGCGGCGGGCCGAGCTACGAGGCGATCCTCGCGCAGCCGCCGGGCACGGTGAACGGGCAGATCCGGCTCACCGAGCAGGGCGAGGTCATCGCATCGAAGTATGCGCAGCCCGACATCGGCCGGCGCAACCTCGAGACGCTGGTGGCGGCCACGCTCGAGGCGACGCTGATGCCGAGGCGCAAGGCCGTGCCGAAGCGGTTCGTCGCGGCCGCCACCGAGCTGAGCGATGCCAGCTTCGCGGCGTATCGGGCGCTGGTCTACGACACGCCGACCTTCGCCGACTGGTTCTTCGCCGTGACGCCGATCCGCGAGATCGCCGAGCTCAACATCGGCTCGCGGCCGGCGTCGCGCAAGTCGACCCGGGCGATCGAGGACCTGCGGGCGATCCCGTGGAGCTTCAGCTGGGGACAGTGCCGGATCGGCTTGCCCGGCTGGTACGGTTTCGGCATCGCGGTCGAGCAGTTTCTGGCCGGGGACGACGGGCGCGAACGCGAGAAGCTGCTGGCCCGCATGGCCGCCGAGTGGCCGTTCTTCGCGACCTTCGTCTCCAACCTCGACATGGTGATCGCCAAGAGCGACCTGGCGATCGCCGCTCGCTACGCGGCGCTCGCCGGCGAGAGCGCGGCAAGCCGCAGGATCTTCGCCCGCATCGAGGCCGAGTGGCAGCGCGTGGCCGACGCGCTCGCGCGCATCACCGGAGAGTCGAGTCGGCTGGCGGCCAACCCGGCGCTGGCGCGTTCGATCGAGCACCGTTTCCCCTATCTCGACCCGCTCAACCACCTGCAGGTCGAGCTGATGCGGCGCTACCGCAACGCGCGCGCCGGTGATGCGTCGGTGGAGCGGGTGAAGCGCGGTATCCAGATCTCGATCAACGGGCTCGCTGCGGGCTTGCGCAACACGGGCTGAACGCGAATCGGCGACGGTCAGCGCAGCGCCGCCATCTGCCCGACCGCGGCGCCGCTCTGCCAGCGCGCGAGTTCGCGCCGCAGGTGCTGGCAGTCGTAGGCTCTGACACCGGTCGCGGAGAGCGCGTCGGTCGCGCGCTGCGTCGTCTCGTCGATCGAACGGGTGTCGCGGCCGAGCGATCGGGCGATCACCGCTCCGGCGACCCACGCGTCGAGCGAATCGCTGCGTTCCAGCAGGAGGTCGGCAACGTCGCCGCAGGTCTCCCGGCGGTCGCCGGAGGCGAGGGTCGCGTCGCGGCAGGCATCGGTGAGCGGCGAGAACGGGATCGCCGCCGCATCGAGGCCGATCGCGTCGAGGCCGAGCGTCCACGCGGCGACGAGCGCCGCGTCGTCGCGGCCCGCGACATCGGCGACCGCGGCGGCGACGGCGTAGGCGCGGCGGTCCATCCGGCGCGCCCGGGCGATCCGAAACAGCGCGTCGTCGCGGGCCGCCGAGTCGCCGCGCCGCATCGCTTCGTCGAGCACGTAGAGCCAGGGCAAGGCATTGCCGTCGTCGAGGCGCGACCATTGAGAAGCCGATAGCGAACGACACATCGGTGCGTCGTCGGTACCCGCCGTCACGGCCTGGCAGCGGCGAAAGGCCATCGCATAGACGCGAGGGTCGCTGGTCGCCGTCGCCTGTTCGACGAGGCGCTGCAGAGGCGTCCTCGGTC
>JBBSUK010000194.1:0-4764 GCA_038234975.1 Burkholderiales bacterium
CCAAGCTGCACCTCATCAGCCCGGCGGTGACCGAAGGCCTGCTCAAGGCCGTCGAGCTCGCCGAGGCGTCGTACCGCGGCCTCGTGATCTGGTCGCCCGACGACGTGTTCTCCGCCGGCGCCAACCTCGAGGCGCTGATGCCGATCTTCATGAAGAGCGGCGGCAAGGGCATCCTGCCCGAGGAGAAGAAGCTGCAGGATGCGATGCTGCGCATCCGCTATGCGGCAGTGCCGGTCGTCGCGGCGGTGCGCGGCATGGCGCTCGGCGGTGGCTGCGAGCTGGCGATCCACTCGGCGCGCCGTGTCGCGGCGATGGAAAGCTACATGGGCTTCGTCGAGGTCGGCGTCGGCCTGATCCCCGGCGGCGGCGGCCTCGCCTACGTCGCGCGACGTGCGGCCGAGATGGCGTCGGCCGGAGGCGCCGACGTCGACCTGTTCCCGTTCCTGCGCGAGCCGTTCTCCTCTGCGGCGATGGCCAAGGTCGGCACCAGCGCACCGGAGTCGAGAAAGCTCGGCTACCTGATCGACGGCGACGTGATCGTCGCCCACAAGGACGAGCTGCTGCACGTCGCCACCGCGCAGGTCAAGGCGATGGCCGAGAGCGGCTGGCGGCCACCGCTCAGGGCGACGTTTCCGGTGGCGGGGCGCAACGCGATCGCAACGATCCAGGGCCAGCTCGTCAACCTGCGCGACGGTGGCTTCGCCAGCGCCCACGACTTCCACGTCTCGATGCAGATCGCCGAGGTGATCTGCGGCGGCGACGTCGATGCCGGCTCGCTGGTGACCGAGGACTACCTGATGGCGATGGAGCGCGAGCGCTTCTGCGCCCTGCTCGACCACCCGAAGACGCAGGAACGGATCATGGGCATGCTGCAGACGGGCAAGCCGGTGCGGAATTGAGAACGAAGGACATTCCCATGAGCAAGCAAGTCCAGGACGCCTACATCGTCGCCGCCACCCGTACGCCGATCGGCCGCTCGGGGCGCGGCTACTTCCGCAACACGCGGCCCGACGACCTGCTGATCGCCGCGATCAAGAGCGCGATGACGCAGGTGCCATCGCTCGACCCGGCGGCGATCGAGGACGCCATCGTCGGCTGCTCGTTTCCGGAGGGCGAGCAGGGCATGAACATGGCGCGGATCGCGGTCGCGCTGTGCGGATTTCCCAAGCCCGTCGGCGGCGTCACCGTCAACCGCTTCTGCGCGTCCGGGATCACGGCGATTCAGATGGCGGCAGACCGCATCCGCGTCGGCGAGGCCGACGTGATGATCGCCGCCGGCGCCGAATCGATGAGCCTGGTGCCGATGGGCGGCAACAAGCCGTCGTTCAACCCGAAGATCTTCGAGCACGACGAGAACGTCGGCATCGCCTACGGCATGGGGCTTACGGCGGAGAAGGTCGCGACGCAGTGGAAGGTGAGCCGCGAGGCGCAGGATGCGTTCGCGTTCGAGTCGCACCAGCGGGCGCTGCGCGCGATCGCGGCAGGCGAGTTCGCCGACGAGATGACGCCGATCGACGTCGTCGAGCGCACGCCCGATCTCGCGACGGGCCATGCGAAGACGAAGACGCGCAATGTCGCCGTCGACGAAGGTCCGCGCGCCGACACGTCGCTGGAGGCGCTCGCGAAACTGCGGCCCGTTTTCGCCGCCAAGGGTTCGGTGACGGCCGGCAACAGCTCGCAGACGAGCGACGGCGCCGGCGCGCTGATCCTCGCCAGCGAGGCGGCAGTCAAACGCTTCGACCTGAAGCCGCTGGCGCGCTTCGTGAGCTTCGCCAGCCGCGGCGTGCCGCCGGAGGTGATGGGCATCGGCCCGATCGAGGCGATCCCGGCGGCGCTGCGCTACGCCGGCCTGAAGCTCGACGACATGGGCTGGATCGAACTCAACGAGGCTTTCGCTGCGCAGTCACTCGCCGTCATCGGCGAGCTGGGTCTCGACCCGGCCAAGGTCAACCCGATGGGCGGCGCGATCGCACTCGGCCACCCGCTCGGCGCCACCGGCGCGATCCGGGCTGCAACCGTCGTGCATGCGCTGCGCCGCAAGAACCTGAAGTACGGCATGGTGACGATGTGCGTCGGTACCGGGCAGGGCGCGGCGGGCATCTTCGAGCGCGTCTGAGCCGTCGGCCACCACCAAGAGACAGGCAAGACATGACCATCAAGGCAGCGACCCTCAACGGCGTGGCGACGATCGAGATCGCGCGCCCCGAAAAGAAGAACGCGATCACGGCGGCGATGTACGGCCACATGGCCGATGCGCTCGTGGCCGCGAAGGCGGATGCGTCGGTGCGGGCGGTGCTGATCGTCGGGCAGCCCGGCATCTTCACGTCGGGCAACGACATCGAGGACTTTGTCCAGAGGCCACCGGGCTCGGACAAGGAGTCGCCCGCCCTCGGCTTCATGCGGGCGCTGATGGGCTGCGACAAGCCCGTCGTGGCGGCGGTCACGGGCGCGGCGATCGGCATCGGCACGACGATGCTGCTGCACTGCGATCTCGTCTTCGTCAGCGACGAGGCACGCCTGGCGATGCCCTTCGTGAGCCTCGGGCTGGTGCCGGAGTTCGCGTCGAGCGTGATCGTGCCGCGCCTCATGGGCCACGTGCGCGCGGCCGAGAAGCTGCTGCTCGGCGAGCCGTTCACGGCTGCCGAGGCGGTGGAGTGCGGCATCGCCAACGCGGTGCTGCCGGCCGGCGAGGTGGCCCACCACGCGCGGCGGATCGCCGAGCGGTTCAATTCGCTGCCGCCGGGCGCCGTGCGCGAGACCAAGCGCCTGATGCGCCGCGCCGGCGCGGCGGGCGTGGCGGAGGCGATCGGCATCGAGAACGGCATCTTCGCAGAGCGGCTGCAGAGCCCCGAGGCCAAGGAAGCATTCGGTGCCTTCTTCCAGAAGCGCAAGCCCGACTTCTCGCGGTTCTGACGGCTCCGCGCCTGCCGCGGCGGCGCTGATCGCGCGCAAGCTCGTGCTCGCACCGGTGCTCGTCGCGCAGGCGCTGCGCACGCGGCGGCGGGCGTTGGTCATGCCCGAGGCAGGCGGCGAGCGCCGGGGCGGTGTCGGGGCCGGCGCCGCGGATTCCGCCGCGCCGCTGCGCGTGCTGATTGCCGGCGACTCGTCGACAGCCGGCGTCGGCGTCTCCAGCCAGGACCTCGCCGTCGCCGGGCATCTCGCCCGTGCCTTGTACGCGGTGACCGGGCGCCCCGTGGCGTGGACCCTGCGGGCTCGCTCCGGCCTGACGACGCGAGGCGTGCACTCGATGCTGGAACGGGACCCGCCGCCGCCGGCCGACGTCGCCATCGTCATCAGCGGCGTCAACGACGTCGTCGACCAGGTGACGATACGCCGCGCGATCGCCCATCGCGCGGCCCTCGCCGACTGGCTGCTCGGCCAGGGCCTTGCGCGACACGTCGCCTTCGCGCAGCTGCCGCCGGTGCATCAGTTTCCGCTGCTACCGGAGCCGTTGCGTCGCGTTTTGGGCGACGACGCACGGCGTCACGACGCGGCGCTGGCGCGGTGGGCCGCAACGCGCGTCGACGTCTCGCACGCCGCCTTTCACGTCGAGCTCGATGCCGCCGGCATGGCGGTCGACGGCTTCCACCCCGGCGAGGCGGTCTACCGTGTCTGCGGCGAGGCGCTGGCAGCACACGTCTCGACGATCGGCCTCGGCCGCCCCGACCCGTCGATCGCGACATAGGTGAGGTTGGCCTCGGTGACCTTGACGACGCGCAGGTCGGCCGGGTTGCGCTCGGCGTAGACCTCGACGTTGACGGTGATCGAGGTCCGGCCGATGCGCTCGATGCGGCAGTAGAAGCTCAGCAGGTCGCCCATCGACACGGGCTGCTTGAAGACGAACTGGTTGACGGCGACGGTCGCGATGCGGCCCTTGGCGATCCTGGCCGGAAGGATGGCGCCGGCGACGTCGACCTGCGCCATGATCCAGCCGCCGAAGATGTCGCCGTTGCCGTTGACGTCGGCCGGCATCGGCATCACGCGCATGACGAGCTGACGGTCGCTCGGCAGTGCGAGCGGCTCGTTCGGGTCGTCTTCGAGATCGACCGGGATCGTCGATGCAGGAATCTCGGGCATAGTCCCTTTCACATCTGATGCGCGCGGCGATTCTTCCACCAAGTCCTCCGCCCGCGAACGCAGGCGTTCGCAGGGGCTCCGACTGGAAGACGATCCGGCGGCTGCTGCCGTATGTCTGGGACTGGCGCTGGCGGGTCGGCGTCGCGCTGGCGTGCCTGGTCGCCGCCAAGGTCGCCAACATCGGCGTTCCGCTGCTCCTCAAGCATCTCGTCGACGCGCTCTCGCTCGAGCCCGGCGACCCGCGATCGGCGCTCGTCGTGCCGGTCGCGCTGCTCGTCGGCTACGGCCTCCTGCGTGTCTCGGTCACGCTGTTCACCGAGTTGCGCGAGTTCCTCTTCTACCCGGTGGCCGCGCGCATCTCGCGCCGCGTCTCGCTCGAGGCGTTCGAGCACCTGCTTAGCCTGGGCCTGCGCTTTCATCTGGAGCGCCAGACGGGCGGCGTGTCGCGCGACATCGAGCGCGGCTCACGGTCGATCCAGTCGATCCTCAACTACACGATCTACAACATCCTGCCGACACTGGTCGAGATCTCGATGGTGATCGTGCTGCTGTCGACGCGCTTCGACGGCTGGTTCGCCGCGATCACCTTCGGCGCCCTCGTCGTCTACATCGCCTTCACCGTCACCGTGACCGAATGGCGGTCGGCGTTTCGCCGGGCGATGAACGAGCAGGACAGCCAGGCCAGCA
>JBBSUK010000195.1:0-4652 GCA_038234975.1 Burkholderiales bacterium
ATCACCGTCAAGCTGATCAACCCGATCGCCATGGAAGAAGGCCTGCGCTTCGCCATCCGCGAAGGCGGCAGAACCGTCGGCGCCGGCGTGGTCGCGAAAATCCTCGAATAGGGCGGACGACATGGCCACCAAACAGAAGATCCGCATCCGCCTCAAGGCATTCGACTACAAGCTGATCGACCAGAGCGCCCTCGAGATCGTCGACACCGCCAAGCGCACCGGCGCCATCGTCAAGGGCCCGGTTCCCTTGCCGACGCGCATGCAGCGGTTCGACATCCTGCGCTCGCCGCACGTCAACAAGTCGAGCCGCGACCAGTTCGAGATCCGCACCCACCAGCGCCTCATGGACATCATCGACCCGACCGACAAGACGGTCGACGCGCTGATGAAGCTCGACCTGCCTGCCGGCGTCGACGTGGAGATCAAGTTGCAGTAAGGCGACTGCTATACTCGAAGGCTTTTCGGCGACAGGCCGAAGCTCTAAAACCAGCCCGGCCAATCGATGTCGGGATCTGAAACAAGGCCGCAGGCATGCGGCTGGAGAATGAAACATGGCTACGACCGCTGCTGCGGCCGCGCCCACGGCCTACGTGGACGAACGCCTCGGCCTTCTCGGCCGCAAGGTGGGCATGATGCGCGTCTACACCGACGACGGCGACGCGATTCCCGTCACGGTGCTCGACGTGTCGAACAACCGCGTCTCGCAGGTCAAGACCACCGAGACCGACGGCTACAACGCGATCCAGGTCGTCTATGGCGAACGCAAGGCGTCGCGGGTCAGCAAGCCCGCCGCGGGCCACCTCGCGAAGGCGGGCGTCGTCGCCGGCGAACTGATGCGCGAGTTCCGCGTTTCTGCGGCCCTCCTGTCCGAGTACAAGGCGGGCGGCGAGGTCGGAATCGGCGTGTTCGCGGTCGGCCAGAAGGTCGACGTGCAGGGCACCTCGATCGGCAAGGGCTTCGCCGGCACGATCAAGCGCCACAACTTCCGCTCGCAGCGTGCCTCCCACGGCAACAGTCGCTCGCACCGCGTCCCGGGCTCGATCTCGATGGCGCAGGACCCGGGCCGCGTGTTCCCGGGCAAGAAGATGAGCGGCCAGCTCGGCAACATCACGACGACCACGCAGAACCTCGACATCGTCCGCATCGACGAAGCGCGTCAGCTGCTGCTCGTGCGCGGCGCGGTTCCCGGCTCGAAGAACGGGCACGTCGTGGTGCGACCAGCCGTCAAGGTGCAGAAGACGCCCAAGCCGCAGATGTCCAAGGCCGACGTCAAGAAGGGAGCGAAGTGATGCAGCTCGAGCTCCTCAACGACAAGGGCCAGTCGACCGAGAAGGTCGAGGTACCCGATACCGTGTTCGCCCGCGACTTCAACGAAGCGCTGGTGCACCAGATCGTCGTCGCCTTCCAGGCCAACGCGCGTCTGGGCACGCGCGCCCAGCTCGACCGCGGGCAGGTCAAGCACTCGACCAAGAAGCCGTTCCGCCAGAAGGGTACCGGCCGGGCCCGTGCCGGCATGACGTCGTCGCCGCTGTGGCGTGGCGGCGGTCGCATCTTCCCGAACAGCCCGGACGAGAACTTCTCGCAGAAGGTCAACAAGAAGATGTACCGCGCGGGGATGGCCGCCATCCTCTCGCAGCTCGTGCGCGAAGGGCGCCTGTCGATCATCGAGTCGCTGACCCTCGACGCGCCGAAGACGAAGCTGCTGGCGCAGAAGTTCAAGGACATGGGCGTGGCGGAGTCGGTGCTCGTCATCACGCACGAGGCCGCGGAGAACGTGATGCTGGCATCGCGCAACCTCGCCAACGTGCTCGTCATCGAACCGCGCTACGCCGACCCGCTCGCCCTCGTGCACTACAGGAAGGTGCTCGTCACCCGGGGCGCGATGGAGCAATTGAAGGAGATGCTGGCATGAGCACGGCAGCCAAAAAGGTCCCGCCGGCCGCCAAGGGCGCCGCGACGTCCGCCGCCGCCGACAAGGCGGAAAAGGCCGTGAAGGCAAAGGCCGCGAAGAAGGCCAAGGCCGCGACCGCCGCGAAGGCGAAGCAAGCCAAGACCATGGCGAAGAAGGCCGCGCCCGCCGCGAAGGTCGCCAAGGCCGAGAAGGTTTCGGCAACCAAGGCGGCGAAGACCGCGCGGGCCAAGCCCAAGGCCGTGTCGAAGCCGGCGCCGCCGTTCCACGTCGAGAGTCGCCTGGCACAGGTGCTTGTCGCGCCTATCGTCAGCGAGAAGGCGACGTTCGCGGCCGAGAAGCACAACCAGGTGCTGTTCAAGGTGCTGCGTGACGCGACCAAGCCCGAGATCAAGGCCGCGGTCGAGCTGATGTTCAAGGTCGATGTGACCGGGGTGCAGACGGTGCAGCACAAGGGCAAGCAGAAGCGTTTCGGCAAGTCGATCGGCCGCCGCGATCACGTCAAGAAGGCCTACGTGTCGCTCGCGGCCGGGCAGGAGCTCAACTTCTCCGGGGAGGGCGCGTAATGCCCGTCATCAAGGTCAAGCCGACGTCGCCGGGCCGCCGCGCCGTCATCAAGATCTCGCACCCGCACCTGTACAAGGGCCGGCCCGAGGCGTCGCTGCTCGAGCCGCAGATCCAGAACGCGGGTCGCAACAACAACGGCCACATCACGACGCGGCACAAGGGCGGTGGCCACAAGCACCACTACCGCGTCATCGACTTCGTGCGCAACAAGGACGCGATTCCCGCGAAGGTCGAGCGCATCGAGTACGACCCGAACCGCACCGCGCACATCGCGCTGGTGGTCTACGCCGACGGCGAGCGCCGCTACATCATCGCGCCGCGCGGCCTGGAGGCCGGTGCGCAGATCATCAGCGGCCCGGAAGCGCCGATCAAGGCCGGCAACACGCTGCCGATCCGCAACATCCCGGTCGGCTCGATCGTGCACTGCATCGAGATGCTGCCCGGCAAGGGCGCGCAGATGGCGCGCTCGGCCGGAGCCGCCGTCACGCTGCTGGCGCGCGAAGGCACGTACGCGCAGATGCGCCTGCGCTCGGGCGAAGTGCGCAAGATCCACATCGACTGTCGCGCCACGATCGGCGAGGTGGCCAACGAAGAGCACAGCCTGCGCCACTACGGCAAGGCCGGCGCCAAGCGCTGGAAGGGCATTCGCCCGACGGTGCGCGGCGTGGCCATGAACCCGGTGGACCACCCGCACGGCGGCGGCGAGGGCCGCACCGGCGAGGGCCGTGCACCGGTGTCGCCGTGGAACACCCTCACCAAGGGCTACCGCACGCGAAACAACAAGCGCACGCAGACGATGATCGTCTCGCGTCGCAAGAAGTAGGGCAACGGCGATGACGCGTTCACTCAAGAAGGGTCCGTTCGTCGACCACCACCTGCAGGCCAAGGTGGAGAAGGCGACGGCCACGAAGGACAAGAAGCCGATCAAGACCTGGTCGCGCCGCTCGACGATCCTGCCCGATTTCATCGGCCTGACGATCGCGGTTCACAACGGCAAGCAGCACGTGCCGGTCTATGTCACCGACCAGATGGTCGGCCACAAGCTCGGAGAGTTCGCGCTCACGCGGACCTTCAAGGGGCATCCGGCCGACAAGAAGGTCGTGAGGAAGTAAGGAAGACGAGGACACCATCATGGAAACCAAAGCTTCCGTTCGCGGCGTTCGCCTCTCCGCCGACAAGGGCCGGCTCGTCGCCGACCTCGTCCGCGGCAAGAAGGTCGACCAGGCGATCACCATCCTCACCTTCACGCAGAAGAAGGCCGCCGGCATCGTCAAGAAGGCGATCGAGTCGGCCATCGCCAACGCCGAGCACAACGACGGCGCCGACATCGACGAGCTGAAGGTCAAGACCATCTACGTCGAGCAGGGCGCGACGCTGAAGCGCTTCTCGGCCCGCGCCAAGGGCCGCGGCAACAGCATCAGCAAGCCGACCTGCCACATCTACGTGACGGTTGGGAACTGAGGATATCCATGGGACAGAAGATCCATCCGACGGGCTTTCGCCTCCCGGTCACGCGCAACTGGTCGTCGCGCTGGTACGCCTCGAGCAAGAACTTCGCCACGATGCTGGCCGAGGACCTCAAGGTGCGCGAGTACCTGCGCAAGAGGCTGAAGAACGCGGCCGTGTCGCGCGTGCTCATCGAGCGCCCGGCGAAGAACGCGCGCATCACGATCTTCTCGGCACGGCCTGGCGTCGTGATCGGCAAGAAGGGCGAGGACATCGAGAACCTCAAGGCCGAACTCGCGCGACAGCTCGGGGTTCCGGTCGCCGTGAACATCGAGGAGATTCGCAAGCCCGAGGTCGACGCGCAGCTCATCGCCGACTCGATCACGCAGCAGCTCGAGAAGCGCATCATGTTCCGCCGCGCCATGAAACGGGCGATGCAGAACGCCATGCGCCTGGGCGCGCAGGGCATCAAGCTGATGTCGTCGGGGCGGCTCAACGGCATCGAGATCGCACGCTGCGAGTGGTACCGCGAAGGCCGCGTGCCGCTGCACACGCTCAAGGCCGACATCGACTACGGTTTCTCGGAAGCCAAGACGACCTACGGCGTCATCGGCGTCAAGTGCTGGGTCTACCGCGGCGATCGCCTCGCGAATGGCGAGGCGCCGACCCTGAACAACCCGCCCGGCGCCGAAGACGATCGCCGCCAACGCCGCGGCCCGCGCCCCGGCGG
>JBBSUK010000196.1:0-4638 GCA_038234975.1 Burkholderiales bacterium
AGCCAGCCGCCCTCGAACCCGGCGGCACGCAGGCCGCGCACGATCGGCTCGCAACGGCGCATCAGCTGCCACATCGACGCGCTGCGGTGGTTCTCGGCCATGAGCACGATCGGCCCCTCGTTGATCGCGACGTGCCACGGCGAGACCCAGCCGAGCTCGGGCCGTTCGGCGGTCTGGAACGCCGGGTTGAGCGAGGCCTTGAAGCCGTAGGGATGGTCGGCGCCGATGCGCCAGTGCGAGAACGCCTCGACCGTCGGCACGACGATCTCCGGCGCGAACGGCAGCGACGCGACGACCGCCCACGGCGCGACGGTCCCGTCGTCGGGTCCCTGCGGCGCGCCGCGCGCCGCGTAGCCGTGGAAGCGCCGTGCGATGCCGTCGACCTCGCGTTGCGCCGGGCCCGGCCCGTCGCCGGCGCTGAGGCCCCAGAAATGCCAGCCGTAGTGAGCGAAGCGCTTCGGGTTTCGGATCGCGTAGCGCTGCTGCACGCGCGTGGCCCGACAGCTGTTCTCGAAATAATCGCTGTCGTGCTCGCGCATCCAGGCGTCGCGGATGCGGCGCAGGTCGATCCAGGCGTGGGTGTACTGGTGCACGAACAGCGGCCCGCCGAAGAGGTACTCGATGTCGTAGGCGCGGGCGACGCGGTAGCCCGAGACCCACGCCTGCCAGCTTGCGCGCGGCACCGGGTGAGAGGGAGAGCCGAGGGCGAGCAGGTAGAGCAGCAGCGCCTCGTTGTAGCCGCGCCAGTGGTAAGGCATGAAGCCCCGGCCCGGCCGCCAGCCGTGGCAGATCGCGCCGTCGGCGCAGCGCCTGGCGCCATAGCCGAGCATCCAGTCCCACTCGACGCGTTCGTAGAGCCGCCTCGACAGCGCCCGGACTTCGGCCTCGCCGGTGGTGTCGCGGTCGAAGTGGGTCCCCGAGGCCAGCACGCCGACCATCAGCAAGGCGGTGTCGATGCTGGACAGCTCGCTCGTCCACGCCCGCGCGCCGCTGGCCGCGTCGAGGAAGTGGAAGTAGAAGCCGCGATGCCCGGTCGAGTCGGCGCGGCCGCTTTGATCCGAGGCGTCGAGGAAGCGCAGCACCTGCAGCGTGCGCTCGATGGCGTCTTCCCGCGACATCCATCCCCGCGTCTGGCCGACGATCCAGGCGCCGAGACCGAAGCCCGTGGCGGCGATGCTCGCCGGTGCGCCCTCCTCGTTGCGATCGAGCACGAGGCCGGTGGTCGGCGAGAGCTCGTTCAGGAAGTACTCGAACGCGGCGTGCTGCACGCGTTCGAACAGCGGCGGCAATGGGTGGTCGTCGCCCCCCTCGGCCACTTCGAGGTCGTCGCTGCGCTCGGTCAGGCGGTGGCCTCCCACGTGACCCGCACGTGCTGCGCCGACTGCGGCGCGAGGTCGAGGGCGAGCTCGATCCCGCCGTCGACGGCTTCGAACTGCACCGGCTCGTAGCGCAGCGTCGACGCATCGAACAGCAGCGCCACCTGCGCCGGCGACGGGTACTCGGGCGAGCCGATCTCATGCCAGGCGCGCTCCGGGTTGGCGTGATCGGCGTCGATGCGCGCGACCTCGACGCGGTGCGCGCGTCGACCCGCCGGCGGCGCGACGTGCAACCGCACCGCCTCGGTGTCGATCGGATGGCGCGGCATCGCCTGGTTGACGAGCACGACCGACGCCTCGGCGTCGGCCATCGCCTGCGGCCGGCCGGCCCAGGCGACCACCGTCGGGTGATCGACTTCGAGCGCGAATCGCTCGTCGCCCAGCTCGCGCAGCATCTGCAGCGCGCGGTAAACGGGCTTGGGAACGCCGTACAGGTTCACGAGGCCGAAGCCGCCGTGATACGGCACGCTCGGGAGGTAGTTCTCCTCGAAGATGTCGGTGAAGGTCCACCAGCTGTAGGCGTCGACGACGTCGTCGACGCTCATGACGATGCGTGCCGCCAACGCAGCGCAGAACGACGAGTCGTGCATCGAGTCGCGCGGGTTCGACGTGATGTTCCACTCGGTGTAGTAGAGCGGCCGGCCCGCCGCGGCGGCGCGCGCCTCGAGGGCACGCTCGCGCATCACGCCGCGCGGCGCGCCGGCGAGCTGGCTGACGGTGTCGGTGTTGGTGGCGCCGAGCGCGTCGGTCGGGTAGTAGTGGGTGCTGAGGAAATCGACCGGCAGGCCTTCCTTGCCGCACCACGCCAGAAAGTCGTCGAGCCAGGCGTTCTCCGAGGTGACGGGGCCGCCGATCTCCAGCCGCGGATCGACCGACTTCAGGGCCAGCGCCGTGCTCTTGTAGAGCTTGAAGTAGTCGTTCTGCGTCCCGGTCCAGAACGCCGGCAGGTTCGGCTCGTTCCAGCACTCGAACGGCCACGTCGCGACCTCGTCGATGCCGTAGCGGTCGACCCAGTGCTGCGCGATGCGCCGCACGAGCTCGCCCCATTGCGAGTAGTCTTTGGGCGGCGTGATGTTGCCCTGGTAGTGGAAGACGATGTTCCCGCCCGACGACAGCGTGCGCGGCATGAACGAGAGCTCGACGAGCGGCTTCATGCCGATCGACAGCAGGAAGTCGAAGATGCGATCGGTGTTGAAGAACGAATACAGCAACTGGTCGCTCTGCATGACGAGCGTGCCCATGTCGTCGTCGAGGATGCCGTGAAAGCGAACATGACGAAAACCCAGGTCGCGGTGCGCCTGCACGAGCTGCGCCTGCCAGTCGGCGCGCAGCGCCAGCGTCGCGTGGCCGCTGCCCACGACGTGCTGCCAGGGCTGGCGAAGCGGCGTCGGCGTGGCGGCGAAGTCGGTGCGAAGCTGGATTGCGGTCATGCGGCCACGTTAGCCGATAGGACGATGTCATGAGCACGACCCCGCCATTGCGACCGGTGTCGCTGGCCGGCCAGCCGGCACTCGTCACCGGCGCCGATTCGGGCATCGGCCACGCCGTCGCGGTCGGGCTGGCACAGGCCGGCGCCGACGTCGTCGTCAACTACATCGGCAAGCCCGGCCCCGCCAAGAAGGTGGTCGCCGAGATCGCCGCGCTCGGCCGGCGGGCCATCGCCATCCGCGCCGACGTGAGCAAGGAAGACGAGGTCGAGGCGATGTTCGCCAAGGCCGTCGACACGTTCGGGACGCTGCACATCGTCGTCTGCAACGCCGGACTGCAGCGCGACGCGCCGTTCGAGAAGATGACGCTCGAGCAGTGGAACACCGTCATCGACGTCAACCTCACCGGCCAGTTCCTGTGCGCCCGCGCCGCCGCGCGGGAGTTCATCCGCCGCGGCGTCGACGACAGCGTCTCGGCGGCGTGCGGCAAGCTCATCCACATGAGCTCGGTGCACCAGCGCATCCCCTGGGCGGGGCACGCCAACTACGCAGCGTCCAAGGGCGGCATCAGGCTGCTGATGGAGTCGATCGCGCAGGAGCTCGCGCCGCGCCGAATCCGCGTCAACTCGATCGCGCCCGGTGCGATCCGAACGCCGATCAACACGGCGGCGTGGAGCACGCCAGAGGCCTACGCCGAGTTGCTCAAGCTGATGCCCTACGGCCGCATCGGCGAGCCGATCGACATCGCGCAGGCCGCCGTGTGGCTGGCGTCGGACGCCGCCGACTACGTGACCGGGGCGACGCTCTTCGTCGACGGCGGGATGACGCTGTATCCGGGCTTCGCCGGCAACGGATGATGCGTTCCTTCGAGCGCGTGGCCGGATGACGGCCGCGCCCGATCGCGACTGGGACGTGATCGTCGTCGGGTCCGGCCCTGGCGGCGCGGCGCTGGCACAGCGCCTCGCGCCGACCGGGTTGCGCATCCTGATCCTCGAGCGCGGCGGCTGGCTGCGCCGCGAGACGCAGAACTGGAGCGCCAAGTCGGTGTTCGTCGAAGGCCGCTACCAGGTCGACGAGACCTGGCGCGACCGCGACGGCAACTCGTTCCGGCCGGGGCTGCACCGCTTTGTCGGCGGCAATTCCAAGGTCTACGGCGCGGCGCTGTTCCGCCTTCGCGAACGCGACTTCGACACCGTCGTCCACGCCGACGGCGTGTCGCCGGCGTGGCCGCTCGGCTACGACGCCTTCGAGCCGTACTACGCCGAGGCCGAGCGGCTGTTCTTCGTCCACGGCCAGCGCGGCGAGGACCCGACCGAGCCGCCTTCGAGCGGCCCCTACCCGCACCCGCCGGTGGTGCACGAGCCGCGCATCGCCGCGATCGACCGCAGCCTGCGCGACGCGGGCCTGCGCCCCTTCCACCTGCCGCTCGGCCTGAAGCTCGAGCAGGACGCCGACGGCCGGCCGACGAAGGCGAGCCCCTGCATCCGCTGCGACGCCTTCGACGGCTTCCCCTGCGCTGTCGACGCCAAGGCCGACGCGCAGGTCGCCTGCATCGACCCGATGCTCGCGGCACATCCGAACGTCACACTGCTGACCGAGGCGCTCGTCACGCGGCTCGAGACCGACACGGCCGGCCGCCGCGTCTCGGAGGTCGTCGTCCGGCGCGGCGGCGTCGAGGAGCGCTCCACGGCCACCGTCGTCGTCGTCGCGGGCGGCGCCCTCAGCAGCGCATTGCTGCTGCTCGCCTCGGCGTCGCGCGCGCACCCCGACGGCCTGGCCAACGGCTCGGGCCTGGTCGGCCGTCACTACATGCGACACAACCAGTCGGTGCTGAT
>JBBSUK010000197.1:0-4594 GCA_038234975.1 Burkholderiales bacterium
GCACCCTAGAACGACAAGGCGCCGAAGAGCCCATGCCCCTCCTGAGTCTCGCGATCTGGCTGCCCATCGTCAGCGGCGTGGCCATCCTCGCCTTCGGCCGCGACGCGCATGCGGAGCGCGTCCGCTGGGCTGCGCTCGTCGCGTCGGTCGCGAGCCTGCTCGTCACCATCCCGCTCGTCACCGGCTTCGACATCGCGCTGGCGACGATGCAGTTTGCCGAACGGCACCCCTGGATCGGCCGCTTCAACGTCTGGTACCTGCTCGGCGTCGACGGCATCTCGGTCTGGTTCGTGGTGCTGACGGCGTTCATCACCGTGATCGTCGTCGTCTCGGCGTGGAAGGTGATCACGGAACGCGTCAACCAGTACATGGGCGCGTTCCTGATTCTTTCCGGTCTCATGATCGGCGTGTTCTGCGCGCTCGACGGGCTGCTGTTCTACGTCTTCTTCGAAGCGACGCTGATCCCGATGTACCTCATCATCGGCATCTGGGGCGGTCCGCGGCGGGTCTACGCCGCGTTCAAGTTCTTCCTCTACACGCTCGCCGGCTCGCTGCTGATGCTGGTCGCGCTGATCTACCTGTACTACAAGTCGGGCGGCAGCTTCGACATCCTGGTCTGGCACCGCCTGCCACTCACGCTCGACGCCCAGACGCTGCTCTTCTTCGCCTTCCTTGCCGCCTTCGCCGTCAAGGTGCCGATGTGGCCGGTGCACACCTGGCTGCCCGACGCGCACGTCGAGGCGCCGACCGGCGGCTCGGTCGTGCTGGCGGCGATCATGCTCAAGCTCGGCGCGTACGGCTTCCTGCGCTTCTCGCTGCCGATCGCGCCCGACGCGAGCCACGCCTGGGCCGGGCTCATGATCGGCCTGTCGCTCGTCGCCGTCGTCTACGTCGGACTCGTCGCGCTCGTGCAGCGCGACATGAAGAAGCTCGTTGCGTATTCGTCGGTCGCACACATGGGCTTCGTGACGCTGGGCTTTTTCATCTTCAACGAGCTCGGCGTTGCCGGCGGCATCGTGCAGATGATCTCGCACGGGTTCGTCTCCGGAGCCATGTTCCTGTGCATCGGCGTCCTCTACGACCGCGTGCACTCGCGCGAGATCTCGGCCTATGGCGGCGTCGTCAACACCATGCCGCGGTTCGCCGCCTTCGCGGTGCTGTTTGCCATGGCCAACTGCGGCCTGCCGGGAACGGCGGGCTTCGTCGGCGAGTGGATGGTGATCCTCGGCGCGACGAAGTTCAACTTCTGGATCGCCGCGCTCGCCGCGTCGACGCTGATCTGGGGCGCGGCGTACACGCTGTGGATGGTCAAGCGGGTCTACTTCGGCGAGGTCGCCAACGACCACGTCCGCACCTTGAAGGACCTCGACCGGCGCGAGTTCGCGATGCTCGGCGTGCTCGCGGCGGTGGTGCTGGCGATGGGGATCTATCCGAAGCCCGTGACGGATGTGACGCAGGCCTCGGTGAGCGCCTTGCTGCGGCACGTGGCGGTGTCGAAGACGGGGAGGCAGCCGTGAAGTCCAGCTCGCCGAGGATCACGTCGTGAACTGGCCTGCCGTCCACGCCGAACTCGTCCTGCTCGTCATGGCGTGCGTCGTCTCGCTCGTCGACCTGTGGAAGCCGGGCCGCGACCGGGCGATCACCTACGGCCTCACGCAGCTCTCGCTGCTCGTCGTCGTCCTGGTCGAGCTGTGGTACTTCCGCGAAGGGCAGACGCTCTACGCGATGCAGCGCATGGTCGTCGCCGACCCCATGGGCCATCTGCTGGGCGCCTTCGCCGCGCTGGCGATGATGGCCACGCTCGTCTACGCCCGCCCCTATGCCGCCAGCCGCGAGATGCTCAAGGGCGAGCTGTTCACGCTGTCCATGTTCTCGCTGCTCGGTATCCTGGTGATGCTGTCGGCGAACAACTTCCTCGTCGTCTACCTCGGCCTCGAGCTGATGTCGCTCTCGCTCTACGCGCTCGTCGCGATGCGGCGCGACTCGCTGCACGCGACCGAGGCGGCGATGAAGTACTTCGTGCTCGGCGCGCTGGCGAGCGGCTTTCTGCTCTACGGCCTGTCGATGATGTACGGCGCGACCGGCACGCTCGACATCCCCGAGGTCTACGCCGCCATCGGCACCGGCCAGATCAACAAGGGCGTGCTGGCGCTGGGCAGCGTGTTCGTCGTCGCCGGGCTGGCGTTCAAGCTCGGCGCGGTGCCGTTCCACATGTGGGTACCCGATGTCTACGAAGGCGCTCCCACCGCGGCGACGCTGCTCGTCGGCGGCGCGCCCAAGCTCGCGGCCTTCGCCATCACGATCCGCCTGCTCGTCGAGGGGATGAACGGCCTCGCCGTCGACTGGCAGCAGATGCTGATCCTGCTGTCGGTCGGCTCGATGCTGCTCGGCAACCTCGCGGCGATCGCGCAGACCAACCTCAAGCGCATGCTCGCCTACTCGACGATCGCCCAGATCGGCTTCATGCTGCTCGGCCTCACGCCCGGTGTCGTCAGCGACAACACGCTGTCGGCGAGCAACGGCTACAGCTCGGCGATGTTCTATGTCGTCACCGACGTGCTGACCACGCTCGGCACCTTTGGCACGATCATGCTGCTTTCGCGCGCCGGCCACGAGGCCGAGCTCGTCGACGACTTCCGCGGCCTCGCCAGGCGCAGTCCCTGGTTCGCGACGGTGATGGCGATCTTCATGTTCTCGCTCGCCGGCCTCCCGCCGACGGTCGGCTTCTACGCCAAGCTCGCCGTGCTGCAGTCGGTCGTGTCGACCAACATCACCGGCTACATCTGGCTTGCCGGCATCGCCGTCATGCTGTCGCTGCTCGGCGCCTTCTACTACCTGCGCGTCGTCAAGGTGATGTACTTCGAGGAGCCGGTCGACACGGCGCCTGTCGTCGGCACGCGCGACGTGCGCTGGCTGCTGTCGCTCAATGGAATCGCCGTGCTCGCCCTCGGGATCATGCCCGACGGCCTGCTGCAGATGTGCAAGGTCGCGATCGTGCAGATGTTCGCAACGTGACGGCCGGCCGCGGCGACGCCGAGCACCTGCGCGAGACGCGTCTCGACTCGACCAGCGTCTGGCGCGGCCATTTCCTCGACGTTCGCATCGATCGCGTGTCGCTGCCCGATGGCAGCGAGGCGACGCGCGAATACGTCGTGCACCCCGGTGCGGTGATGATCGTGCCCATCCTCGACGACGGGCGTCTCGTCGTCGAGCGGCAGTGGCGCTACCCGATGGGACGCGCGATGCTCGAATTTCCCGCCGGCAAGCTCGAGGCGGGGGAGCCGGTGCTGGCCTGCGCCGCTCGCGAGCTGACCGAGGAAACGGGCTACCGCGCCGCCGAATGGGCGCGCGCCGGTGCGATGCACAACGCCATCGCCTACTCGACCGAGATCATCGAGGTCTGGTTCGCACGCGGCCTGGTGCGCGGCGAACGCCGGCTCGACGCTGGCGAATTCCTCGACGTGTTCGACGCATCCGAGGCCGAGCTCGGCGCCGCGTCGCGTGAGGGCCGGCTCACCGACGCCAAGACGCTCGTCGGACTGCTGTGGCTCGCCAACTGGCGCACGGGCCGGTGGCCGCTCCAATGGCAACCGGCGCCTATGATCGAGCCATGAAGGTGCTCGACCTGCGCTGCGGGGACGAACACGCCTTCGAGGGCTGGTTCGCCTCCGAAGGCGACTTCGTCGCGCAGCACGAACGCGGCGACATCGCGTGCCCGATGTGCGGCAGCGTCGAGGTGCACCGCCTGCCGAGTGCGCCGCGGATCTCGATGCACCGCGGGATGGCCGCGCCGGCCACCCGGCCCACCGCGCCTGGAGTGAACGCATCGAGCGAGACGCCATCGACGGCGATGACGATGCAGGCGACGAT
The DNA here is from genome assembly GCA_038234975.1 of Burkholderiales bacterium. Classification (GTDB taxonomy): domain Bacteria; phylum Pseudomonadota; class Gammaproteobacteria; order Burkholderiales; family Burkholderiaceae_C; genus Schlegelella_A. Next base: position 3,871 of record JBBSUK010000197.1, read on the forward strand.
GCAGGCGCAGTGGCTGCGCGCCGTTCGCCATGTGCTGCAGTCGACCGAGGACGTCGGCGAACGCTTCGCGGAAGAGGCGCGCAAGATTCACTACGGAGAGTCCGAGGAGCGCGGCATCCGCGGCAAGGCATCGCGCGCGGACGCCGAGGCGCTGCACGCCGAGGGCATCGAGGTCGTCTCGCTGCCGATCCCCGATGCGCTCAAGGGGCCGGTGCAATAGCGTGTCGCGAGAGCCCGCTCACGAGGGCGAGAGAAGCAGGTAGCGGGCGTCGCGCAGGGCGTGGACGATCGCGCCGCCCGGCCGATCTGCAACGAACCCTTCGCCGGCTTCGAGGATCACGTCGCGCAGGTCTCCGTCCTGTGTCAGCCACAGGCAACCGGACCAGCACTCGATGCGGTCGCCAGGCCGCGTGGCGAGGCGCACCAGCCGCCCCTTTGCGAGCAGCTCGGTTCCGGCGATCAAATCGTGGTTCATGGCGGGATCCTTTCACATGCACCAGGCACGTGGTGCCTTTGGCGAGTTCAGCCAGTCTTGCGCCATCGACCCTCGGACGCAAACGAGTTCGTTGCATCCGTTGAATTCGCCACATGCATGTCAGAATCGCCCCATGGCTGGCGATTCGGGCCCCTGGCGGCTGCCCCCGCTCGAAACCCTCGTGGCTTTCGAGGCGGCCGCGCGGCACCTCAGCTTCACCCGCGCCGCCGAAGAGATCTCGCGCACCCA
>JBBSUK010000198.1:0-4509 GCA_038234975.1 Burkholderiales bacterium
AAGATCCGAGCCTCGAGCCGCGCCGGCTTCATTGCCCATCGCAGGCTGCGCACCGTGCACATCGGCGACCACCTCACCTTGCAGTTCGAGGACGAGACGACGATTCGCCGTCAGATCCAGGAAATGCTGCACATCGAGAAGATCTTCGACGCGGCCGGCATCGAAGGCGAGCTCGAGTCGTACCTGCCGCTGGTGCCCGACGGCACGAACTGGAAGGCGACGATGCTGATCGAGTACCCCGACCCGAACGAGCGCAAGCGCGAGCTGGCGCGGCTGATCGGCATCGAGGATCGTGTGTTCGTCGAGCTCGAGGGCGGCCCGCGCGTCTACGCCATCGCCGACGAGGACCTCGAGCGCGAGAACGACGAGAAGACCTCGGCAGTGCACTTCCTGCGCTTCGAGTTCGGCACCGCCGCGCGCGAGGCGCTGCGCGCAGGCGCCAGCGCCCGCGTCGGTTGCGACCACACCAACTACCCGGCACACGCGGCGATCGCGCCGGAGACGCTGGCGAGCCTGGCGGGCGACTTGCGCTGACAGCGCCGGAGACGCTGGCGAGCTGGCGGGCGACTTGCGCTGACCAACCCGCTCTGCGCGGGTTCCGCTCTACTGCCTCAGCTCGCCCGTCTCGGTGTGGACGAGCCCGTCCGGATGAAACGCGAAGAAGGCGAACGCGAACGTGACGACGTGCGCCACGTCACGACCGGCGCGGGTCACCCGTACGCTGCCGACGTCGCGACTGTCGACGATGCGCGCCTCGTCGAGTGCCGAGCGCTGGCCGGCCGCCCACCGCAGCGTGAGCCCGCCCTGCTCGACAACGCCCCTGGCGCGCAACAGCGGCAAGGTCCACGCCGTCTGGCCGACCGCGACCACGCGCATCATCGGCGCGATGCCCTTCGGCGGCCCGCCGCGAAAGAGAAACGGCGTGGCGGCACGGTCGTAGCCGGCGTACGGGTTGCGCGTGTAGTCGCGCAGCCCGGGATCGTTCGGCACGAGCACGCTGCCCTCTGGCGCCCGCTTCCTGAAGTCGGCGATGGACTCGAGCCGCGACGGGAGCACGACGAGCGAGCGGCCTGTCATCTCGCCGACGATCGCCTCGCCGCCGTACTGCTGCCACCAGCTCGCGGTCTGCCGGTCGTACATCACCAGGTCGGAATGTCGCAGCTTGCCGGCGGTGCCGAAGTCGAGCAGGCTCCCGCCCAGTCGCCGCTCGAAGACGATCGCCGTGTTGCACAGCGGGCAGTAGGTGACGGCGACCGGAACGCCGCCGAGCACGTCGTTGACGATCTCGTGCCAGATCAGGACGCGCAGCGGATAGGCGCGCGCCTGGCCGCCGATCACGACGCCGACGACCGGCTCGTCGTTGCTGACCGACCGGTAGTCGGTCGCCGGCACGAAGCGCGGCGCGTCGATCGCCGGGATGCCGTCCTTGCCCGGCCCGGCGGACGCGATCTCGTCGAGCGGCACGGCGTGGCGCGAGAAGTCGGTCCGCGGCCAGTCGTGCGTCCAGTCCGCAGGGGACTCCGCCCAGGTGGACGTCGCGAACATGCAGGCCGATGCCCAGAAGGCGGCCGTGGCGAGCGCGTTCGTGGTCTGCGGCAGGCGTCGCATCCGGTTCCTTCGTCGTGCTCGGTCGAGCCGCAACCCGATAGGTCAGCCGCGGCGATGCCGTCTTACGCCTGCGTCCGGCCACTCGCCAGCGGAACCGCCGCAGCCACGGCAGACGCACGTCTCGCCGTTCGCCAGCCGTCGAGCGTGTAGAGCACGATCGCGGCCCAGATCAGGCCGAAGCCGGTCAGCCGGTCGACGCCGAAGCGTTCCCCGAACACCGACACGCCGAGCACGAACTGGATCGACGGGCCGAGGTATTGCAGCAGGCCGAGCGTGGTCAGCGGCAGGCGCCGCGCGCCGGCGGCGAAGAGCAGCAGCGGGACCGTCGTCATCGGCCCGAGACCGAGGAGCCAGAGGTCGGTGCCGAGGTCGGGCGCCGGAAAGCTGGTCGCGCTGCCGCCCCACCAGAACGCCATCGCCGCGATGGCGAACGGCGCGAGCAGGATCGTCTCGAGCGTCAACCCTTCGAGCGCGCCGAGCAGCGCGACCTTGCGCAACAGGCCGTAGGCACCGAATGTCAGGCCGAGGACGAGGCCGATCCACGGCAGCCGGCCGGCGACGACCGCCAGCCAGAGCACGCCGCCGGCGGCGAAGCCGAGCGCCAGCCACTGCGCGCGGCGCGGGCGCTCGTGCAGCAGCAGGTAGCCGAGGGCGACGTTGACCAGCGGCGTGATGAAGTAGCCGAGGCTGGCGTCGACCACGTGGCCGTTCGACACCGCCCAGATGTAGGTGATCCAGTTGACCGACAGCAGCGTCGCGCTGGCAACGAAGGCGACGAGGGTTCGCGGCGTGGCCAGCGCCGGGCCGAGCCAGCGCCAGCGCCGCTGCCACGTCAACGCGATGCCGACGAGCAGCAGCGACCAGACGATCCGGTTCGCCAGCACCTCGACCGGCTGCACGCCCGGAAGCAGCCGGAAGTACAGCGGAAAGAAGCCCCACCACGCGAACGCCAGCGCGGCAGCGGCGACGCCGCGGTTCACCCCGGCTTGTCGGCCTGGAGCAGGTGCTCGCCGTACTGCTCGCGCAGGCGGTTCTTCAGCATCTTGCCGGTGGCGCCGAGGGGGATCGCGTCGACGAAGACGACGTCGTCGGGCGTCCACCACTTGGCGATCTTGCCTTCGAAGAAGGCGACGAGCTCGTCGCGCGTGACCTCGGCGCCGGGCTTCCTGACGACGATCAGCAGCGGCCGTTCGTCCCACTTCGCGTGCCTGGCGGCGATGCACGCCGCCATCGTCACGCCGGGGTGCGCCATGGCGATGTTCTCGAGGTCGATCGAGCCGATCCATTCGCCGCCCGACTTGATCACGTCCTTCGAACGGTCGGTGATCTGCACGAAGCCGTCGGCGTCGATGTTGGCGACGTCGCCGGTCGGGAACCAGCCGTGCCCGGCCGCATCCTCCACGAGCGGATCGCCGCCTTCGCCCTTGAAGTACTCGCGCACCACCCACGGCCCGCGCACCAGCAACTCGCCGGACCGGGCGCCGTCCCACGGCAGGTCCTCGCCGTCTTCGCCGGTGATCCTGAGGTCGACGCCGTAGACGGCACGGCCCTGCTTGGCCTGGATGGCGAAGCGCGCCGGAGCGTCGAGGCCGATCTGCGAGCCCTTCAGCGCCGCGACCGTGCCGACCGGGCTCATCTCGGTCATGCCCCAGGCGTGCAGCACCTGCACGCCGTAGGTGTCCTGGAACGTCTTCATCATCGCCGGCGGGCAGGCCGAGCCGCCGATCACGGTGCGGTTCATGGTCGAGAACGAGAGCTTGTTCGCGTCGACGTAGGCGAGCAGCCCCTGCCACACCGTCGGCACGCCGGCCGAGAGGGTCACGCCCTCGGTCTCGAAGAGCTCGTGCAGCGATTTGCCGTCGAGGCCGGGTCCGGGGAAGACGAGCTTGCAGCCCATCATGCAGGCCGCATAGGGCAGGCCCCAGGCGTTGACGTGGAACATCGGCACGACCGGAAGGATCGCGTCGGTCGCGCTGCAGTTGAGCGAGTCGGGCAGGGCGATCGCGAAGGTGTGCAGGATCGTCGAGCGGTGGCTGTAGAGCACACCCTTCGGGTTGCCGGTCGTGCCCGACGTGTAGCACAGCGACGACGCGAGGCTCTCGTCGAAATCGGGCCAGACGTAGTCGTCGGCTTCGGCCTCGAGCAGCTCCTCGTAGCAGAGGAGCTTGTCGATCTTCGACGTGGCCGGCATGTGCGCCCGGTCGGTCATCGCGACGAAGTGCCTGATCGTCTTCACGCGCGAGGCGAAGGCCTCGACCAGCGGCAGGAAGGTGAGGTCGAAGAACAGCACCTGGTCTTCGGCGTGGTCGGCGATGTAGACGACCTGGTCCGGGTGCAGGCGCGGGTTGAGCGTGTGCAACACCGCGCCGGAGCCGGAGACGGCGTAGTAGAGCTCGAGGTGGCGGTAGCCGTTCCAGGCGAGCGTGGCGACGCGGTCGCTGCGCTTCACGCCGAGCCGCTGGAGCGCGTTGGCCATGCGCCTCGAGCGGGCCGCGAGTTCGCGATAGGTCGTGCGGTGGATGTCACCCTCGACGCGGCGCGACACCACCTCGCGTTCGCCGTGGTGGCGCTCGGCGTGCACGAGCAGGGACGAGATCAGCAGCGGCTGCTGCATCATGAGGCCGTTCATGGGGAAGTCTCCGTTCGGGTTCTGCGGGTGGTGTTCGGTTTTCGGCGCGGGACAGCGGCTAGCGTCGAACCGGCTTCAGGTCGCCGCAGTCGGCGCCGATCCAGCGTGCCTTGATGTGCATCGTCATCGTTCGCCCCGGAGCGCCGGCCTTGGTGACCGTGGTCGTCATGTCGACGGTGTAGGCATCTGGCCATCTTCTGCATCGCCTTCGCGCGCTTCGCGTCGTCGGCGGGGCTGCCGCTGCCGATCTCGTAGGCCCACAGGCCCGGCTT
>JBBSUK010000199.1:0-4444 GCA_038234975.1 Burkholderiales bacterium
AGCCAGACCTTGTCGACACGGTCGCGCTCGGCGCCGAGCGCGGTGTGGAGCTGGCGCTGCAGCACCAGCTGGCGCTCGCAGAGGTCGTCGCACGCGCCGTGGCCGACGACGGCCAGCAGCCACTGCCCGCGCAGCGACGTCGGCTCGACGACCACGCCGCCGAGGTCGCGAAGCACCAGCGAGGCCGGGATCGGCCGCGGCGGGAGGACGAGCTCGCCGTAGTTCGATCTGCCCTGCGGCCTGACGACGAAGTACGCGAAGTACGACGCCGCCACCGGCGCCGCGCAGACGACCAGCACGACGAGCATCTGCAGGCGGCCGCGCCAGGTCCGCCGCGCATTGTGGCCGGCGAACTCGGGCGACGGCAGCGAATGCACCGCGAAGCTCATCAGCGCGGGGTCTTCGGCCGGCGCGGCGGAAGCGGCCGCAGCGGCTTCAGGCCGCGCGAGGCTTGCGCCTGAGAACTTGGAACCAGACATAGAGGAAGGCGATGACGGCGGCAATCGCGAACCACTGGAAGGCGTAGCCATAGTGCTTCTGGACGTCGGCGGCCGGCTCCGCCCAGTGGCGAAGGAGACCGTCCGCCGGCGCGACCGGCTCGCGCTGCCGGACGGTCACCGGCAGGAGTGGGAGGCCGGTTTCGCGCGCGTAGGCGTCGAGTTCGAGATTTTGCCGGATCGGCCCGCTGCCACCGGGGGCGAAGTCGTACAGGCGAGAAGGCGACAGGGCGATCAGCCCATCGACGGTCACCAGCCCCTCCGGCGTGGGTACTGCGGGCAACGCGCTGCGGTCGTCGAAGCGCCTCAAGACGAAGCCCCGCTGCACCAGCACCACACGAGGGTCGGACCCGTCGAGCACGAGCGGGGTGACGACGACGAAGCCGGTGCGACCGTCCATCTGGCGGTTGTCGAGGAAGACGGTCCGGCCTGCGGCCCAGCGCCCCGTGACGCCGATACGCCGAAACTGCTGTGCCGCCGCTTCACCGACGGTCCGCGCCAGTTGCGATGCGTCGAGCGGCGGCATCTGCTCGCGAGCGACCAGCGCTTCGTGGCTGGCAATCTTCTGGCCGGCCCGATCGAGCTGCCAGAAGCCGAGCCGCAGGGCGAGCAAGACGCTCACGGCCGCCGCCACGGCGACGACGACACGGGAGCGCTTCAAGGGGCCTTTCGACATCGTCCGCCGGGGCAGCGGCGCCGATAATCCGCGTCCATGTCGATCGTCATCGCAGTCGCCTTCGCCTTCATCCTCGGCGCGCTCGTCCTCGCCGGCGTGTTCATGCTGCGGGGCGGTGGTGGCGGGGGCTCGCGCAGCAGCCGGATGGCGCGCGCGCTGACCGTGCGCATCGCCGTCTCGGTCGCCCTGTTCGCCTGCATCCTGCTGGCCTGGCGCTTCGGCTGGATCCACCCGACAGGCGTGCCGGTCGGGCGCTGATTCCTACCGGGCCGACCCAGGGCCCGGAGAGATCAAAGCCAATACACCACCACGTAGAGACCGAGCCAGACGACGTCGACGAAGTGCCAGTACCACGCTGCGCCTTCGAAGCCGAAGTGCCGATCGGGCGTGAAGTGGCCCTTCATGATGCGGATGGTGATGAACAGCAGCATCAGCATGCCGACGAACACGTGGAAGCCGTGGAAGCCGGTGAGCATGAAGAAGGTCGAACCGTAGGCGCCCGAACTCAGCTTCAGGTTGAGCTCGGAGTACGCGTGGACGTATTCGTAGGCCTGGAAGCCGAGGAAGGTGATCCCGAGCAGCACGGTCAGCCACATGAACACGATGGCACGGGCGCGGTGGTTGGCGATCAGCGCGTGGTGCGCGATCGTCACCGTGACGCCCGACGTCAGCAGGATCGCCGTGTTGATGGTCGGGATCGGCCACGGGCCCATCGTCGCGAACGGGTCGACGATGCCCGCCGGCGAACCGGTGTAGCCGGCGGCCGAGCTCGGCCACACCGACTTGAAGTCGGGCCAGAGAATCGCGTTGTCGAGGCTGCCGAGATTGGGCAACGCGTGCATGCGCGTCCAGTAGAGCGCACCGAAGAAAGCGCCGAAGAACATCACCTCCGAGAAGATGAACCAGCTCATGCTCCAGCGGAACGACACGTCGACCTGGCCGCTGTAGCGGCCGCTCTCGCTCTCGCCGACCGCATCGCGGAACCACCCCTGGATGACATAGGCCCAGACGGCAAGTCCGAGCAGCGTGACCCACATCGCCCACGACGCGCCGTTGATCCACTGGCTGGCGCCGGCGAAGACCAGGAAGAGGCCGAACGCGAGCGACACCGGGTGCCGCGACGGCGCCGGAACGAAGTAGGCGGGCGGGTTGCCCGTGGTCACGGCCGACATGGCGAGATCTCCTGGGAAGGCATGAATCAGGTGTCCGGCTTCGAGCGACGCTCAGGCGGCGACGCCGCTGGCGATGACCCAGTTGACGAGGGCGACCAGGACCAGCACGAAGACGACGGCGCCGACGATGCCGGCAATCACGACGTGGACCGGGTTCAGCTCGCGCGCATCGCGTTCGAGGTCGCGCGACTTGCGCACGCCGAAGAACGACCACGCGACCGCGAGCAGGGTGCGACCGAGCGAGCCGCGGCGCTGCACGTCTACGCTCACGATCGCGCGCCTTCGGCCGATGGCGTCGGTGCGCGTGCTTCGGCAGGCGCGGGCGGCGTGCGGCCGCCGACCTCGAAGAACGTGTACGACAGCGTGATCGTGCGCACGTCTTTCGGCAGCTTCGAGTCGATCACGAAGACCACCGGCCAACGCTTCGTCTCGCCGGGGCCGAGCACGTGCTCGCGAAAGCAGAAGCATTCGAGCTTGTTGAAGTGCGCCATCGCCGAGGTCGGCGCGTAGCTCGGGATCGCCTGCACCGTCATCGTCCGCGGCTGGCGGTTGTGGATCGTGTAGATCACCGTCTCGACCTGGCCGGGATGCACGTCGAGCGTCGACACCTCGGGCTTGAAGTCCCACGGGCCACGCGCGTTGGCGTCGAACTCCACGGTGATCGTGCGGGTCGGATCGACCTGGGTGTTCGGCGCGTCGATCGGGCCGGCGCCCGTCTGCAGCTCCGAGAGCGACAGCACGTTGATGCCGAGCGCATTGCAGACGGCGCGGTAGACGGGCACCAGCAGGTAGCCGAACCCGAACATCAGCACGACCACCACGGCGAGCTTGACGAGCATGCGCCGGTTGTCGAGGGCGAGCGCGCGGGGTGTCGTCACGAAAGCCGGCCTGCAAGCCCGTCATCAGATGCCGAAGATGGCGCTTTTGACGATGAAGCCGACGAACAGCAACACCGCGATCGCGCCCAGCGCCAGCCCGAGGCGCAGGTTCGCCCTGCGCTTCTCGGGCGTTACGACGCTGCGCGCCGGCTCAGCCATGGGCGGGAGCCGGCGTGTCGTAGCCGAGCACCTTGGTGCCGGCGGCGTTGAGGCGCGGCGGCGTCTCGAAGGTGTGGAAGGGCGCGGGTGACGGCACCTCCCACTCGAGGCCTTCCGCACCTTCCCAGGGCTGCTGCGGCGCCTTCTCGCCGTGGCCGCGCATCATCGGCAGCACCACGAAGAAGAAGAAGTACACCTGCGACAGACCGAACCCGAACGCGCCGATCGACGCGAGCATGTTGAAGTCGGCGAACTGCATCGGGTAGTCGGCGTAGCGGCGCGGCATGCCCGCCAGGCCGAGGAAGTGCATCGGGAAGAAGGTGACGTTGAAGAAGATCAACGAGGCCCAGAAGTGGATCTTCCCTCGCGTCTCGTTGTACATCACGCCGGTCCACTTGGGGGCCCAGTAGTAGACGCCGGCGAACATCCCGAACAGCGACCCGGCGACGAGCACGTAGTGGAAGTGCGCGACGACGTAGTACGTGTCCTGCACCTGGATGTCGATCGGCGCCATCGCCAGGATGAGCCCGGTGAACCCGCCCATGGTGAACACGAAGATGAACCCCACCGCCCACAGCATCGGCGTCTCGAAGGTCATCGAGCCGCGCCACATGGTGGCGATCCAGTTGAAGACCTTCACGCCGGTGGGCACCGCGATCAGCATCGTCGCGTACATGAAGAAGAGCTGGCCCGTGACCGGCATGCCGGTCGTGAACATGTGGTGCGCCCAGACGATGAACGACAGGATCGCGATCGACGCCGTCGCGTAGACCATCGACGTGTAGCCGAACAGGCGCTTGCGGGCGAATGCGGGGATGACGGCACTGATGATCCCGAACGCCGGCAGGATCATGATGTAGACCTCGGGATGTCCGAAGAACCAGAAGATGTGCTGGTACATCACCGGGTCGCCGCCGCCAGCCGGGTTGAAGAAGTGGGTGCCGAAGTGGCGGTCGGTCAGCGTCATCGTGATCGCGCCGGCCAGCACCGGCATCACGGCGATCAGCAGGTAGGCGGTGATCAGCCAGGTCCAGCAAAACAGCGGCATCTTCATCAGCGTCA
>JBBSUK010000200.1:0-4310 GCA_038234975.1 Burkholderiales bacterium
CCCGCCGCGGCCGGGGGGGTCGGCGCGCGGCGCGGTGCCGCCGGCCGCGGCCGGCAGGGCGGCGCGAGTCGATGTCTTTCTGATGGTGGCCATTTTTGTCCCTGGGTGGAACGTGTGGGTAGGCAAGCGGCGCGCCTGCCGGTGTCCGTGTCGGGCGTCACGCCCGCCGGGTCGCCGACGCCGACATCGGCCGTGGCGACCGTATAGTGAACGGATGCCTTCCAGTATGAGCCGCGGCCTGCCCCGCCTCGTCGTCGCCCGCGCGGCGACGTTCGCGCTGGCCGCCGTGCTCGGCGCGGCCGCGCACGCCGACATCTACAAGTGCAAGACGACGACGGGCATCCGCACGTCCGATCGACCGATGGCCGGCTGCATCGAGCAGTGGCAACTGAACGCCGACGGTTCGCAGAGGCGGCTGGTGCCCGCCATGCAGTCCGACGAGGAGCGCGCGGCGGACGAAGCGCGCAAGCGCCGCGAGGACACCGAGCGCGCGACCCGCGACGCCGATCAGCGCCGCGACCAGAATCTCGTCAATCGTTTCCCGACCCGGTCGTTTCACGACACCGCCCGCAAGAACGCGCTCGACACCGTCGACACCGCGATCCGCACCTCGCAACGCCGCATCGAACGCTTGAAGATGGAGCGCAAGCCGCTCGACAGCGAGCGCGAGTTCTATCCCGACGGCAACAGTCCGCTCAAGCTCAAGCTCGCGATCGACTCGAACGATGCGCTGATGGAAGCGCAGAAGCAGCTCATCGTCAACCAGCAGGCCGAGAAGGAACGGATCGACCGCAGCTACGACATCGAGCTCGACAAGCTGCGCGGCCTCTGGGGCGCGAAGCCGGGCGACGCGAGGGCACGCTCGAACTGAGCGGAAGCCGGCCGCCGTCGACCGCGACCGGTGGCCCGCACGAGAATCCCGCGTGCGCAGCCTCACCCTCGCCGGCCTGCTGGCGCTGTCCGCCCTGTGCGGCTGCAGCAGCCTGCCGACGCTCGAGGGTCGCGCCGTCTCGACCGTGCTGCGCGACACGGCGGACACGAGGCTGGGCAAGGCGGTGCGACCGCGCGTCGCCGCCCATCCGGGCGACTCGGGCATCGTCACGCTGCGCGCCCCTCACGACGCGTTCGCGGCGCGCATGCTCCTGGCCCGAGCGGCCGAGCGCAGCCTCGATGTCCAGTCCTACATCTGGCGGGCGGACCTGACGGGCACGCTGCTGTTTAAGGCGATGCGAGCTGCCGCCGGCCGCGGCGTCCGGGTGCGCCTGCTGCTCGACGACAACAACACCACCGGCCTCGACGAGACGCTGGCGATGCTCGGTGCCCAGCCGAACATCGAGGTGCGCCTGTTCAACCCGTTCGTCGTCCGCAGCCCGCGCTGGGTCGGCTTCGCCACCGACTTCCGGCGGCTCAACCGGCGCATGCACAACAAGTCGTTCACCGCCGACAACCAGGCGACGATCGTCGGCGGGCGCAACATCGGCGACGAGTACTTCGACGCCACCGACGGCGTTCTCTTCTCCGACCTCGACGTGATGGCGATCGGCCCCGCCGTCGACGCCGTCTCCGAGGACTTCGACCGCTACTGGGCCTCGGCGTCGTCGTATCCGGTCGCGCGGCTGCTGCCGCGGGCGCCGCCCGATGCGGCGGCCCGCTTCGACGCGCAAGCCGCGGCGGTCGAGCAGGCGCCGCGCGCGCTGGCCTACACGACCGCGGTGCGCGAGTCGCACTTCCTCGACCGGCTGGTCGAGGGCGGCCTCGCGCTGCACTGGGCGCCGACCGAGGTCGTCAGCGACGACCCCGACAAGGGCCTGGGCCTGGAGCGGCCGGACGAACGCCTGTTCGCCGATCTGAAAGGCGTGATCGACGATGCCAGACGCGACCTGGAGATCGTCTCGCCCTACTTCGTCCCGACGAGCGCCGGCGCCGCCGCGTTAACGGCGATGGCACGGCGCGGCGTCGAGGTGCGCGTGCTGACCAACTCGCTGGAAGCGACCGACGTGCCCGCCGTGCATGCCGGCTACGCCAGGTGGCGCAAGCCCCTGCTGGAGGCGGGCGTCCGTCTCTTCGAACTGCGGCGGGTCGTCGTCGGCGATGCGACATCCGGGCCGCCGAGCCGGGGCTCGGGCTCGGGCTCGGGCTCGGGCTCGGGCTCGGGAGTCGGCGGCAGTTCGTCGTCCAGCCTGCATGCGAAGGCGTTCGCCGTCGACCACGCCCGTGTCTTCGTCGGTTCGTTCAATTTCGATCCACGCTCGGTGCGGCTCAACACCGAACTCGGCTTCGTCATCGCGAGCCCCGCGCTGGCGACCGAGCTCGTCGACGTGTTCAGCAGCGAGGTGCCGCTCAACGCCTACGAGGTGCGGCTGTCGGCGTCTGGCGAGCTGATGTGGATCGAACGTCGCGACGGACACGTCCGGACCTTGCACCACGAACCCGGATCGAGCGCCTTGAAGCGGGCGTGGATCGACGTGCTGTCGCACCTGCCGATCGAGTGGCTGCTGTAACGGCAGCGGCCTGCCTTCGACGCGATCGCCGCGTCTTATGAGCATCTGCTCATATGCTGTATTGGTGGTTTCCCCTTGCTGGACGCGGGCCGAGCGCCGCCGTCTAATGCGGGATGCTCGAAGCCGCCCCGTTGCCGAGTCGCCTCGAAGCGCGTCCCGGAGGAATCGTCGTCATCCTGTTCTCGCAGGCGAACTGCGAGTTCTGTGCCGAGATGCGCGAGCACTACCTGCGCCCGCTGCTGGCCGAACGCCGGCCCGGCGTCACCGTCGCCGAGTCGCGGATCGACGCCGACCTGCCGCTGCTGGACTGGACCGGAGGGGCGACGACGCAGCGGCGATTCTCCGCCGCCTCCGACGTTCGCTTCGCCCCGACCGTCATGTTCTTCGACGCGTCCGGGCACTCGCTCGCCAAGCCGATCGTCGGCCTTTCGCGTGACTATTTCGGCGTCTATCTCGAACAACGCGTCGCCACGGCACTCGCCGCAGCCCGCGCCGGCAGCAGCCGCGCCTGGAGCCGCGAACGCGTACATCCGACCCTGACGCCTTGACCGAAGCCGACTTCCACCACACCACCCGGCTCGTCCTGGCCGCCGCTTTCGCGATCGGCCTCGTGTTCGGGGCGATCGGCCAGCGCACGCGGTTCTGCACGATGGGCGCGATCACCGACATGGCGCTGATGCGCGACCCGGCGCGCATGCGGATGTGGCTCGTCGCCGCCGGCACGGCGATCGTCGGCTTCAACCTCATGACGGCATTCGGCCTGGTGCGCGCCGCCGACAGCATCTACGCCGTGCCGCGCCTGGTGTGGCTGTCGGCCGTCGTCGGCGGGCTGCTGTTCGGCTTCGGCATGGTCCTCGCGTCCGGATGCACGAGCAAGAACCTGATGCGTGCCGGGGCCGGCAACCTCAAGTCCGTCGTCGTGCTTCTCGTCGTCGCCTTCGCCGGCTTCGCGACACTCAAGGGCGCCACCGCGATCGTCCGCGTCGAATGGCTCGACAGCGTCCACGTGGAGCTCGCCGGCGGCCAGGACCTGCCGCACGTCCTCGCGCGGATCACCGGTGTGGGCGCGACAGCGCTCGCCGGCGCGCTCGGCCTCGCCCTCGGCGGTGCGCTGCTGGTTGCCGGGATCGCACCGCGCGACACGCGCTCGTCGGAGCTCCTCCTCGGCGGCATCGGCATCGGCGGCTGCGTCGTCGCCGCGTGGTGGGCGTCGGGCGTGCTCGGCTTCGTCGCCGAGAACCCGACGACGCTGGAGCCGACCTTCGTCGCCACGAACTCGCACCGCATGGAAGCGCTCAGCTTCGTCTCGGCGGTGAGCTACGCGTCGGACTACGTGCTGTTCCTCAGCGACACGTCGAAGGCGCTCACGGTGGGCATCGTCTCGACCGTCGGCGTGGCGCTCGGCGCCGCCGTCTACGCGCTGGCCACGCGCAGCTTCCACGTCGAAGGCTTCGCCGATACGGCCGACCTCGGCCGCCACCTCGTCGGCGGGGCGATGATGGGCGTAGGCGGCGTGACGGCGCTCGGCTGCACCATCGGCCAGGGCATCTCGGGCCTCTCGACGCTCAGCCTCGGCAGCCTGCTCGCGGTCGCGTCGATCGTGCTCGGCGCCTTGGGCGCGTTGCGCTATCAGGCCTGGCGGATGGACCAGCCGGCGGCGTCGAGGCGGGCCGTGGCGGCCTGAAGGAGCGCAGGCGGTCCAATCGGAGTCGGCTGGTGGAGAGGTCTTCGCCAAAACGTTCGCAAGGGCGCTGCTGCCGAAATGCTTCGGCGTTGTACCCACCCTCTTTCCCGCCAACGAACTTCTGA
>JBBSUK010000201.1:0-4306 GCA_038234975.1 Burkholderiales bacterium
CCGTCGCGAAACAGGATCAGTTCCTCGCCGAGCACCTGCACGCGCCTCGGTGTGGCACCGGCATCGGCGGCGAGCCCGACCGGATGCCAGTAGCGGCGCAGCAGCTCGCCCATCGGCGTGCCCGCGCCGACCTCCGTCAGCGCCCGGTCGTGCGAGCCCGGGGCAAGGCCGTAGGCGGTGCCGTCGTCCAGCTCCTCCCGCGCACCTGCGGTCACTGCGGCTTCGCTCCCGACGCCTTGATGTACTCGACCCACTTCGGCGCGTCGCGGGCGAAGGCGGCGGCGAACTCGTCGGGCGTGTTGCCGAGTGGCGTCTGCCCCATGTCGACCAACTTCGGCGTGACATCGGGCAGGCGGATCACCGCGGCGATCTCGCGCTGCAGCCGCTCGACGATCGGCTTGGGCGTGCCTGCAGGCGCGTACGCCGCCACCCAGATCGGCAGCTCGAATCCCTTGAAGCCCTGTTCCGCGAACGTGGGCACCTCGGGCATCGCCGCCGAGCGCGCCGGGCCCGTCATGCCGAGCGCCTTCAGCTTGCCGGACTGCACCATCGGCTTGGCGCCCACCGGGCTGGCGAACGTGACGTCGAGGTTGCCGCCGAGCACGTCGACGATGGCCGGCTGCTCGCCCTTGTACGGCACGTGCGTGAGCGACAGGCCGTAGTCCTTGACGAGCAATTCGCCGTAGACGTTGGCGGAGGAGCCGATGCCCCACGAGCCGTAGCTCACCGGCTTGCCGTGCTGCTTCGCCCATTCGACGAAGCCCTTGAGATCGCTGTACGGCGCATTCGCCGGCGCCGTGAGCAGGACGCTGCCGAGCGAGACCTGGGTGATGGGCGCGAAATCCTTGGCGGGGTCATACGGGAGCGTGCGGAACATCACCGTGTTGTTCACGTGCGTCGACATCGTCGTGATCATGAAGGTGTAGCCGTCGGGCGCCGCCTTGGCGACGACCTCGGCGCCCTTGATGGTGTTCGCGCCCGGAATCGCGTCGACATACACCGGCTGGCCGAGCCGCTGCTGCAGCTTCTCGGCGATCACGCGGTTCAGCACGTCGATGGCGCCGCCGGGGTTGAACGGCGAGACGAGGCGGATGGGCTTCTGCGGCCACGCCGGCGTCTGCGCCGAAGTGAGCGCAGGTGCGAGCGCGGCGACCGCTGCGGCGAACAGGGAGGCGAGCAGGGATCTTCTTGCGGACATCGGTGTCTCCTGGGGGCCGCTCAGTGTGCGTCGTGCGAGGGCTCCGCACCATCGGTGGAATCGCGCAAGCCGTCGTCGACTGTCGGATGGCGCAGCCGCACACGCAATTCGCGCTTGAGCCGTTCGTTGCAGAGCTGGCGCGATTCGCCGAGGAAACTCATCTGCATCGGGCTCAGTTCGCTCGCCGCCTCGGCACGCGAGACACGGCGCGGCCGTGGCAGGCCGAAGCGGTCGGCGACGCGGTCGAAGTGGTCGCCCATCTTCAGCCGCGTGTCGTCGACGACGTTGAAGGCGCGCTGCGTCGAGCCGCGCCGGAGCGCGGCGATGCAGGCACGGGCGAGGTCGTCGGCGTGGATGTGGCTGGTGTGGACGTCGGCGGCGGCGGTCAGCACCGGCGCGCCGCGCAACAGGCGCTCGCGCGGGTCGCCACCCGGCCGGCCGATCGCGTAGATGCCCGGAACGCGCAGGATCGCGACGCCGACGCCGCGGTGCCGGCCCCAGACGCGCAGCTGCCGCTCGGCGTCGACGCGACGCGACGCGCGCGGCGTTGCCGGCGCCACGGCGCGGGTTTCGTCGACGACGGCGCCGCCGCAGTCGCCGTAGACGCCGGTCGTCGACACGTAGACGAGGCGACGAACACGCGCCGAGCGACCGAGCGCGCACAGCAGATGCGCGGTTCGCCGGTCGCGAGCGCCCTCGGCCGCGGGAGGCGCGAGGTGGAGCACGACGTCGGCGAGGTCGGCCAGCCGCCCGAGCGTCGCCGGCTCGTCGAGGTCGCCGACGATCGGCAGCGCGCCGGCCGCGCGCAGCTCGTCGACGCGGGCCGGGTCGCTCGTCAGCGCGACGATGCGCCACCGCGACGCGATCTCGCGCAGCACCCGCAGGCCGACGTCGCCGCAGCCGACGACGAGCAGCGTCGGGCGGCGGAAGCGGGTCGGGCGATCGGTCACGGCGGCGAGGTTGTGCGGTGAAGGCGGCCGCGGGTCGGCCGCAAACGAGGCCTCGGGCAGAATCGGCGGCCGAGTCTAGTGCGCCGTTCGCGTTCGCCGCGGTCTGTTTTCTCCATGTCTTTCACCGTCACCGTGCAGCCGAGCGGCCGCAGCTTTTCCGTCGAGCGAGACGAACCGATCCTCTCGGCGGCGATCCGCCAGGGCATCGGCCTGCCCTACGGCTGCAAGGACGGCGCCTGCGGCTCGTGCAAGTGCCGCATGCTCGAGGGCCGCGTCATCCACGGGGCGCACCAGCAGAAGGCGCTGAGCGACGACGAGGAGGCGCACGGTCTCATCCTCGCCTGCCAGGCCGCGCCGCAAAGCGACGTCGTGCTCGAGGCGCGCACCGTTCCCGGGGCCGGCGAGAACCCGATCCGCAAGCTCCCGTGTCGCGTCACGGCGATCGTCAGGCCGGCGGCCGACGTCGCCATCCTCACCGTCCAGCTTCCCGCCAACGACGCCTTCGCGTATCGCGCCGGCCAGTACGTCGAGTTCATTCTGCGCGACGGCTCGCGCCGCAGCTACTCGATGGCCAACGCGCCGCACACGCTCGGCGACAAGCCGGCGCTCGAGCTGCATGTGCGCCACCTGCCCGGCGGCAAGTTCACCGACCACGTGTTCGGGGCCATGAAGGAGAAGGAGATCCTGCGCATGGAAGGGCCCTTCGGCTCGTTCTTCCTGCGCGAGGACTCCGACAAGCCCATGGTCCTGCTCGCCTCGGGCACCGGCTTCGCGCCGATCAAGGCCATCCTCGAGCACATGATCGAGAAGCGCAGTCAGAGGAAGGCCGTCCTGTACTGGGGCTGCCGATCGAAGGCCGACCTCTACCTGCACGATTGGGCCGAGGCTGCCTGCAGGCAGCTGCCCGACCTGCGCTACATCCCGGTGCTGTCGGAAGCGAAGCCCGAGGACGACTGGACCGGCCGCACGGGCCTCGTCCACCAGGCGGTGATGCACGACCTGCCCGACCTGCTGCAGTACCAGGTCTATGCCTGCGGCGCGCCGATCATGGTCGAGAGCGCGCAGCGCGACTTCATCGCCCGCTGCGGCCTGCCCGACGACGAGTTCTTTGCCGACTCCTTCACGTCGGAAGCGGACAAGCACGGCCCCTGAGCCACGGTCCTGCCCGACGATCCGAAACAGGAGGACTTTCCATGCATCCGATCCGTCTCCTCTCGCACGCCCTGGCCGTCGCACTCGCCGCCGCGGCGATTCCCGTCGCCGCCCAGACGCTCGGCAAGGGCGGGTCGCTCGCCACCGGCGGAGCCGGTCCAGACGGCGCGCAGGGCGCGAGCGACCAGCTCGAGCATTGCGACGCGCCGAAGGGCACGCTGGCCGTCGTCGAGCCGCAGAGCCAGGTGATCTCCAACCTCAGCCGCTACGGCCTCGGCTCGCCGACCGGCGTGATCCGGATGCTGATCCAGCAGTCGAACTGCTTTCAGGTCGTCGAGCGCGGCGTCGGCATGCGCAACATGATGCAGGAGCGCTCGCTCGCGCAGTCGGGCGAGCTCGCCAACGACTCCAACGTCGGCAAGGGGCAGATGGCCGCGGCCGACTTCATCCTCACCCCGTCGGTGGTGTTCAGCGAGAACAACGCCGGTGGCGTCGGCGGTGCGCTCGGCGGCCTGCTCGGCGGCGGTCGCGGACGCGCCATCGCCGGCCTCGCCGGTGGCCTGAAGTTCAAGCAGGCCGAGACCAACCTGCTGCTCGTCGACTCGCGCTCCGGCATCCAGGTCGCGGCCGCGCAAGGCAGCGCGCAGAGCACCGACTTCGCGGTCGGCGCCGCCCTGCTCGGACCGATCGCCGCGGCCGGCGGCGGCTACACCAACACCGCCGAAGGCAAGGTCATCGTCGGCTCCTTCCTCGACAACTGGAACAACATCGTGCGCAACGTGCGCAACAACCCGTCTCTCATCCAGGCGATGTCGGGGCCGGCCTCGAAGCAGAACGCGGCGATGAGCACCCGCGCGAATGCCGGCGCCGCCGGCGACGTGATGACGCCGAAGATCTCCGGCGTCAAGGTGCTGCGACAGCCGCGTAACGGCGCGACGGAGGTCGAGACGCTCGCCCGCGGCGGCGAAGCGATCCTGCTCGGCGAGGAGCAGAACGGTTATGTCCA
>JBBSUK010000202.1:0-4181 GCA_038234975.1 Burkholderiales bacterium
CCGTGCCGGGTCGAGTTCGGCACGGTCGAGATAGGACGACAAGGTGTGCGACGCATCGCGCAGGCCGGCCTCGGCGCTGCGCAGCGCCTCGATGGGCTCGTCGAGCCGCGCATCGAACCGCGATGCCTCGACCAGCGCGGCGATCGCAGCCGACACCTGCGGCTCGGCGCCGCGCTCGGCCCAGTTGCGGTCGCCCGTGCCGGCGCCGTCGATGGCCGAGAGCGCCGTCGCGGCGGCATCGATCAGCGTCTGCGCGTTGGCGAGGCGCTGGTGCTCGGCGTCGAGCTCTGCCCATTCGCCTTCGCGCGGCGCGAGCTTGTCGATGTCGGCGAGCTGCCAGGCGAGGCGTTCGCGCTCGCGGTCGAGATCGCCCTGGCGGCCGCGTGTCGATGCGAGCGCCTCCGACGCGTGACGCCACGTGGCCCACGCCGCAGAGAGCGGCGCCGTGTCGACGCCTGCATACGCATCGACGATGTCGCGCACCGCGGCAGCCCGCGTGAGGCTCTGCCAGGCGTGCTGCCCGTGGATGTCGACGAGCGCGTCGGCCACCTCGCGCAGCTGTGCGACGGTGGCCGGCGAGCCGTTGATCCACGCCCGGCTCTTTCCCTGCGCGTCGACGGTGCGGCGCAGGAGCAGCGTCGAGCCTGCGCCTGCATCGGGGTCTTCTCGAGGCGAGAAACCATGCTCGTCGAGCCAGCCCACGAGCGCGGCCGGCGTGTCGAACCCCGCCGCGACCTCCGCTCGAGCCGCGCCGTCGCGGATCGCGCCGACGTCGCCGCGCCCGCCGAGCGCGAGCTGCAACGCGTCGACGAGGATCGACTTGCCGGCGCCGGTCTCCCCGGTGAGCACCGTGAGGCCCGGGCCGAGGTCGAGGTCGAGCGCGTCGACGATGACGAAGTCGCGCACCGAGAGGTGGTTCAGCACGGCGTGATCGCGTCAGTGCCCCGATCCGGACGCCCAGTGCAGCTTGCTGCGCAGCGTCGCGTAGTAGCTCCACGCGAGCGGATGCAGGAAGCGAACGCGGTGCGGCGAACGGCGCACGCGGATGCGGTCGCCGTGGTTGAGGCTGGTGAACGACTGCATGTCGAAGTTCACGCTCGCGTCCTTGCCGGCGACGATCTCGATGCTGATCTCGCCGCGGTCGGGAACGACGATCGGCCGGTTCGACAGATCGTGCGGCGCGATCGGCACCAGCGCCCAGCAGGCGATGCCCGGGTGCAGGATCGGCCCTCCGGCCGACAGCGCGTACGCCGTCGATCCGGTCGGCGAGCCGACGATGAGCCCGTCGGCGCGCAGGTTGGCGACGAACTCGCCGTCGATCTCGATGCGCAGCTCGACCATGCCGGCGGTCGCGCCGCGGGTGACGATCACGTCGTTCATGGCGATGCTGGCGAACAGCGTCTCGCCGTCGCGGTGAACGTCGCCCTCGAGCATGGCGCGCTGCTCTTCCACGTACTCGCCTTCGAGGAGCTTGCCGAGGGCGGTCTCGACCTCGTCGAGCGCGATGTCGGTGATGAAGCCGAGCCGCCCCTGGTTGACGCCGACGAGCGGCGTGCCGTGGCGCGCAAGCTGGCGAGCGATGCCGAGCATGGTGCCGTCGCCGCCGACGACGACGGCGAGGTCGCACGCCTCGCCGAGCGCGTCGGCGCCGAGTGCGGGCCAGGCGTCGATCTCGGTGTGCCGCGCGGTCTCGGCTTCGAGCGTGACGGAGAGGCCGCGCGAGGCCAGGAAGCGGCCGATGGCGAGCAGCTCTTCGCGGATGCCGCTCGCGTGGTACCGGCCGACCAGAGCGGCGTGCCGAAAGCGTGCCGACATGCGCGGGATTACACCACAGCGACCCCTTTTTGCAGGGCGCGAGAATGCCTTTCTCCCCACGGTGAAACGCCTTTGCCCGACACTTCGCCACGATGCTCGACGAGCGCGCCAAGACCCTCCTGAAGACCCTGGTCGAACGCTACATCGAAGGCGGCCAGCCGGTCGGCTCGCGCACGCTCTCGCGCGCCAGCGGGCTCGAGCTGTCGCCGGCGACGATCCGCAACGTCATGGCCGATCTCGAGGAGCTCGGCCTCATCGCCAGTCCGCATACCAGCGCGGGGCGCATTCCCACGGCGCGCGGCTACCGGCTCTTCGTCGACACCATGCTCACCGCGCAGCCGGCCGCCGGCTCGTCGCGTGACGCGGCGCCGCCGATCGAGGCGAGCCTGCCCGCCGACCAGCCGCAGCGCGTGATCGCCAACGCGGCGCAGCTGCTGTCGAGCCTGTCGAGCTTCGTCGGCGTGATCACGGCGCCGAAGAAGGCGAGCGTGTTCCACCACATCGAGTTCATGCGGCTGTCGGAACGACGCGTGCTCGTCATCATCGTCTCGCCCGACGGCGACGTGCAGAACCGCGTCATCTTCACCCACCACGACTACACCACCGCGCAGCTGCAGGAGGCGAGTCACCACCTCACGGCCCACTACGCCGGCCTCACGCTCGAGGCGGTGCGGGCGCGGCTGAAGAACGAGGTCGACGCGCTGCGCGTCGAGATCTCGGCGCTGATGAACGCCGCCGTGCAGGCCTCGACCGACGCGATGGCCGAGAGCCACGATCAGGTCGTCGTCGCCGGCGAGCGCAACCTGCTCGCGGTGCAGGACTTCTCGGCCGACATGGGAAGCCTCAGGAAGCTGTTCGACCTGTTCGAGCAGAAGACCGAGCTGATGCGCCTGCTCGACGTGTCGAGCCGCGCCGAGGGCATCCGCATCTACATCGGCGGCGAGAGCCGCATCGTGCCGTTCGAGGAGCTGTCGGTCGTCTCGGCGCCCTACGAGGTCGACGGCCAGATCGTCGGCACGCTGGGCGTCATCGGCCCGACGCGCATGGCCTACAACCGCATGATCCAGATCGTCGACATCACGTCGCGGCTGGTGGGCAATGCGCTCAGTGCGAAGTGAGCTTCGCTGCGGCATCGTCGTGATGGGCGTCTCCGGCAGCGGCAAGTCGGCTGTCGGCGTGGCGCTTGCCCACCAGCTCGGCATGGATTGGATCGACGGCGACGACCTGCACAGCGAAGCGGCGGTGGCGAAGATGCACGCCGGCATCGCGCTCGACGACGCCGACCGCTGGCCCTGGCTCGACCGGATCGGCGCGCGGCTCGCCACGGCAGCGACGAGCGCAGAGGGCGCCGTGATCGCGTGCTCGGCGCTCAAGCGTGCCTATCGCGACCGCATCCGGTCCGGGGCCCCGGACGTGAGGTTCGTCTTTCTCCACGGCGACCGCGCCCTCATCGCCGGTCGCCTGGCCGGGCGACGCGGCCATTACATGCCGCCGTCGCTGCTGCGCAGCCAGTTCGATGCGCTCGAGATGCCCGGCCCCGGCGAAACCGACGTGCGGGCGGTCGAGATCGACGCGCCGGTGGCGTCGGTCGTGCAGCGATCGGTCGATGCGCTGGCGTCGATGCGACGCGGCTGATCAGGAGCTCGCCGCGCGCCCCCGGGGCCTTCCTACAATCCGCGGCTCGGGCCGTTAGCTCAGTTGGTCAGAGCAGAGGACTCATAATCCTTTGGTCGTTGGTTCGATCCCAACACGGCCTACCAGTAACAAAAACTTAGGTAGACCGAACCGCCCTCTTCATGACCAAAGTGTCAACCAAGGGTCAACGCAGCGGACGTTGGCAATTTGATACCTTCACGTTCTGAGTCGGAGCATGACCCAGCGTCATGGGTAGTGCGGATGCCTGCGGGCTGCAGGCTCTACAGTCCTGCGCCATCTCAAGCGGGGACCCGCGCACGTGCTTCCAAGCGGTGAAAGCGTTCCAGGCGCGGTCCGCGTAGCTCGCTGGCTCCCGGCCAATGTCACCTCACGCGATGGCGTGATCGTGTCCGCTCGGAGCTTCATCGAGCGTCATGACTGCCGATAAGGTCGTGTGCACACTGAAGCGAACCAGTCATGAAGAAGAGCGTGGAGCTGTGGCATTGGCGATACCGTAGCCCAAAGACAGGCCGCACATGCCGAACGCTGCTACCGGTATCCGACCAAGAGGCCGCCATCTATCCGAATGCCCAACGCGTCGAAGGCACGCGTTTAGTCATTGAGTTGGCCGATCCTTCGTTCGGCGACACGACGCCTCGCGCATATCTCAACCGCTCTGAAGCGGGGGAGAGGCCTAAACGTTGAAGCCAGGCAACGGCACGATTCTGAAG
>JBBSUK010000203.1:0-4168 GCA_038234975.1 Burkholderiales bacterium
CACAAGCGAGTCGCCGCGTCGTGGCATGCGTTCCTGTCGACCGTGTCGTCGGCTTCGTCGCCGTGGTTGACGGTCGTGGAAGGGGCCGGGCGCGCTGCGGTCGAGTCGACCTACGTCGCGCTGCTCGAAGGCACGTTGCCCGCCGCAGAGGGCCGGGTGCTCGCGGTACGGCCCGCGGGCTGAGAAGCGCGCGGTCAGCAATGGCTTGACCGCACCGACCCACAGCGTCGCATCATGGAGGCGCCCATGCCATCGAGGTCCAGGCGACGTTGCCGATGCCGTTGGCCTTGGCGAAGATCGGCCACGCCTTGCGCCCCGCGTCGAACACCGGGGCACCCAGTTTCTTGCCCCGAGCCGTTGCCGGCGTCGACGGCGACGTCGAGCTTCTCCTGCCTGAAGTAGCCCTTGGCGAGCGGCACGAGGAAGAGGGCGGCCGGGCACTCGTAGCGCCAGTCGAGCTGGAACTTGATCGGGGTTTCCTGCGCAGCGGCGGGCCCTGCGAACGAGACGGCGGCGGTCAGGGCGAGGGCGCCGAGGAGGCGGCGCCTGTCGGGAACGGGTGACGACATTCGGAAGGCTCCGGAGAGGGGTGGAATCGCCGGCTGTGCCCGAGGCGACCCGCATGCCGCCGTGACGGGCGCGACAATCGGGCTGCCATGACCGAGCCCGCCTCCGGAGACCGCCGCCGCCTCGTCGTCGCCATCAGCGGAGCCTCCGGCTTCGTCTACGGCATCCGCCTGCTCGAGATGCTCCGGGCCATCGACGTGGAAACGCACCTCGTCGTCTCGCGCTCGGCGCAGACGACGATGGCCGCCGAAACCGACCGCAAGCTGGCCGAGGTGACCGCGCTCGCCGACCGGTACTGGCGCCACGACGACATCGCCGCGCCGATCTCCAGCGGCTCGTTTCGCACCCTCGGCATGGTCGTCGCGCCGTGCTCGATGAAGACGCTCGCCGAGATCGCGTCCGGCGTCTCGTCGACGCTGATCTCCCGCGCCGCCGATGTCGTGCTCAAGGAGCGCCGGCGCCTGGTCCTGCTCACCCGCGAGACGCCGCTGCATGCCGGCCACCTGAAGAACATGCTCGCGGTGACGGAGATGGGCGCGATCGTCGCGCCGCCGGTGCCGGCGTTCTACTCGAAGCCGAAGACGCTCGACGACATGGTCGACCACACGCTCGGTCGCGTCCTCGACCTGTTCGACCTCGACGCGGGGGTCGTCCGGCGCTGGTCCGGGATGGGCTGAGCGTCGCGCGCTATTTCGCCGGGAAGTTCTGGCCGCACTGCGGCGACGGATCGACGACGGCGCGGCATTTCCCGTTGGCCTCGGCGCGGATCCCGCCGTTGGCCAGGCGATAGGGCGCGAAGCACGCCTGGCTCGCGAGGTAGGCCTTGCGTCTGGCGGCGCAGTCGGCCGAGTCGCTCGCCGGCGTCGCGCCGCCGAGCGATCCGGCGGTCGCCCGGACCGGCGCCGGCGAGCGCGCCTGCACCGCCGGGCGAATCGGCCGCGCAGGCGTTCCGGGCGCCACCGACGATGCGGCCGTCGACCCGGGCGACACTGCCGACGCGGTGGCTCCGGGTGCGACCGACGAAGCGGCTTGTCCGAACACGCTCCCCGAGGCGAAGAGGGCCGCGAGGAAAAGCAGCGAAGTCGACGCGGTTGCGGTCTGGAGGGCAGGCATCGGAAAATCTCCGTGGAAGGCGCGAACCGAGTCTAGTCCGGTGCGCGATCCCGTGGGCGCGTCAGCCGTTCCAGCCTGGCCAGCAGCGCCGTGCGCGCTTGCGGCCACTCGTCGGCCGCCATGCTGTACATCACCGTGTCGCGCACGCTGCCGTCGCGACGCGGGGCGTGGTGGCGCAGCGTGCCGTCCTTCGTGGCGCCGAGCCGCTCGATCGCGGCCTGGCTGGCGAAGTTGAGGTGGTCGGTGCGCCAGCCGACGAGCTTCGCGCCGAGCGTGTCGAACGCGTGCGCCATGAGCAGCAGCTTGGCGCGCGTGTTGACGTCGCTGCGCTGGTGGCGCAACGCGTACCAGGTGTAGCCGATCTCGAGCCGGTCGACCGCGGGCACGATGTCGTGGTAGCTCGTCGAGCCGATGACGTCGCCCGTGGCGGCGTGGCACACGGCGAAGGCGAGGCGGTCCTTCGTTGCCAGCGCGCGCTCGATGTAGCCGCGCGTGTCGTCCGGGTCCGGCACGCTCGTCACCGCCAGCGTCCACAGTTCGCCGTCGGCGGCGGCGCGGCGGAGGCCCGGCTCGTGTTGCAGCCCGAGCGGCTCGAGGCGGACGACACCGTCCGTCAGCGTGACCGGCCGGACCTCGATCACGTGCGCCTCAGCGGTTGTGCCGCTGCATGAAGACGAGCTTCTCGAACAGGCTCACGTCCTGCTCATTCTTCAGCAGGGCGCCGACCAGCGGCGGCACCGCCACCTTCTCGTCCTTGCTTTGCAGCGCCTCGATCGGGATGTCCTCGGCGACCAGCAGCTTGAGCCAGTCGAGCAGCTCGCTGGTGCTCGGCTTCTTCTTCAGCCCCGGCAGGTTGCGAACGTCGTAGAAGTTCTTCAGGGCCGCCGCGAGCAGCTCCTTCTTCAACCCGGGGAAGTGCACGTCGACGATGGCCCGCATCGTGTCGGCGTCGGGGAACTTGATGTAGTGGAAGAAGCAGCGGCGCAAGAACGCGTCGGGCAGTTCCTTCTCGTTGTTCGACGTGATGAAGACGAGTGGCCGGTGCACGGCCTTGACGAGCTCTCGCGTCTCGTAGACGTGGAACTCCATGCGGTCGATCTCGCGCAGCAGGTCGTTCGGGAACTCGATGTCGGCCTTGTCGATCTCGTCGATCAGCAGCACCACCGGCTCGGGTGCCGTGAAGGCCTGCCAGAGCACGCCCTTGATGATGTAGTTCTGGATGTCTCGAACGCGCTCGGAGCCGACGATGTCGGAGAGCTGGCTGTCGCGCAGGCGGCTGACGGCGTCGTACTCGTAGAGGCCCTGCTGCGCCTTGGTGGTCGACTTGATGTGCCACTGCATCAGCGGCATGCCGAGCGCGGCGGCAACCTCCTCGGCGAGCATCGTCTTGCCGGTGCCGGGCTCGCCCTTGACGAGCAGTGGCCGTTGCAGGGTGGTGGCGGCGTTGACCGCGAGCATCAGGTCGGGCGTGGCGACGTAGCTGGAGGAGCCTTTGAACTTCATTCGAGGGTGCGCGCAGAGGGTTCGAGCCAGTATAGGGGCGCCCTATAATCGCGAGTTTGCGTTCGACGCGCCGCACCCGCCTTGCAACCGACCACGCCATGAAGACGCGCCCCGTTCTCGCAACGATTCCGAGCCTCCTCCTGGCTGCGCTCCTGAGCACCGGAGGCCTTGCGTTTTCAGGGATCGCCTCGGCCCAGGACGCGAAGGCCGTCGCCGGCGACGCCGCCGCCGGCGAAAAGAAGAATGCGTTGTGCGCGGGTTGCCACAACATCACCCGCTACCAGGCGAGCTTCCCCGAGGTCTACAAGGTGCCGAAGATCTCGGGGCAGAACGCGAAGTACATCGTCGCGGCACTGCACGCCTACAAGAAGGGTGAGCGCAAGCATCCGACGATGCGCGGCATCGCGACCACGCTTTCGGACCAGGACATGGCCGACCTGGGCGCCTTCTACGAGCAGCAGGGCAAGGGCGACGGCGCCGCGCCCGACACGGTGGTCGCACCGCCGTCCGACGTCGCGGCGCTGCTCGCCAAGGCGAACTGCGTGTCGTGCCACGGCCAGAACTTCTCCAAGCCGATCGACCCGAGCTATCCCAAGCTCGCCGGCCAGTACGCCGACTACCTCTACGTCGCGCTGAAGGCCTACCAGACCGACGGCAACCCCCGCGTCGGCCGCAGCAACGCCATCATGATGGGCATGGCGCAGCCGTATACGCACGTCGAGCTGAAGAAGATCTCGTCTTACCTGGCGTCGCTTCCCGGCGACGTGCACACGGTCCAGAAGTCCGACTTCCGCTGAGCACCCTGGCGCTGTCGCGGCACGGCGTGACCGGGTAGAACCGCCATCGCATGGGACTGCTTTCTGCGCTCAACCTGCCTGCACCGGCGTCGCCCCCCGCCCCCCGTGCGGCCCGGGCCCCCCCCCCGGCCCCCGGCCGGCCCGAGCCCCGGGGGGGCCGGGGCGCCCCCCCGGCGGGCGAGACCGCC
>JBBSUK010000204.1:0-4089 GCA_038234975.1 Burkholderiales bacterium
AAGCCGATAGCGAACGACACATCGGTGCGTCGTCGGTACCCGCCGTCACGGCCTGGCAGCGGCGAAAGGCCATCGCATAGACGCGAGGGTCGCTGGTCGCCGTCGCCTGTTCGACGAGGCGCTGCAGAGGCGTCCTCGGTCCGGCCGACGACGCCGCGGCCGACGACGCGAGCAGCAACTGCGACGCGCGGCCGAAGGTGTCGCCGCTCGCGCCGAGCAGGCGCACGATCTCTCGCCGCTGGCCCGCGACGGCAGGCGCGTCGGCGACCGCGTCGAGGGCGGCGCCGCCGGCCGCGTCGACACCCGTCCAGCCGACACTGCAGACTTCGACCTGGCCTTCGCGCGACGATATCGCCGAGGGCAACGTGGGCACCTCGTCGCGCGCCGTGTCGGCGGGCGGTACGGGGGTGCCGCGCCGGGCGGCGGTCGCGACGGATCGATGCGGCAGCACGACGGCCGGCGCCTCGTCGATCCGCCCCCGTTCCAGGAGCACGGTCGCCAACATGAGCACGGCGAAGGCGCCGAGCGTCGCGGGCATAAACCAAACGCCGTTTCGCGCAAGCCAGGCGTCGATGCGGGTGGCCGCGTTCATCGCCGCCATTGTGCGAACGCGTGGATGGCGCGGGGTAACGGCTTGTACCGGCGCCGGAGCTTCAACGCAGCGCGCCGATGGGGTCGACCGCCTGCCCCTTCCACCAAGCCTTGTCCGCGCCGATGCGCAATACCGCGAAATGCAGATGCGGCGCATCGCGCGGCGCATTGCCGGTGGTGCCCACGTAGCCGATCACCTGGCCCGCGCGCAGCGACATGCCCTGTCGCAAGCCTGGCTCGTAGCGGTCGAGGTGCGCGTAGTAGTAGGCGAAGATGCCGCGCGGCTCGACCTGGTACACCGTCAGCCCGCCGCGCATGCTGGTGAAGAGCTTGGCGACGGTGCCGGCGCCGGCGGCGAGCACGGGCGTCCCGCGCGGCGCCGGGATGTCGATGGCCTCGTGGCGCGACAGGCCGCGTCGATCGTCGTAGGTGTCGCGCAACTGATCGGCCGCCACGCCCTGCACCGGGACCAGGAGCTTCTCCAGGTCTGGCGGGGTCGGCGGCCCTGCGGCCGCGACGCCGACGACCAGGAGGCAGGCGGCGGCACCTGGCCGCGCAAAGCCAGCCCAACGCCCGCCCGTGCGCACCGCCGCTCCTACTCGCGAACGTTGACCGCGAACCCGGGCTTGACCAGCGTCGAGAGCCGCTGCGCGTCCCAGTTGGCGAGGTGCACGCAGCCGTTCGTCTCGGCGCGGCCCAGCCGCTCGGGGCTCGGGGTGCCGTGGATGCCCCAGTGCGGCTTGCTCAGGCCCAGCCACATGTTGCCGACCGGGTTGTTCGGCCCCGGCGCGATGTCGGTCTTCGAGGTGCCGGACGGCGCGTTCTTCAGCAGCGCCGGGTCGTACGTGAACGTCGGATTCTTCACCTCGTTGGCGATCTTCATGCGACCGGCCGGCAGCGGGTCCTGCGGGCCGCCGATGCTGATCGGGAACGCGGCCAGCGGCGTCTTCTGCGCGTCGACCACGAACAATGTCAGGCGCGACTTGTCGATCTCGATCGACGCTGCCTTCGCCGGCGCATTCGCGTTGTCGGCCACGTTGGGCACGACGAGCTCGCGGCCGGCCACGAAGGCTCCCTTCGGATTCAGCGTGCGCAGCAGTTTCGGGCTGGCGTGGAAGCGCTCGCCGAGTGCCTCCTCGATCGACTCGTAGGGCAGGCTCTTCAGCCGGGCCCGCTCCATCATGTCGGCCGGGGTCTTGTCGTAGGGACCGGCCGCATCAGCTTCGGTAACGGTGTAGGTGACGAAGACCGGGCCGTCGTCAGCCGCCCGCAGCGCTTCCCACGTGGCCGCGTCGATCCGTCCGCTGGCTTTCACGTTGTGCGCCGTCTGGTAGGCGATGAGCGTGTGCTTCATGTTGCTGCCGAACTTGCCGTCGATCTCGCCCGGCGAAAACCACGCCCGGTCCAGCAGGATCTGGGCACGCAGCACGCTGCGATCGCCCGCCTGGCGATTCAGCGCTTCGGCGTGCGCCTTGGCGTCGGCGACCCCGGGCGCGGCCGCCTGCTTCGAGGCGGCGCCGACGACGAAGGAGAGAAGCATCGCGGCGGCCGCGAGGCGATGGCTCACATGAAACACGTTGGGTGACTCCGGGTGGCGTCGGGAAGACAGTTCGCGGGACGATAGGACTTGCGCCAAGCACCGGGCGCCCGGTGCAGCGCGGCCGGTCGTAGGACGACCGCGCATGAAGACGACACCCGGATCGCGACCAAGATGGCCGCCGCGACCGCCGTCCAAGCCATGCTTGCCCGGCTCGCCGGCTCCCGGATCGATGGGTCGAATCGCATCGCGGCCGAACACCAACGCGACGCGGCCGACGCGTCGAGTGCGGCCTGCCGGACGCCTCAGCGTCCGGCCGCCACCAGCGCCTCCCGCACCGACGCGACCTGCCGCCTCGACACGGTGATCCACTCGCCGACGGGCGCCATGCACACCGCCCAGCCCTCGCCGGCGTCGTCGTCGCCGTCGCCGGCGACGGCACGGCGTTCGAGGGCGCGCACCGCCCGCTTGGCGACCAGCGCATTGCGGTGCACGCGCAGGAAGCGGTCGCCCAGGCGCCCCTCGAGATCGGCGAGCGAGTCGTCGAGCACGTGCGTGTGCTCCGCAGTCCGCAAGGTGACGTACTTCAGCTCGGCCTTGAGGTAGAGCACGTCGGCCACGGGCACGCGGATGACGCGTCCGCGATCGGTGACGACGATGACCGGCCCCTGCTCGACCGGCGCCGCCGGCGGCTCGGCCGGCGCGCCGCCCGAGATGCGCTGCGCGGTGCGGCGCAGCGCCATGTGCAGCCGCTCGCGGCGCACGGGCTTGGTCAGGTAGTCGATGGCGTCGAGGTCGAAGGCCTTGAGCGCGTGCTCGGCGTGCGCGGTGACGAACACGACCGCCGGCGCCGGCTCTTTCAGGCGCAGCTCGGCGGCCAGCTGGGTGCCGTCGCGGCCCGGCATCTGGATGTCGAGCAGCACCAGGTCGCACTCGTGGGTGGCGAGCCAGACCATCGCCTGCGACGCGTTGGCTGCCTCGCCGACGACCGACGCGCGCGGTTCGGCGCACTCGGCGACGAGGCTGCGCAGACGCAACCGCGCGAGCTCCTCGTCGTCGACGACGAGGACGCGAAGCGCGCGCGCGGCAACGCCGCGTGTGGGGGCTTGGGGCATGGCACTCATGGCGTGGGCGACAAAGCGGTCGAGGGATGGAGGAATCGAGGGCGGGCGCGTCACAGCGGCACGACGATCTGCACGCGGTAGACGTCGGCGTCGAGCCGGGTGTCGAAATGCACGGCGACGTCGTGCATCAGGCGAAGCCGTTCGCGAACGTTCTTCAGGGCGATGCCGTTGCCGGGGCGGGACGGCTCCTTCGGCACGCTGTTGGCGATCGACACGACGGCGCGGCCGAGCTTGACCTTGGTGCGCACGCGGATCACGCCGCCCTCGGGCGACGGCTCGACGCCGTGGCGCACCGCGTTCTCGACCAGCGGCTGCAGGATGAGCGGCGGCAGCCTCGCGCCGGCCGCCTCGGGGTCGAGCTCCCAGTTCACGTGAAGGCGCTTGCCGAAGCGGATCTGCTCGATGTCGAGATAGCGCTGCGCGAGCTCGACCTCCTCGCCGAGCGAAGTCGACTCCGCGCTGTCGGCGATGGCGACGCGGAACAGCTCGGCCAGGTCCTCGAGCACGATCTCGGCGCGCGCCGGGTCGAGGCGGACCAGCGTGAGCGCGGTGTTGAGCGTGTTGAACAGGAAGTGCGGACGGATGCGGGACTGCAACTCGGCGAGCCGTGCCGTCGTCTCGGCCGGCAACGTGGCCTGCGCGCGCAGCCGCAGCCACTCGAACATCACGCCGGCGATCGCCGCGCCGGCCAGCGCCGGTCCGACGCCGACGAGGCTGCCCAGGCCGACGGCGCGCGCGTCGCCGAGCGCGTACGCGACCAGGCCGGCGGCGACGGCGGCGGCCGCGGCGCCGAGCGCGAGCGCCGCGAGCCACTGCACCGCAACCGGCACGGCGGAT
>JBBSUK010000205.1:0-4067 GCA_038234975.1 Burkholderiales bacterium
CACGCCTCCGGGCACACCTCCAGGTACGCCCCCGGGCACGCCTCCGGGAATGCCTCCAGGTACGCCCCCGGGCACGCCTCCGGGAATGCCTCCAGGTACGCCCCCGGGCACGCCTCCGGGAATGCCTCCAGGTACGCCTCCGGGCATGCCTCCCGGCGTGCCACCGGGCATGCCGCCGACCAGACCGCCAACAACGCCGCCGACCAGACCGCCGACAACGCCACCGACCAGGCCACCGACGACGACGCCGAGCAGGCCCCCGACGGCGCCCACCACCAGTCCGCCGAACGCGCCTACCACCAGTCCGCCGACAATGCCACCGATCAGGCGCCCGACAATGCCGCCGACGGCGCCGACGGGCACACTGCCGGCAACGCCCACGATGCCCACCACAACCACACGTTAGGAGCCGCTTGATGTCTCGTTTCTTTCCCCGCTTCCTCGTCGCTGCTGCGGTTGCTGCCGGCTTCGCCCTCCCCGTTCACGCGGCCGAGTTCATCAACGTGCTCACTGGGGGCACGAGCGGCGTGTACTACCCGATGGGCGTGGCGCTCAGCCAGATCTACGGCAAGGCGCTGCCCGAGGCCAAGGTCGCGGTGCAGTCGACCAAGGCCTCGGCCGAGAACCTGAACCTGCTGCAGGCCGGCCGCGGCGAGATCGCGTTCACGCTCGCCGATGCGCTCTCCGACGCCTACAAGGGCGACGCCGAGGCCGGCTTCGCCACGCCGCTGAAGAAGCTGCGCGCCATCGCCGGCATCTACCCGAACTACATCCAGATCGTCGCCAGCGCCGACTCGGGCATCAAGACGCTGGCCGACCTCAAGGGCAAGCGCGTCTCGGTCGGGGCGCCGAAGTCGGGCACCGAGCTCAATGCGCGCGCCGTGCTCAAGGCGGCCGGCATCAGCTACAAGGACCTCGGCAAGGTCGAGTACCTGCCGTTCGGCGAGTCGGTCGAGCTGATGAAGAACCGCCAGCTCGACGTCACCCTGCAGTCCGCGGGCCTGGGCGTCTCGGCGCTGCGCGATCTGGCGGCGGCGATGAAGATCGTCGTCGTGGAAATCCCGGCCGACGTGGTCGCCAAGATCGGCGACGCCGCCTATCAGCCGGCGATGATCCCGGCCAACACCTACGAGGGCCAGAAGACGGCCGTCCCGTCGGTCGCGATCCAGAACTTCCTCGTCACCCACGAAGGCGTCTCGACCGACACCGTCTACAAGATGACCAAGGCGCTGTGGGAGAACCTCGATGCGCTCGTCGCCGCACACGCGGCCGGCAAGGCGATCAAGAAGGAGACCGCGATCAAGAGCGTGCCGGTGCCGCTGCACCCCGGCGCGGAGAAGTACTACCGCGAAGTGGGCATGCTGAAGTAAGGCGGCCCCTGCACCTTCAGCGGCGCCTCACGTGAGCGCGGCGCAGGCCGGCGAGACAGCGGCCTCGGACGAGTTCCAGGAGCACGGAATGCAGCGCCGCCTCGGCAGCGCGGCGTTCGCGTTCGTCGGCGCCTGCGCGCTGCTGTTCTCGGCTTACCAGCTCACGGTCGCGGCGTTCGCGCCGCTGTCGAGCCTGATCATGCGTTCGCTGCATGTCGGCTTCCTGCTGCTGCTGATCTTCCTGCTCTACCCGCTGGTCAAGCGCGGCGGCCAGGCGACACGGATTCCGGCGTTCGACTGGGCCCTGGCGTTCGGCGGCTTCGCGCTCGGCTTCTACCAGTGGTTCTTCGAAGCCGACCTGATCCAGCGCGCCGGCGACCCCACCATGACCGACATCGTCGTCGGCACGGCGATCGTCATCCTCGTCTTCGAGGCGGCCCGGCGCGTGCTCGGCATCGCCCTGCCGATCGTCTGCGCGATCTTCCTGCTCTACGGCCTGTTCGGTCAGTACCTGCCGGGCGAGCTCGCGCACCGGCCGTACGCGTACTCGCAGATCGTCGACCAGCTCGCCTTCGGCACCGAGGGCATCTTCGGCATCCCGACGCTGGTCTCGGCGACCTACATCTTCCTGTTCATCCTGTTCGGCGCCTTCCTCGAACACGCCGGGATGATCAAGCTGTTCAACGACCTCGCGCTCGGGCTCGTCGGCCACACCACCGGCGGGCCGGCGAAGGTCGCGGTGATCTCGTCGGGCCTGATGGGAACGATCTCGGGATCCGGCGTGGCCAACGTGCTCACCGTCGGCCAGTTCACGATCCCGCTGATGAAGCGCTTCGGCTACTCGCCGGTCTTCGCCGGCGCCGTGGAAGCGACGTCGAGCATGGGCGGGCAGATCATGCCGCCGGTGATGGGCGCGGTCGCCTTCATCATGGCCGAGACGCTGAACGTGCCGTACGCCGACATCGTCAAGGCGGCCGTCATCCCGGCGTTCCTCTACTACCTCACCGCCTTCCTCATGGTCCACCTCGAGGCCGGCCGCAAGAACCTGACGGGCATGCCGAAGGACCAGTGCCCGAACCCGTGGAAGGCGCTCGCCGAGCACTGGCACCTGGTGCTGCCGCTGGCCGCGCTCGTCTACATGCTGTTCCACGGCTTCACGCCGATGTTCGCCGGCATGGTCGGGCTGGCGCTGACCGCGATCCTCGTGCTCGGCACGGCGCTGGCCGCGCGGGTCTCGCAGACGGCGTTTCGCTACGCCTTCTGGCTCGCCGTCGGCATCGGCGCTTCCTCGTTCCTGCAGTGGGGCATCCAGCCGATCCTGCTGCTGATCGGGGTGCTGGTGGCCGCGTGCTTCTTCATCAAGGGCGGCCGCAAGACACTGCTGTCGCTGCGCGCCAGCCTCGTCGACGGTGCCAAGCAGGCGCTCGGAGTCGGCATCGCCTGCGCGGTGGTCGGCGTGATCATCGGCGTGCTCACGCTGACGGGCGCGGCGTCGAGCTTCGCCGGCTTCATCCTCGCCGTCGGCGAGACCAGCCTGTTCCTGTCGCTGGTGCTGACGATGCTCGTCTGCCTGATCCTCGGCATGGGCATCCCGACGATCCCGAACTACATCATCACCAGCTCGATCGCGGCGCCGGCGCTGCTCAAGCTCGGCGTGCCGCTGATCGTCAGCCACATGTTCGTCTTCTACTTCGGGATCATGGCCGACCTGACGCCGCCGGTCGCGCTCGCCGCGTTCGCCGCCGCGTCGATCTCGAAGGCGTCGCCGATGAAGACCGGCATCAAGGCGACGCAGATCGCGATCGCCGGCTTCGCGGTGCCCTACATCGCCATCTACGACCCGTCGTTGATGCTGCAAGGCGACTGGACGTGGATCGGCGTCGCCTACGTCGCCTTCAAGGCCATCCTCGCGGTCGTGATGTGGGGGGCGGCCGTGATCGG
Source organism: Burkholderiales bacterium (assembly GCA_038234975.1). Taxonomy (GTDB): domain Bacteria; phylum Pseudomonadota; class Gammaproteobacteria; order Burkholderiales; family Burkholderiaceae_C; genus Schlegelella_A. The sequence continues at coordinate 3,312 of JBBSUK010000205.1, forward strand.
CTACCTGCGCGGTCCGATGGGCACGGTGCCGCGGGTGCTCGCCGTCGTCGCCGCCGGGCTCCTCGTGGCGGCCGTTCCGATCACCGACGAGCTCGGCTTCGGGCTGGCCGCGATCGTGATCGCGTGGAACGTGTGGTCGGGGCGCAAGACGGTGGCGCCCGTGCCCACCGCATGAGCTGACGTGAGGCCGACGGCAGGCTGATGCCCGTCTGCGTTGCCGCCGGCGGGTTGGTGGTGGCGCTCGCGCTCGACACCTTCACCCTCGTCTGGACGCACTCGATCGAGAAGATCCTCTGGGAAGAGGACTATCGCGTCGACGGCCGTTCGCTCGTGCTCACCGAGGCGCGCGTGCGCGGCAGTGGCGCTGGCATGGAGGCGCCGGCCGGCAGTCGCTTCGAGAACGGCGTGTGGCACTACGACCCGCACCTGCCACCGCTGCCCGAACTGCGCCTGACGCACTCGGTCTACACCGCCGGCTACCGCCTCTGCCACGACGGCACGTGCCAACCGCTATCCGAGCTCGCGCCGCGCGCCGGCAACGGCGACATCATCGAGGTGCGCGCCTGCGACCGTTCGCCCCGTTGACGCGCATCTATTATTCCAATACACTAGAAGTGTGGAACAAGAAGAAGTGATCCGCTCCCTCGCTGCACTGGCCCAGCCCGTGCGCCTGCAGGTCTTCCGCGCGCTGGTCGTGGCCGGACCGGGCGGCATGACCCCGGGGACCATGGCCGAGGGTCTGGGCATCCCGGCCAA
>JBBSUK010000206.1:0-3981 GCA_038234975.1 Burkholderiales bacterium
CCCGGGAAGCGAGCCACACAGGTCAGCACGACATGAAGCACATCGCCACCGCACTTACCATCGCCGCCGGCGCCTGGTGCACGGCCGCACAGGCCGACGACGTCACGTTCTCGGGCTATGCGCACGGGTCCGAGACCGTCACCTTCACCGTTCCCGGCCAGGTGACGCCGACTCCTACGGTCAGCGGCACGGTTGGCGCCGGTGGGTTCACCACCGTGCTCAACGGCGGCCCGTCGTTCACCAGCTACTGCGTCGATCTGTACCAGACGATCACCTTCGGCGCGCCGTACACCGACTACACGCCCGCCACCGGCAGCCATGTGTTCGCCAACACCAGTGCGCTCGCCGACCTGTCGCGCCTGTACGGCATGTTCGCCGGCATGGTCACCAATTCGGTCACCGAAGCGGCGTTCCAGATCGCGGTCTGGGAGATCGCCTACGAGACCGGCGGCGCGTACAACGTCGGCAGCGGCGCAGCGACCTTCGTCGGCGGCACGGCCGCGACCTCCGGCGCCCTGATGACGGCAGGCAACTGGCTGGCCGCGCTGGCCAATGCCAGCCCCGGCCCGATGGTCGGCGTGCTCGACAGCGGCACCCACCAGGACGTGATCTATGCCCCGGTGCCCGAACCCTCGACCGTCGCCCTGATGCTGGCGGGCCTGGTCGGTGTCGGCGCCCTGGCCCGCCGCCGTCAGGCGGCCGCGCGCAAGGCCTGATCTGCTGAAAGCCGCCCGGCCGCGGCCGGGCGGAGAGTCCGCATCGGGCTCGCACAATCGGCGGATGCAGCCGCCCGCGCCTTCGCGATCCGCCACCTACGGGGGCGCGTGCCACGTTCGGTGGCAGCGAGGCTTCGCGCTCGCGCTGCTGTTCGCCATCCTCGCAGCGTTGCAGCCGCGGGCGGCGCTCGCCGCCGGCGAAGCAGCCGTCGTCATCGACCGCGCCCTCGTCGCGGAGAGTGATGCCGCGTCGTTTCCGACCGGTGTGGCGGTGCGCACGGTGGCGCTGCCCGACCGCTGGGCCGACACCCGCCCCGGGTACAACGGCAGCGTCTGGTACCGGACCGAGTTTCGGCTCGGTGGCCGGATGCCGACCGACGACCTCCTCGCGGTCTACATCGAACGCGTCTGCACCAACGTGCAGATCCAACTGAACGGCTTCCTCGTCTTCAGCGCCGGCCGCATGACCGAGCCGGTGACGCGCAACTGCGAGCGCCCACAGCTCGTCGCGCTGCCGTCGGCGCTGCTGCGCCCGGGCGAGAACGTCCTCGACCTGCGCGTGCGTGGCCACGCGCTGTCCGCCGTTGCTTCGGTGGAGGCGGCGGGTTGGCTGTCACGCCTGCAGATCGGGCCGCAGGCCGTTCTGCGCAGCGAGCATCAAGCAGCCTGGTTCTGGAAGGTGACCTGGACCGACGCATCGAGCCTGGCGCTGCTCGGGCTCGGCTGCGTGCTGATCGCGGTCGGCTGGCTCAACAAGCGCGAGGTCCACTTCTCCCACCTCGGCTGGCTGTGCCTGGCCTGGGTCGTCTACACGCTGGTCGATTCGGCTCGCGAGCTGCCCTGGAGCAACGCGGCGACCGAGTACATCCTGGCGTCGGGGTGGGCGGTGTTGCTCGGCCTGGTCGCACAGTTCCTGCTCAGCTTCGCGGCGGCGCGGTCGCGCGTCGTCGAGTCGCTCGCTGCAGTGCAGTGGGTGGCGATGCCGCTGTCGCTGCTGGCGGTGGGCCCGGAGCGGTTGTTCGACGCGACGCGCATCTGGTACGCCGTGCTCGCCGTCGAGCTCTTCGTGCTGCTGTGCCTGTACCTGCGCGCGGCCCGTCGCCGCCGCTGGACCGATCAGGTGCCGGCGGTTGCCATCGCCGCGGCCGGTGCCGCGTCGGCCACGTTCGCGGTCGGCAGGCAGTGGGGCTGGTTCGAGCCGAACGTGCTGCCGATCACGACCGCCTGGATCCCGGTCGCCTTCGGCCTCATCGGGGTGAGGCTGTTCCTCATGTTCGCGCGGGCGCTTCGCGAGCTCGAGCACGACCGCAACCGGCTCGTCGGCGAGTGGCACCGGCTGATGGAGACGATGGAGACGACGGTCGCCTCCCTGACCGCGCAGCGGGTGGGGCAGTTCGCCGAGCAGGAGCGCAAGCGGATCGCCTCCGACCTGCACGACGATCTGGGCGCCAAGCTGCTCACCATCGTTCACACCTCCGACACGTCGCGCCTGCCTGACCTCGCACGCGAGGCGCTCGACGAGATGCGCCTGTCGGTGCGTGGCCTGGCCGGCCGGTCGGTGCTGCTCGACGATGCGATCGCCGACTGGCGCGCCGAAGTCGTCGGCCGGCTCGAGCAGGCCGGTATCCAGCCGCACTGGGAGACCGAGCCGTTCAGCGATTCGCCGATGCTGTCGGCGCGCTGTTGCATGCAACTTACCCGCATCTTGCGCGAAGCGGTGAGCAACGTCATCAAACACAGCGGCGCACGCCACTGTCAGGTCCGCTTGCGGATGGCCGACGGCGCGGTCCGGCTCACGGTCAAGGACGACGGTCACGGCATCGCCGGCGACCTCGACGGGGGCCTGGGCATGGTCAGCATGAAGCGGCGCGCCAAGGGACTGAGCGGGCAGTGCCTTGTCGAGTCATACCCAGGAAAGGGTGTCGTGATTTCGCTAACGGTGCCGGTGTGATCCACGCTCCGTGCCGGCGTTACGATGCGAACCGTCATCCATCGCTGCGCGGCGCGCGTTGCGTACGTGCGATCCAAGCGAGACCCCGTGCCCCGCATCCTGCTGCTCGAAGACATCCCCGAAGCCGCTGCGTGGCTGAAGCTGCAGACCGCGCAGGTGTTTCCCGACGTCCAGTTCGTCGACGCGACGCGCGTCCACGAAGCGCTGGCGCTGGTCGAGAAGCACGCCTACGACTACGCCCTGATCGACCTCGGCCTGCCCGACGGCTCCGGCGTCGATGTCGTGGCGCGGCTGCGCGAGCTGCAGCCGAACGCGCAGTCCGTCGTCGTGACCATCCACGATGACGACGACCACCTCTTCCCCGCCCTGCAGGCCGGCGCGTTCGGCTACCTGCTGAAGGACCAGGCGGCACCGGTGCTGGTCGAGCAGTTCCGGCGCATGAGCCAGGGCGAGCCGCCGCTGTCGCCGGCGATCGCGCGCCGGGTGATGGCGCATTTCGCGTCGCGCTCGACGCAGCGGGAGCAGGCACGCAACGTGCCGCATGTCGTCCTCACCGATCGCGAGAACGACGTGCTGCTTCGTGTCGCCAAGGGGTACACGCTTCCCGAGATCGCGCTGCAGCTGAACCTGTCGCGACACACGATCTCCGACTACGTCAAGCAGATCTACCGCAAGCTCAACGTCAGTTCGCGTGCGGAAGCGGCGCTGGAAGCGCAGCGCCTGGGCCTGTTCGGACGCGGCCGGAGGGCGCAGCCGAGCGCTCCCTGACGACCCGCGGCTTCGCCCGCGACAGCGGCCAGAGAGCGGTGCCGGACGAGGCCGCTGCCCACGATGTTCGACGACTCCCAAAAGCGAACCTTCTTCAGCGCACCGCAGTCGGTAGCGGCGTTGATCGCCGCCCTGATGGAGCCCTGCCTCATCGTCGCGGTGTTCGTGGCGTCGACGCTGTCGATGGGCGAGTCGATGGACCGCGCGGCGCTGACGCTGTGCCTGCTCGTCCTGGCGCTGTCGTTTCCCGGCAGCAACCGTTTCCGCGACAACCTGCTCGGCGCCGCCGTCGACATCGTCTACTCGTGGGCCATGCTGCTCGCCATCCTCGCCCTGTGCGGCTGGGCGACGCGCAGCTTCTACCTCTTCGAGCCCAACGTCCTGCTGGCGTGGGGAATCGCCACGCCCATGGTGCTGTGGGCGGTGACATGGCTCGGCCATGTCCTCGTGGCCAGGCACACCTCGAGCCCGCTGTCGCGCCGCGGTGCGGTCGTCGTCGGCGCGGGACCGCTCGGCGGGCGAGTCGTGCGAGCCTTGCGCGACGCC
>JBBSUK010000207.1:0-3954 GCA_038234975.1 Burkholderiales bacterium
CAAAGGCCGCACGCTCGGCATCTGGGGCTACGGCAAGATCGGCCAGATCGTCGCCGGCTACGGCAAGGCGTTCGGCATGCGCGTCGTCGTCTGGGGCAGCGACACGTCGCGGGTGCGCGCACGCGACGACGGCCACGAGGCCGCGTCCAGTCGCGAGCAACTCTTCGACGACGCCGACGTCCTGTCGCTGCACCTGCGCCTGGTCGACGAAACGCGCGGCGCCGTCAACCTCGAGCTGCTGTCGCGGATGCAGCCGACGGCGTTGCTCGTCAACACCTCGCGCTCCGAGCTGATCGAGGACGGCGCGCTGGTGTCGGCACTCAACCGCGGCCGGCCGGGGATGGTCGCGGTCGACGTCTACGAGAGCGAGCCGATCCTGCAGGGCCAGCTGCTGCTGCGCCTGGAGAACGCGGTCTGCACGCCGCATATCGGCTATGTCGAGCAGGACAGCTACGAGCTGTATTTCCAGGCCGCGTTCGCCAACGTCGTCGCCTTCATCGAAGGCCGGCCGACCAACCTCGTCAATCCCGAAGCCCTGAAAGTGCTGCGTTGAAGGCCGCGCCATGACCGCGGCGCGCTGGGCGCTTATGTTCGGCAACTTCGTGATCGGCTTCGGCATCATGGTCGCGCCCGGCACGCTCGACGACCTGGCCCGCTCGCTCGGCGTCTCGGTGTCGATCGCCGGCCAGTTGATCGCCGTCGGCGCGGCCACCGTCTGTTTCGGCGCGCCGCTTCTGGCGGGCTGGGTCGCCGCCTTCGATCGGCGCCGGCTGCTCGCCGCCAGCCTGGTGTTCTACGCGGCGGGCCACGCCGCCTGCGCGCTGGCGCCCAGCTACGCGGCCCTCCTGCCGCTGCGCGCACTGACGCTGCTCGGCGCCGCCGTCTTCACGCCGCAGGCAGCGGCGGCGATCGGCTTCATGGCGCCTCCGGCCGACCGTGGCCGCGACATCGCCTTCATCTTCCTCGGCTGGTCGCTCGCCTCGGTGATCGGGCTGCCGGCGGCGGCCTGGCTCGGCGACGCCCACGGCTGGCGCAGCGCCTTCATCGTCGTCGCGGTGCTGGCGCTGGTCGCCGCGGTCTGGGTCCATGCCGTGATGCCCGACGGCGTCCGACCCGCGGCGCTGTCGCTCGCGGCGTGGAAGGCGGCGTTCACCAGCCCGCTGCTGATGGCCATCGTCGCCGTCACCTTCCTCTCGGGCGCCGGCCAGTTCACGCTCTTCTCGTACTTCATGCCGTACTTCCGCGAGGTGCTGCACGCCTCGGCGACGCAGGCGGCGCTGCTGCTCGCCTGGTTCGGCGTCTTCGGCCTCGCCGGCAACGTGATCCTGACGCGCTGCATCGGCCGTGTCGGCATCGATCGATCGGCCACCTGGCTGGTGGCGCTGATCGCCTTGTCGCTCGCGTTGTGGCCGCTTGCCGGCGGCATCGTCGGCATCGGCCTGGCGCTCGTGCCGTGGGCGTTCGGCTGCTTTTCCAGCAACTCGGCGCAGCAGGCCCGGTTGCAGGCCGCGGCGCCTGCCCTCGCCTCCGCGATGCTGGCGTTGAACACATCGGCGATCTACCTCGGACAGGCGACCGGCGCGGCCAGCGGCGGCTGGCTGCTGGCGCACCGCGGCTACGCCTCGCTCAGCTGGGTCGGGCTGTGCTGGGTGGTCGCCGCGGTCGGCGTCAGCGTCTGGGCGATGCGCCGACGCAGCGCGTCGGCAACGGTGCAGCAGCACGCCGCGTTCCCTGCCGCCGCCGCAGCCGCAGCCACAGCCGCAGCCGTATCCGACGCCCGCTTGCCGTGAGGCCCGCAGCGCCGCCGGAGCCGGTTCCGGCGGGCGACGGCACCGTCGCGCCGCGCTCGCTCGGCGAACTCTTCCTCGTCTTCACCCGGATGGCGCTGCAGGGCTTCGGTGGCGTGCTGCCGATCGCCCAGCGCGAGCTCGTCGAGCGCACGCGCTGGATGACGCGCGAGCAGTTCGTCGAGATGCTCGCGACGGCACAGGTGCTGCCCGGGCCGAACGTCGTCAACCTCGCGCTGATGTTCGGCGACCGCTGCTTCGGCGTTCGCGGCGCGGTGACCGCGCTCGGCGGCATGCTCGGCGTGCCGCTGATCGTCGTCATGGCGCTGACCGTCGCCTATGCCGAGCTGTCGAGCGTGCCAGCCGTCGCCGGTGCACTGCGCGGAATGGGCGCCGTGGCGGCCGGCCTGATCCTCGGCACCGCATTCAAGCTCTCGGCGACGCTGCGCACGAGCCGGCTCGGGCAGCCCGTGGCCTACGCGATCGCCACGGTGACGGCGATCGCCATCGGTGCGCTGCGCTGGCCGCTGCTGTGGGTGTTCGTCGGGCTCGGCACGGTCGCCATCGCGCTCGCCTGGCGCGCCTGGGGAGAGCGGCGCGAATGAACCATGCGGTGCTGCCTTGGGCCGATCTTCTCGGCCTGTTCGGCCACTTCGTGCTGCTGAGCCTCCTGTCCATCGGCGGTGCCATCGCCGTCGCGCCGGAGATGCAGCGCTACGTCGTCGTCGAGCACGGCTGGCTGACCGGCTCGCAGTTCACGGCGTCGGTCGCGCTCGCGCAGGCGGCGCCGGGCCCGAACGTGCTGTTCGTCGCCGTCGTCGGCTGGAACATCGCCGGCCCGGTCGGGATGCTCGCGACGATGAGCGGCATCCTGGTGCCGTCGGCGATCCTGACCATCGCCGCCAGCCGATGGGGCATGCGGCGTCGCGACACACGGGCGGTTCGCTCGTTCTCGAGCGGCGTCACGCCGATCACGATCGGCCTGCTCGTCGCCACCGGATGGGTGCTCGCCCGCCCCTACGTCGTCAGCGAGTCGCACCGCTGGGGCGCGATCGCGCTGGTGGCACTCACCGTCGTGGCGACGATGCGGACCCGGGTCGGGCCGATGTGGCTGGTGGCGATCGGCGCGGTCGTGGGGGCGCTGGGCTGGGTCTGACGTTGATTCGAGCCGACCGTAGCGGATCGGCTCGAACGGGGCAAGGCGTCACTGGCGAGCGAGAAGACCGGGCTGCGATCCGACCAGGGTGGTGCAGTCCACCCGGTTAGGCAAGCGCCCTGCTGCGACGGGCGCGAATACCGCACAACAACAGTACTGACAGGGCGGCAAATGCAATGCCGAACATCTGAATGTAGGTTGGTACTTCCAGCCCGGGTCTGAACAGGAACGACGAGATGTAGCGCCTATACAGCGCGACATTAATAGAATCACCTCGTGAAAGGAAGATCAAGGCGAAACCAACATGCCACCAGAACACGTACGCAACGATAGCGACTGCCGACACCGCAATGAAAAGCTGGCCCCACCGGTCTGAACAGATCTCGAAGGTTTTTAAGTGGACCCTGCGGGGTCAGGCCGCTTCGGCCGAAGGCTGAGGCAGCGATGCGAAGTACACCACGTCCGGAGTTCGAGCTTGATGGCTCGAGTGCGGCCTGCGGTTGTTGTAGAAGTTGATGTATCGGCCGATGCCTTCGCGTGCGGCGCTCACGGTCTCGTAGGCATGCAGGTAGACCTCCTCGTACTTGATCGAGCGCCACAGGCGTTCGACGAACACGTTGTCGCGCCAGCAGCCCTTGCCGTCCATCGAGACACGGATGCCGTGGCCGTGCAGCAGGCCGGTGAACGCACTGCTCGTAAATTGACTTCCCTGGTCGGTGTTGAAGATCTCGGGCTTGCCGTACTTGGCAATCGCCTCCTCGACAGCCTCGGTGCAGAACGCCGTATCCATCGAGATCGACAGCCGCCATGCGAGCACCTTGCGGCTGTGCGAGTCGATGACGGCCGCCAGGTAGACGAAGCCTCGCGCCATCGGGATGTAGATACCGTCTTGAATGTCAAGATTTCCGTGCTTCGCGGGCGTCTGGCGAGCGATAGTCTTCGCCCGACTTGAGCACCCCGAAGCAGAGATGGACGAGTTTGCGCATGCAAGCGCCCAGCGCGGACATCTTG
>JBBSUK010000208.1:0-3939 GCA_038234975.1 Burkholderiales bacterium
CGAAGGGGAGGATGCAGAGATCCCACCCGTGCAGCAGGTAGGGGAGCATGGCGTAGCTGCGCTGGCCGAGCCAGTGGATGTTGTCGCGCCGCGGCAGGTCCGCCGCGTCGATCTTGACGACCGGGCCGACCATGACGATCTGCCAGTCGGGGTGCGCATCGGCCAGGTGCGCGACCAGTGCGATGTCGAGCCGCTCGTCGATCACGCCGAAGAAGCCGATGCGCGGCCGGCCGATGCCCGACTGCAGGGCCCCCGCCTCGCGCGCCACGTCGCTGTCGTCGGGCACACCGCCGGCGAAATGCGGGGCGTCGACGCTGCTCGGCAGGCACAGCACGTTCGGATGCCGATGCCGCTTCGCCTCGTGCAGGCTCGGGCCACCCGTCAGCACGACATCGGCGAGCGCGATCAGCTTCGCTTCGCGTTGCACGAGTTCGGGCGGCGCGCCGAGGAACGCCGACAGCTCGTCCATGCAGTCGTAGACGACGAGCGCCGCGTCGAAGCGGTCGAGCAGCGGCAGCGCCATCGGCGTGTAGAACCACACCAGCAGGTCGGAACGGCCGACGCGCTGCAGCAACCGTTCCAGCAGCGGGCCGATGCGCGCGATCTGGGCGTCGTGGAACCCCCACTCGGCGACGGTCGTTCGCGGCGTCACGACGGTGATGCCGTGCTCGACGACCGAGAGATCGAGGCGGTCGTCCCCGTCGTGTTCGTCACGCCGCACCGGCTCTTCGACGAAGACGATGTGGTAGCGGTCGGCGAGCCTCGACAGCAGGTGCTGGGGCCGCTGGTAGACGAAGTTCCAGCGCAGATGCGAGAACACGAGGAGCGTCTTTTTCATGCGAGCGTTCATGCTGTCGTTCCTGCGGTCGTTCATGCCGCGTCACACGCGGCTTCGGCGGCGCGTGCCGGGGCCGGCCGCACCGACGGCCAGGGCGCTCGCGTGCAACGGGCCAGCGCTGCGGCGTAGGCGTGGTCGATGTGGCGTCCGGGTTGGAAGCCGGCGGCGCGGCTCGCCTGCAGGCCGTCTGCCGAGCCCGGCGCGGCGTCCCACAGGCCGCAGCGGTGCCAATCGGTCGTGTCGTTCCAGTCGGGCCGGTCGACGATCGGGTAGAGGCACACGCCGAGCACCGCGACGCCGTCGCGCCGCGCCGCTCGCACCTCGGCGTCGACCTCGTGCAGCCAGGCGGCGCGCTCGTCGCCGACGTGTCCCGTCTCGGCCAGCAGAAGCGGGCGCTGGTAGCGGTCGGCCGCCTCGCGCAGCAGCCGGCGCAGCGGCAATCGACGCCTGTCGCCCGTCGGCCAGGCGAGCGTGTCGCCGCTGCCGAACTCCCACTGCGCGGTGACGTAGTGGTTGAGCCCGACGAGATCGAGCGCGCCTGGCGAGCCGCCGAGATCGGGCTCGAGGCGCCCGGCGATCATGTCCCACGCCTGCCACTGGAACTCGCGGAAGCGCTGCGACTCCGCGACGAGCGCCGCGTCGGCTTCGGCCGGCGGCACGATGTGCACGATCGGGTCGATGTGCAGGAAGCGCGCACGCGGATCCTCGGCGCGGATCGCCTCCATCGCCTTCAGCGTGGCGCGCACCAGGCGGCGCTTGACGTCGAAGCCGTCGGGCATCGGCACGTGGCGCGGGTCGGCGCGGTCGCCGATGTAGGGCGCGATCGCACTCGTCTCGCAGACCGCCCAGGCGAGGTAGCTGATCTCGTTGATCGGCGTGTAGATCGGCGCCAGCTCCTGGCTGCCGCGCAGCTCCCGCGCCGCTGCCCCGGCGTAGTCGGCGAAGCGGGCGATGAAGGCGTCGTCGAGCAGGCTGACGTCGGGCGGCGTCCCGTAGTGCATGAGCGTCCACAGGACCTGCACGCCGTGCCGCTCGGCGGCAGAGGCCATCGCCCTCGCCCGAACGAAGTCGAAGCGGCCGCCGCCGCTCGGCTCCGCGAGGCGCCAGCCGATGCTTTCCCGCACCACGCGCATGCCGAGTCCGCTCACCCGCGCATAGTCGGCGTCGAGCGACTGGGCATGGCCGGCAATGCCGACCATGTCGAGCGGCTGGCCGTGCATGTTGAGGTGGTCGGCGCCTTCGAAACCCGCCATCCAGTGGCCGCGCAGCAGCGGCGGCGTGTCAGGCGGGGACGGCATGGGCCTCGTTGGCGGCGACCGGCGCGACGACCGTGGCCGCCCGCTCTTCGTCGCGCTCGCGTATCCGCTTGAACGCGGCCAGCGCCTGGCCCACGACCTGGTCCATGTTGTAGTAGCGATAGGTGGCGAGCCGACCGACGAAGGTGACGTCGGAGAGCCGGTCGGCCTCGGCCCGGTAACGCTCGTAGAGCAGCGCGTTCTCGGGCCTGGGGATCGGGTAGTACGGGTCGCCGTCGGCGCGCGGATGCTCGTACACGATCGACGTCGACGCGTTGTGCTGGCCGGTGATGTGCTTGAACTCCGTGACCCGCGTGTAGGCGTAGTCGTTCGGGTGGTTCACGGTGCCCACCGGCTGGAACTGCGCCTGCGGCAGGTTGACGTGCTCGAAGTCGAGGCTGCGGTAGGGCAGCTTGCCGTGGCAGTGGTTGAAGAAGGCGTCGATCGGGCCGGTGTAGACCATGTGCCGCCACGGCAGCAGATCGGCGATCTCGCGGTAATCGGTGTTGAGCATGACCTTGATGTTCGGATGCGCCAGCATCGACTCGAACATCCGCGTGTAGCCGTGCAGCGGTATCGCCTGGTAGGTGTCCTCGAAATAGCGGTCGTCGCGGTTGGTCCGCGTCGGCACGCGAGCGGTGACGCTGGCATCGAGCTCGGACGGGTCCAGCCCCCACTGCTTCCTGGTGTAGCCGCGGAAGAACTTGTTGTAGAGGTCGCGACCGACCTTGCTGACGACGACGTCTTCGGAGGTGAGGATCTCGGCGGTGGGCTCGGCCACCGAGGCAAGCCAGTCGGTCATCTGCGCCGAGGTGAGCGACATGCCGTAGAGCCGGTTGACGGTGTCGACGTTGATCGGGATCGGCACCAGCTGGCCGTCGACACTGGCGAGGACGCGATGCTGATACGGCCGCCACCGGGTGAAGCGCGACAGGTGGGCGAAGACCTCGGCGGAGTTGGTGTGGAAGATGTGCGGGCCGTAGGGATGGACGAGGATGCCTGCGTCGTCGTGCCGGTCGTAGGCATTGCCGCCGATGTGCGAGCGCTTGTCGACGATCAGGACCCTCGCGTCGAGCTGCGAGGCGAGCCTCTCGGCGAGGACGCTCCCCGCAAAGCCGGCGCCGACCACCAGGTAGTCGAACCCTGACTGCCCCGGCACACGGCTGGCTGCCGCCGCCCTGAGTACCTTGCCTGACTGCTCCATCGGCGCTCTCCAGTGTGATCGGGGGCTAGAGCACGCCGCGTGCCCGCCTCTGCGGGTGTTCTCGGGGTCGCGCACCAGGGCACGCCGGTTGCCATCGGCGCCGACCAACACAACAGGAGAGTTGAAATGTCCAAGCCGGAATCGTTGCTCGACATGTACGTCGATGAGCTGAAGGATCTGTGGTCCGCCAACGACCAGATGGCGCGAGTCCTGAAGAAGATCTCGCCCAAGGCCAGTGACGAGACGCTGCAGCAGCTGCTGAAGGAAGCGCCCGCCGGCATAGCCGATCACACGGCGCTCCTCAAGGCGCTGATCGAGAACCAGGACGAGAAGGTCTCGAAAGAGCACTGCAAGGGCATGGAGGGCCTTTGCGCTGAAGCCCTGAAGCACACGGTCGAGGAGGCCCCGGCCAAGGGACCGTTGCTCGACGTGGCGATCATCACGCAGTTCCAGCGGATGACGCACTACGGGCTGGCGGGCTTCGGGACCGTTGCGGCACTGGCCGGTGCCCTCGGCCTCGACGACGATCAGGAGCAGTTGTCGGGAGCCGTTGCCGAGATGTACGACACCGACGAACTCCTCTCCGAGATCGCCGAAGGCGC
>JBBSUK010000209.1:0-3900 GCA_038234975.1 Burkholderiales bacterium
CTCGGGAAGGGAAGGTGAATCGGCTCAGGCCGTCGGCACGAGCCGTGCCCGCTGGTCGCGCAGGCGCGTCACGGTCTCGCTGAAGTCGGCGAGGCGCCGTTTCTCCTGCTCGACGACGGCTGCGGGTGCCTTCGACACGAAGCGCTCGTCGCCGAGCCTGGCGCTCGCCTTGGCGAGCTCGCGCTCGAGGCGCTCGATCTCCTTGGCGAGCCGACCGGCCTCGGCATCGACGTCGATGGCGACGCGCAGCGCGATGCGCGTGCCGCCGACCACCGCGACCGGCAACCCGCGCGTCGCCTCGACGAACGCGGCGTCGTCGGCGAACGGCTCGATCGCCTCGAGTCGCGCGAGCGATTCGAGCAACGGCCTGGCCGCGTCGACGAAGGCGAGGTCGCCGACCGCGAGCATCGGCACGCGTTGCCCCGGCGGCAGCTTCATCTCGCTGCGCAGGTTGCGGGCGCTGCCGACGATCGCCTTGAGCTGCGCCACGAAGGCGTCGGCGGCCGGGTCGACGCGCTCGAGCTGCGCCTTCGGATACGCGGCCTGCACGATGCCGTGCTCGGTCTCGGCGCTCTTGCGACCGGCGACGACGGCGACGCGCTCCCACAGCTCTGCGGTGATGAACGGCGCGATCGGATGCAGCAGCCGCAGCGTCGTCTCGAGCACGCGCAGCAGCGTGCGCCGCGTCGCGCGCTGCTCGCTCTCGGCGCCCTCTCTTGCCGATGACGACAACTGCACCTTGGCGATCTCGAGGTACCAGTCGCAGTACTCATCCCACGCGAACGAGTAGATCGCGTTGGCGACCTGGTCGAGCCGGTACTCGGCGAATCCCTGCTCGACCGCGGCCTCCGCGCGTTGCAGCTCGCCGGTGATCCAGCGGTCGGCCGGCGAGAAGGTCAGGTAGTTGTGGAACGGCTGGCCCGGCGCGCACTCGGCCTTGGTGTGCTCGGCGAGGCCGCAGTCGTGACCTTCGCAGTTCATGAGCACGAAGCGCGTCGCGTTCCAGAGCTTGTTGCAGAAGTTGCGGTAGCCCTCGCAGCGCTTGGAGTCGAAGTTGACGTTGCGGCCGAGGCTGGCCAGCGAGCTGAAGGTGAAGCGCAGCGCATCGGCGCCGAAGCCGGGAATGCCGTCGGGAAACTCGGCGGCCGTCGCCTTTCTCACCGCCGGCGCGGTCTCGGGGCGGCGCAACCCCGTCGCGCGCTTCTCCAGCAGGGGCTCGAGGGCGATGCCGTCGATCAGGTCGACCGGATCGAGCACGTTGCCTTCGCTCTTGCTCATTCGCTTGCCCTCGCGGTCGCGCACGAGGCCGTGGATGTAGACGTCGCGAAACGGCACCTTGCCGGTGAAGTGCGTCGTCATCATGATCATCCTGGCCACCCAGAAGAAGATGATGTCGTAGCCGGTCACGAGGACGGAGGACGGCAGGAAGAGCTTCAGCGCCTCGGTGTCGTTCGGCCAGCCGAGCGACGAGAAGGGAACGAGCGCGGAGGAGTACCACGTGTCGAGCACGTCAGGGTCGCGCACGAGCGGTCCGCTGTAGCCCGCGGCCTTCGCCTTCGCGTGCGCCGCCTGCTCGCTCTCGGCGACGAAGGTCTCGCCGCCTTCGCCGTACCACGCCGGAATCTGGTGCCCCCACCAGAGCTGGCGCGAGATGCACCAGTCCTGGATGTTCTTCATCCACTGGTCGTAGGTGTTGATCCACTGCTCGGGGTGGAACCTGACCGCACCCGACCCGACCGCGTCGATCGCCTTTTGCGCGATGCTGCTGCCGTCGTGCCCTGGCCTGGTCATCGCGACGAACCACTGGTCGGTCAGCATCGGCTCGACGACCTGGCCGGTGCGAACGCAGACCGGGACCGCGTGCGCGTGCGGCACTGCCTTCTCGAGAAGGCCCTGGGCTTCGAGGTCGCGCAGCACGGCCTTGCGCGCGTCGTAGCGATCGAGGCCGCGGTAGGCGGCAGGGCCTTCCTCGTTGATCTTCGCGTCGAGCGTGAAGATGACGATGAGCGGCAAGCCGTGGCGCGTTGCGACCTGGTAGTCGTTGAAGTCGTGCGCGCCGGTGATCTTGACGCAGCCCGAACCGAAGGCGGGGTCGACGTAGGCGTCGCCGATGACCGGGATCTTGCGGTCGCACAGCGGCAGGTCGACGAGCTTGCCGACGAGGTGCCGGTAGCGCTCGTCCTCGGGGTGGACGGCCAGCGCCCCGTCGGCGAGCATCGTCTCCGGCCGCGTCGTCGCGATGTGCATGCCGCGCATCGGCTGCCCGTTCGCATCGGGCTGCGGACCGTCGGAGAACGGGTAGAGGATGTGCCACATCGTGCCGGCGCGTTCCTCGTTCTCGACCTCGAGGTCGGACACCGCCGAGCGCAGCACCGGGTCCCAGTTCACGAGCCGCTTGCCGCGGTAGATCAGGCCTTCCTCATGAAGCGCGACGAAGGTCTTCGTGACGACCTCCGAAAGCCGCTCGTCCATCGTGAAGTACTCGTACTTCCACGCCACGGAGTCGCCCATGCGGCGCATCTGCCGCGTGATCGTCGAGCCGCTCGTCTCCTTCCAGTCCCACACCTGCGCCGTGAAGTTCTTGCGGCCGAGGTCGTGGCGGGAGAGGCCGCTCTCCTGCAGCTGCCGCTCGACGACGATCTGCGTGGCGATGCCGGCATGGTCGGTTCCCGGCACCCAGAGCGTGTTCTCGCCCTTCATCCGGTGCCAGCGCGTCAGCGTGTCCATGATGGTGTGCTGGAACGCGTGGCCCATGTGAAGCGTGCCCGTGACGTTGGGCGGCGGCAGCTGGATGCAGAACGAGGGCTTCGACGCGTCGAGCGTCGGCTCGTAGACGCCTGACGTCTCCCACAGGGGCCCCCAATGCGCCTCGATGGCAGCGGGGTCGAAGGACTTGGCGAGTTCAGTCATGGGATTCAGGCAGCGTGCGTTCCAGCCAGCTTCGCGCACTCGGCATCGAAGGTCGTCGTGAAACGGCAGCCAGCCGCTGCATTCTTGGCGACGATCAGGCAATCGGAAAAGTCGGCATCGGAGCGCTCGAACAGGCTCACAGCTCGCTCGACGTTGCCGCGCCGCTCGAAAGCGAAGCTCGGCGTGTCGAGCAGGCTGCGCGCGATGTCCAGCAACTGGGCGCGTGGCGCCTGGTAGCGGCGCGACATGGTCCACATCGTCTCGACGAGGACGACGTCGTTGACGAGGATCGGCTCGCCGGCGGCCTCGGCACCGGTCATCAGGCTGGCCGCGCGCTCTGTCTGCGCCGGATCGTCCTGCGTCAGGACGCGCAGCAACACGTTCGTGTCGACGGCGATCATGGCTTCGACGGCGCTTTCGCTCGCTGACTCTCCTGCCGCACGCGCTCGTACTTGTCCGCGACGTGATCGGCGCGCGCGTCCTTCAAGTCCTGCAAGGTGGCCGGCGGCACGCCGGGCGGGCGGCGCACCATGCCGAACAGCGAGGACACGGAGCGCATCGGCCGGACCGTCAGCGTGCCGTCTTCCTGCCAGCTGAAGTCCAGCTTCGAGCCGGCGTCGAGCTGCAAACGGTCGCGGATGGCCTTGGGCAGCGTGAGCTGGCCCTTGCTGGTGAGCGTGACGATCATGGCGTGATTCCTTGCCGTTCAGGTTGCTCCTTACATTATACTGAAGTAAGGCGCTGCGTTGCTGCAACGCTCCTGCAACGGCCTGCCCCTACGGTTGCCTCCATCGCAGCCGAGCGATCGCCCACATGACCAGCTGCACTGCAGAACGCGCCGGAGGCACCGAGTTCGCCTCGTCGTCTGGACGACGCCGGGCCTGCCGTGGCGGGCCCGTGTCGTCGGCGCGGACGACTGCGAGCGCAACTTCGCGAACCCGTTCGAGCTCGCCCGATTCCTGGCCTGGCCGCCGCCGCCGCAGCCGGGCC
>JBBSUK010000210.1:0-3794 GCA_038234975.1 Burkholderiales bacterium
GCGGCGACGAAACGGCGACCACCGGCCCGATCATCGTCAGCTCGTCGCGGGCGGTGCTCTATCCGGCCGATGCGGGCGACGACGAGGGCGGCTTCGCGGCGTCGAGGCGCGTCGCGCAAGCCGCCCGCGTCGAGCTCGAAGCCGCGCGGCAAGCCGCGCACGCGTCAGCCTGAAACCGACTCAGCCCGCGACGGTCCGAGCGGCAGCGACCGCTGCCGCTCCCCCGTGAGCGCAAACAGCGCGTTGGCGAGCGCCGGCGCCAGCGGCGGCACGCCGATCTCGCCGACGCCGCCCGGCGACCGCGTGCTGGCGACGAGATGCGTCTCGACGGCCGGGGCTTCGGCCAGCCGCACCACCGGCTGGTCGGTGTAGCCCTTCTGCCGCACCACGCCGCCCTCGATGTCGATCCTGCCGTAGAGCGCAGCGCTCAGCGCGAACATCACCGCGCCTTCGAGCTGCTGGGCGACGAGGCCCGGGTTGACGACGGTGCCGATGTCGGCAGCGCAGACGACTCGGTGCACGCGCGGCCGGCCGTCGGCGCCCAGCGACGCCTCGACCACCTGCGCGACGATGCTGCCGAAGCTCTCGTGCAGCGCGATGCCGCGCGCCCGGCCAGACGGCAGCACCGTCGCGCCCGGACGACCGGGCCAGCCAGCGCGGTCGGCGGCCAGGCGAAGCACGGCGAGGTGGCGCGGCGCATCGCGCAGCAACACGGCGCGGTAGGCATACGGGTCCTGTCCTGCTTCGTGCGCGAGCTCGTCGATGAAGCTCTCGGAGAAGAAGGCGTTGTGCGAGTGGCCGACCGAACGCCAGTAGCCGATCGGCACGTCGGTGCGCGTCGCGACGTGGGCGATGCGCTGTCGGGCGACCGCGTAGGCCTGGTCGTAGAGACCTTCGCTGGTGGTCTTGTCGGGCGTGTCGACGGGGCCTGCGAGGTGCGGCAGGACGCGCTCGATCCAGCGCGGCGTGATCGCGTCGCCGGCGCTGGTGATCGAGAGCGACGTCGGCAAGCCGTCGGCGGCGAGCGTCGCGCGCAGCACGGCGCTGCCAGCGGGACGATAGAAGTCGTGCGTCGTATCTTCCTCGCGCGACCACATGAGCTGCACCGGCCGGCCGCCGCACTCGACGGCGATGCGAACCGCCTGGCCGACGACATCGACGTCGAGCCGCCGCCCGAACCCGCCGCCGAGGTAGGTGACATGCACGTCGACGCGGTCGAGCGGCACCTGCGCCGCCTCCGCGGCGATCGCCCGCGCCATCCCCGGAACCTGCGTCGGCACCCAGACCTCGACGCGCCCGTCGGCGACGCGTGCGGTGCAGTTCATGGGCTCGAGCGCGGCGTGCGCGAGGTACGGCGCGCCGTACTCGCGTTCGACGACGCGCTCGCCGGCGCCCGCGGCGAACGGGCCGTCACCGCCGCCGTGGAACACGAAGCCCTCGCCGGCCTTCGCCGCCGCCCGCGCGCTGCGCGCCAGCCGGTCGCGGATAGCCTCGCTGTCGAGCCCGCCCCCCGGCCGCTGCTGCCAGTCGACGGCGACTGCGTCGACGCCGCGCCTGGCGTGCCACCAGGTGCGCCCGACCGCGGCGACGGCCGAGGTCGAGCCGCCGTACGGCCCGAGTCGAACGACGCGCAGCACACCGGGCAGCGCCAGCGCCGCCGCCGGATCGACCGTGCCGGCCGAGCCGCCGAGCATCGGGCAGTGGCGGATCGCGGCGTACAGCAGCCCCGGCGGGCGCACGTCGACACCGAAGACGGCCGAGCCATCGCACTTGGCCGCGACGTCGATGCGCGGCGCCGCGGTGCCGATGAGCTTCCACTCGTCGGGGCGTTTCAGGCGCACGTCGCCGCTCGGCGTCGCCTGCGCCGTCCTGGCGAGCTCGCCGTAGCCCGCCTTCGGCCCCGACGGGTGGCTGACCACGCCGCGCTCGACCCTGAACTCGCTCGCCGGCAGCTTCCAGGCGAGCGACGCGGCACCGACGAGCCGCGACCGCGCCGTCGCTGCGGCCAGGCGCAGCACGTCCCATGCGTCGACCACCGACGACGACCCGCCGGTGGCGTTGATGCCGAGTTCGCGGGCGACCTTGGCGACCACCCACTGCCCGCTGCCGACGATCGTCGTGCGGTGCCCGTCCTCGAGCTCGGCCGGATGGAACGGCAACCCGGAAAGGACCATCGCGACGTTGCCGTAGAGCGCGTCGTCGCCGGCCGGGATCAGCGTGACCTGGTCGAGGCCGACGTCGAGCTCCTCGGCGACGAGCATGGCGAGCGCGGTGTGCACGCCCTGCCCCATCTCGCTGCGGTTCATCGCCAGGCGCACGCCGCCGTCGCCGGCGATGCGGATCCAGCCGTTGAGGCCGATCTCGCCTTCGACCGACGGCAACGTGTCGATGCCGCCGAGCCGGCTGCGCGCCGGCAGCACGGCCCAGCCGACGATCAGCGCGCCGGCGGCACCGGCACCGCCGAGCAGGAGGGCCCGCCGTCGCATGTCAGAACCCCGCGCCGCTACCCGCGCACCGACGGCGCGGCGCCCGTGACGGCGATGGCGGCGTGGATGGCGGCGCGGACGCGCGGATAGGTGCCGCAGCGACAGACGTTGTCGATCGCGGCGTCGATGTCGGCGTCGCTCGGTCGGCGCCCGCCGGCCAGCAGCGCCGCCGCCGCCATCAGCATGCCGCTCTGGCAGTAGCCGCATTGCGGCACCTGGTGCACGACCCAGGCGCGCTGCAGCGGATGTGGCGCAGCGCCTCCGCCGAGCGCCTCGATCGTCACGACGCGCTTGCCACGAACCGACGAGAGCGGCGTGACGCACGAGCGCACGGCGCGACCCTCGACGTGGACGGTGCAGGCGCCGCAGGCGCCGATGCCGCAGCCGTACTTCGTTCCGGTCAGATCGAGCACCTCGCGCAGCGCATGGAGCAGCGGCAGTTGCGGGTCGGCGAGTTCGTCGGCCAGCACGCGAACGCCGCCGTTGACGCTCAGCTCCAAGGTGTTGTTTTCATCGTTCGGACAGGCAAGCATTCATTGTGACGTGGGCCAGAATACGGCCGCCCCGGCGAACGCCACAGGATCCCGCATGTCCCGAACCTTTCCTGCCGTCGCATCCGCCCTCGTCGCCGTCGCCGCGCTCGGTGCGAGCGCAGGCGCGAATGCCCAGTCCGCGTCGTACGTGCTGTACGGCGTGATCGACGCGTCGGGCAGCCGCTCGCGCCCGGTCGGCGGCGACTTTCGCTGGGAACTCAACAGCGGTGACATGACCACCAGCTACATCGGGTTTCGCGGCACCGAAGACCTTGGCGGTGGCCTGCGCGCCGTCCTCAAGCTCGAATCCTACGTTCGCGTCGACACCGGCAACTCCGGCCGCAGTGCCACCGACGCCTACTTCGGCCGCAACGCCAACGTCGGCTTCTCGGGTGCGTTCGGCACCACCGTGCTCGGCCGCAGCGAGTCGCCCCTGTACCTGTCGACGATTCACTTCAACCCGTTCGGCGAGTCGTTCAGCTACTCGCCGGCGGTGCGCCAGTACTACGGCGCAACCAGCGGCGTGGTCCTCGGCGACCGGAGCTGGAACAACTCGATGAACTACACCAACAGCACCAGCCAGGCGCCGTTGCGGGTGAACCTGGCGGCCAACTTCGGCGAGAAGGCGGCCGACAACGGCACCGCCGGGGCCAACGTCGGCGGCAGCGTGTCCTACATCGCCGGGCCGTTCGCCGCCACGGTCGCGGCCGAGCGCATCCGAAACAGCGCCCAGCCGCTGCCCGACGGCTTCTACAAGCAGCTCGCCTACCAGGCC
>JBBSUK010000211.1:0-3543 GCA_038234975.1 Burkholderiales bacterium
CTCAACAGCCAGGAGCGCACCTCATGGCTGCCAGTGTTCCTCGACTACTACAACAACCGTCGAGACCATTCGGCCCTCGGATATAGGCCTCCCGCTTCCAGACTGAACGGGAACAACCTATTGACCATCAACATCTAGCGCAGCACGCCGGGGTTCGCCTGCCAGACCGACCAGGTCAGCGCGCTCGCGAAGCCGACCCACGCGAGGTAGGGGACCAGCAGGAGCGCGGCGGGCCGGCTGATCTGCCAGAAGACGGCAATGGTCGCCGCGATCAGCGCCAGCAGGAGCACGACGTCGGCGAACGCCCACGCGCCGAGGTGCCAGGCGAAAAACAGCCACGACCACAACACGTTGGCCGAGAGCTGCGCGACGAACAAGGCGAGGCCCGGCCCCCTCGTCGTCGCACCGCGCTCCCGCCAGACGAGCCATGCCGAAATGCCCATCAGCAGGTAGAGCACCGACCACACCGGGCCGAACACCGAAGCCGGGGGCGCCCACGCCGGCTGGATCAGCTGCGCGTAGAACGAGGCTGCCTCGATGCTCGCGATGCCGCCGACGGTGGCGGCGGCCAAGGCGAGGGCCAGCCAGGCGAGCAGGCCGATCGCCTGGGCGGGAGTCGACGGTCGGGGCATGGGATCGGGCAGGAGGTGGGACGTGGACCGCTACGGCGCGAGAGAAGCCGCGAAGAGCGGGCGGCGCGATCGTCGCATGTGACGACAATTCGCCATGGCGTCGCGCGGGTTCCAGGTCATCGCGGTCGCGTTGTCGGCGGTGACCGCGCTGTCCGGCTGCGCGACGCCGGTGTCGTATGCGCCGCGCCCTCTTCACGCAGCGCAGACCGTCTCGGCAGCGCGTGGCGCCGGCACGCTCTCCGAGCGCGACGCCGACGGCGCGCTCTACGTCGCGCCGACGTTTCGCGCCCAGCCGAGCAGCGTGCCGACGTTCACGATCGCCTACGCGAACACCTCAGACCACGCCGTCGCCTTCGGGCCGGCGCAGGTGCGCGCGTCCTTCCGCGGCGTGCCGGTGGCGCTCTACACGCGCGAGGAGAAGGCCGCCGAGCGCAGCGCCGGCGATATCGCCGGGCAGATCGCGGTGGTGCTGCTCGGCGCGGTCGCCGTGGCCGCTGCGCTGTACGGCCTGGCGCGGCCGACGGTGTCGGTCGTCGACACCGGCGTCGGCCGGGTGCGCGTGAGCGACGCGACCGACGGCTTCGTCACCGCCGTCGTCGCCGGCAGCCTCGCCGAGGCGGGCTTTCGCGAACTGGAAGACAGCGCACAGACGCGGTCCGCCGCGGCCGGCGCGATCCTCACGGCGCGGATCGTCCCGCCCGAGCGGCTGGCGACGGGGCAGTTGATCCTGAAAGGCTGCTGCGACCGTGCGGTTCGCGACGGCGACACCGTTCGGTTCGAGGTCGACGTCGACGGCCGCGCGCTGCGGTTCGAGTTCGTCCGCACGGCGGCCGGCGACTGGTTGCCGGTCGCCGACGATCCCACGGCCGCCGTTGCTGCATCGCCGCCGCCGCAGGTTCCCGAATTCGCCGCGCCCGCGAGGGCCCGACCGCATGTCGCCGCGCTGCGGGGCCTGCCCGGCGGGCAGGACGCGTACTCCGCCGAACGCGCCGCCCTCGCGCAGGCTTGCCCTGCCGCGCCCGCCGCCTTGCTGGTCGACAAGGGGCCGGGCTACGAGACGTATTCGGTGCCGTGCGCCGACGGTCGGGTGCTCGCGATCCGATGCGATTTCGGCGCGTGCCGCTTGTTGGTGGCGCGCTGAACCGTCTCGCTCGCGCAACTCAGCCGGCGATCGCCTTCGGTCACCGCTACAGCGGCAGGCCGACGTAGTTTTCCGCGAGCGCGGTCGAGGCGGCGTCGGAATTGACCAGGTAGTCGAGTTCGGCGACCTGCATCTTCCGGCCGAACGCACCGGTCTCGGGGAAGCGGTGCATGAGCGACGTGAACCACCAGGAGAAGCGCTCGGCGCGCCAGACGCGGCGCAAGCACGTGGTGGAATAGCCGTCGAGGCCGGCGTCGCTGCGTTCGACGTAGTGCTCCGCGAAGGCGCGTGCGAGGAAGCCGACATCCGCGGCGGCGAGGTTGAGTCCCTTCGCGCCGGTCGGCGGCACGATGTGCGCGGCGTCGCCGGCGAGGAAGAGCCGCCCGAAGCGCATCGGCTCGGCGACGAAGCTGCGCAGCGGTGCGATGCTCTTCTCGATCGACGGGCCGGTGACCAGCGCGTCGGCCGCCTCGGCGTCGAGCCTTGAGCGGAGCTCGGACCAGAACGCGTCGTCGCTCCAGTTGCCGACCTCGTCGTCGAGCGCGCACTGCACGTAGTAGCGACTGCGCGTCTGCGAGCGCATGCTGCACAGCGCGAAGCCGCGCTCGTGGTTGCAGTAGATGAGCTCGGGCGAGACCGGCGGCGTGTCCGACAGCACGCCGAGCCAGCCGAACGGATAGACGCGCTCGAAGGTGCGCAGTGCGCCCTCGGGCACGCTCTGTCGGCTCGCACCGTGGTAGCCGTCGCAACCGGCGACGAAGTCGCACGCCAGCGCGTGTTCGGCGCCGCGGTGTCGAAAGCGCACCACCGGCGACGCGCCGTCGATGCCGTCGATCACGACCCCCTCGGCCTCGTAGACGGTCACGAGCCCTTGCCGCGCGCGCAGCTCCATCAGGTCGCGCGTGACTTCCGTCTGGCCGTAGACCATCACCCGCTTGCCGCCGGTCAGCGTGGCCATGTCGATGCGGTGCCGGCCGCCGCCGAACGACAACTCGATGCCGTCGTGCGACAGGCCCTCGGCGCGCATCCGCTCGCCGGCGCCCGCGGCGTCGAGCAGCTCCGCGGTCGTCTGCTCGAGGACGCCGGCGCGGATCCGGCCGAGCACGTAGTCGGCGCTGCGCAGCTCGACGACGACGGTCTCGATGCCGTGGCGGGCGAGCAAAGCGGCCAGCAGCAGGCCCGACGGGCCGGCGCCGACGATCGCGACCTGGGTCCGGGGCGGTATGGGCATGGCGGCGAGTGTGCCAAAGCGGGCGGCCGCGGTGGCAGGCGCGACAGTCCGTGACGCCCGTCACGCCGCCGTCGCGCCCGCATCAAGGGTTCAGGGCGACCGCCGATAACACGCTGCCATGAGAGCCGCCGCGGTCGCCACCGAGAGCATCGACGTCCACGCCCTGCGCGTCGGCATGTTCGTGCACCTCGACGTCGGCTGGATGTCGCATCCGTTCCCGCTCAGCAGCTTTCGCATCGCCACGTCGGCGCAGATCGACACCATCCGCTCGCTCGGCGTGCCGCGCGTGCGCTGGAGCCCGGAGCAGAGCGACGCCGCGCCGGCGGACGTCGCGCGGGAGGCCCGGGTCGGCGCAGGCGCCGAGGGCGACGCGCCGGCGGCGGATCGGGCGGCCGACGCCGGCGGCGACGACGCATCGTCTGAACCGACCCTGTCGGCCGAGGCGGCAGCCCGGCTCGAGCATCGACGCCTGCTCGACGCGCAGGACGCGACGCTGCGCCTGTGCGAGCTCCAGTACGCCGAAGCGGCGCGCGAGTGCC
>JBBSUK010000212.1:0-3529 GCA_038234975.1 Burkholderiales bacterium
ATCATCATCGAGCCGACCTGCCGGTCGTCGAGGCGAAAGACGTTTCGCACCATCTGGTGCTCCTGCGCCTCGATCACACCGGCGTCGAGCCCTTCCTCGAGGCTGGCCGCGATCTCCTCCTCGGTGACGCTGCGGTCGGGCGCCTCGGCCATGCCCAGCAGCCTGAGCGTGGCCTCGGTGCACCACGTGAGCAGCTTGACGAAGGGCCGCGCCAGCAGCGAGAGCCACTCCATCGGCCGGGCGACGACACGCGCCACCGCCTCCGGATACATGATCCCGAGGCGCTTGGGCACCAGCTCGCCGAAGATGATCGTGAGGAAGGTGATGCCGATGACGACGAGCGCGGTCGACGTGATCTGCGACGCCCGCGGCGACAGCGGAAAGTGCTCGTGCAGCCACCCGGCGAACGGCCCCGAGAACGCGGCGTCGCCGACGATGCCGTTGAGGATGCCGATCGAGGTGATGCCGACCTGCACCACCGAGAGAAAGCGGGTCGGGTCGTCGTGCAGCGCCAGTGCGCACTTCGCGCCCGCATCCCCTGCCTCCACCATGATCTGGAGCCTGGCCTTGCGGCTTGCCGTGAGCGCCATCTCCGACATCGCGAACAGCGCGTTCAACAGGATCAGGAACAGCAGGAGGGCGACATCCATGCGCGACGCGCGGCGGCCAGGGCGTTGCAGCGTAGCAGAATCGAGTTCGTGCAGACCCCCACGCTCTCTTCGATCGCTGCCCCCCGAGGGGGAGCGACGTCCTCCGGGCGGCCGAGCGGACGTCCATGGTCTACCTGCTAGGCGACATCCAGGGCTGCGCCGGTGCGCTCGACCGCCTGCTCGACGAGATCGCCTTCTCGCCGTCGCGCGACCGCCTCTACGCGCTCGGCGACCTCGTCAACCGGGGCCCGTCGTCGCTCGGCGCGCTGCGACGGTTGCGCGACCTCGGCGACTCGGCCGTCTGCCTGCTCGGCAACCACGACTGGCACCTGCTCGCCGCGTCGGCGGGCGTGCGGCCGAAGCATCGCAGCGACACGATCGACGACGTGCTCGACGCGCCGGACCGCGAGGCCTGGCTCGACTGGCTGCGCCAGCGGCCGATGGCGGTGCATGCCCACGGACATCTGATGGTGCACGCGGGCGTCGTGCCGCAGTGGGACCTCGCCCTCACGATGAAACTGGCTGGCGAGCTGGAACGGGCGCTGCGTGCCGAACCGCTCGCCGACTTCCTGCGCACGATGTTCGGCAACGAGCCGACGCGATGGGACGAGAAGCTCGACGGCAGCGACCGACTGCGCTTCGCGCTCAACGTGCTGACGCGGATCCGCGCCGTCGCCGACGATGGGTCGCTCGACTTCTCGGTCAAGGACGACAACGTGCCGCTGGGGCTCCACGCCTGGTTCGACGCGCCAGGCCGCCGCACGGCGACCATACCGATCGCCTTCGGCCACTGGTCGGCGCTCGGCTGGCTCGAGCGGCCCGACCTCGTCTCGCTCGACACCGGCTGCGTCTGGGGCGGCGCGCTGACCGCCGTCCGGCTGCGCGACGACGGCACGCGCGAGCGGATCTCGGTCGACTGTGCCGACGCACGCTGAAGCACGCGGCGGCGCATCCACAGCGCCGTCCTGTCCGTAAAGCCGCCGATGCCGCGCCGCCCGCGCCCTGCGTTCCGTGCCCTGCACGCCGTCTCACCGCTGGTGGCGTGGGCGATGGCGCTGCTGATCGTCGCGCAAGGCAGCACGGTCGCCGCGCTGCGCGCTGTCGGGCCGGCGCACCAGCACGCCGCCGCCGGCGCGGCGCTGGTGCTCGACGACGTGCGGCGCGCGCCGCACGTCGTCATCGCCGTGGCCGCCGTGGCGCACGGCCACTCGCATGAATCCTCACGGAGCGCCGTCGCGCGGCATCACCACCCGCGAAGCGACGCGACCGTCGTCTTCGTCGACGGCGAGCTGCGCATCGCAGATGGCGCCGGAGACGACGGCTCGACAGGATCCGAAACGAGCGCATTCCTCGCCTTGCCGCTCGCCGGCCTCGCCTTCTCCCTGGAAGCACCACGAAGCCCGGCCGCGCCCGTCGCGGCGTGGTCGGTGCAGACGCACGATCCGGAGCACCCCGAGCGACCGCCCCGCCCCGCCTGAAGCCGCTGCCCGCCGCGCGGGCCCTGTCATGCACGCTTCAACATCCTCGGGGATCCCATGTCTCACCTACGCCACGCGCGCGCCGCCGTCGCGCTCGCCTGCACCATCGTCGCCGCTCAGGCGAACGCGCAATCCACCGCCTCGCCGTCCGGCCCGGCATCGTCCGCTTCCGCGAACCGCCTGCCCGACGTCGTCGTCCAGGGCAACTACCTCAACGGCGTCGGCACGACCGATGCCGCGAGCGCCGGCACCGTCACCTCGAAGCTCATCGAGAGCCGGCCGACGCTACGGCCGGCCGAGCTGCTCGAGTTCGTGCCCGGCGTCATCGTCACGCAGCACAGCGGCGACGGAAAGGCCAACCAGTACTTCCTGCGCGGCTTCAACCTCGACCACGGCACCGACTTCGCGACCTTCGTCGACGGCATGCCCGTCAACATGCCGACGCACGCCCACGGCCAGGGCTACAGCGACCTGAACTGGCTGCTGCCTGAGCTCGTCGACCGCATCCGCTACCGCAAGGGACCGTACTACGCCGAAGAGGGCGACTTCTCGTCGGCCGGCGCGGCGCGCATCGACCTCTTCGACGCACTGCCGCGCGGCATCGCCAGCGTGACGCTCGGCCAGGACCGCTACGCCCGCGCGCTCGTCGCCAACTCGAACGCGCTCGGCTTCGGGCCATCGGGCGGCCAGCTTCTCTACGCGGTCGAGGCCGCGCACAACAACGGCCCCTGGGACGAACCGGAGCGCTTCCACCGCAGCAACGGCGTGCTGCGCTACAGCTTCGGCAGCGACACGAACCGGACCGCCATCACCGCGATGGGCTACTCGGCCTCGTGGAACGCCACCGACCAGATCCCGCGCCGCGCCGTGGAGAGCGGCCTCGTCGACCGCTTCGGCTCGCTCGACCCGAGCGACGGCGGCCGGACCGAGCGCTACAGCCTGTCGCTGCGCCACCGGCAGCAACTCGGCAACGGCGAGTTCCGCATCGACGCCTACGCGATCCGCTCGAGGCTGAACCTGTACTCGGACTTCACCTACTTCCTCGAGAACCCGGTCGAAGGCGATCAGTTCGAACAGGCGGAGCGGCGGACCGTGGCCGGGCTCGCCGCGAGCCGCTCCTGGAACCTGAGGCTCGGCGGCTTCGACACGGTCAACACGATCGGCCTGCAGGCCCGACACGACCGCCTCTCGCCGGTCGGCCTCTACGCCACCGTCGAGCGACAGCTCGCGTCGGTGACGCAGGAAAGTCGCGTGCGCGAGACGAGCGCGTCGCTGTGGGCCGAGAACCAGACGCAGTGGCTGCCGGGGCTGCGCAGCGTCGTCGGCATCCGCGGCGACCGGTTCTGGTTCGACGTCGGCAGCAGCATCGACGCGAACTCCGGCAAGCGCAGCGCCGGCATC
>JBBSUK010000213.1:0-3519 GCA_038234975.1 Burkholderiales bacterium
GAGTTTGCCCAGGCGCATCGCGGCGGCGTCTTCCACGTAGCTCTCGCGCAGCCGCCAGGGCCCGCGCGTGCCCTGCCGGGGCAGCAGCGCATCGGCCCGGCGCACGTAGCCCGAGCTCAGCGTCAGGAAAGGACGGGCGGGTACGCTGGCATCAGGCTCGGCGACGACGATGCGCGCGCCGCGCCGGGCCATGCGCCGCAGCAGCCGGCACACCCAGGCGGCGGTGAGGTCGGCGCGCAAGGTCCACGAGGCGTTGGCGTAGCCGAAGGCCAGCGCCAGGTTGGGCACGCCGGCGAGCAGCGCACCCTTGTAGACCATCGTGTCTCCCGGCCTCACGGGGGCGCCGTCGACCGTGACGTCGATGCCGCCCAGCGTCAGGATCTCGAGACCGGTGGCCATCACGACGATGTCGGCGTCGAGCTCCGCGCCCGAGGCGGTGCGGATGCCGCGCGCCGTGAGGCGATCGACCGAGTCGGTCACGATCGACGCCGTTCCCAGGCGCAGCGCCTTGAACAGGTCGCCGTCGGGAACGACGCACAGGCGCTGGTCCCAGGGACCGTAGCGCGGGGAATAGTGCCGCAGGGCATCGGCCGGCGCGCCCGACTGCCTGGCCGCGAGCCCGACCAGCAAACGACCGACGCCACGCGGCCAGCGGCGCGCGGCGCGGTAGAACGTGCCGCCGACGGCGAGGTTCTTCCAGCGCACCAGCGCCGACGCCGCGCCCGCGGGCAGCACGCGCTGCAGCCAGCCGGCGACCTTGTCGTTCGCCGGCAGCGCCAGGAGGTAGCTCGGCGAGCGCTGCAGCATCGTCACGTGAGCGGCGGTCGCGGCGAGCGCGGGCACGAGCGTCACCGCGGTCGCGCCGCTGCCGATGACGACGACGCGGCGGCCGCTGCAGTCGAGGTCGGCGGGCCAGAACTGCGGGTGGACGATGCGGCCGCGGAAGTCGCCTTCACCGTCGAAGGCGGGTCGGTGGCCGGCGTCGTAGCGAAAGTAGCCGGTGCAGCAGTAGAGAAACCGCGCCCGGAGCTCGATCGGCTCGGCGCCTTCGCGGTCGATGCGCAGCGTCCAGCACGCCTCGGCGCTAGACCACGCGGCGCTGCGAACCCGGTGCCCGTAGCGGATGAGCCGGTCGACCCCCGCCGATGCGGCGGTTTCGCGCAGGTAGGCGAGGATGGCGGCGCCGTCGGCGATCGAGCGGCTTCCCTGCCAGGGCCGGAAGCGATAGCCGAGCGTGTACATGTCGGAGTCGGAGCGCACGCCGGGATAGCGGAACAGGTCCCAGGTGCCGCCGAGATCGTGACGCGCCTCGAGGATGGCGACGCGCGACGCGGGCAGCGCCCGGCGAAGGTGGCAGGCCGCACCGATGCCGGACAGGCCGGCGCCGACGATGAGCACGTCGAGCAAATGCAGGTCTCAGCCGATGGCCCGACGGGCGCCGTCGAACATGCGCTGCCACGGGCTGTGCGCGCCGCGGTCCGCGTCGTCGGGCGCCCAGCTCATCTGCACCGTGCGAAACACGCGCTCGGCGTGCGGCATCAACGCGGTGTAGCGGCCGTCGGCGGTGGTGACGGCGGTGAGGCCACCGGCGCTGCCGTTCGGGTTCGCCGGGTAGGCCTCGGTGGCGGCGCCGTCGTGGTCGACGTAGCGCATCGCCGCGATCACCCGCGCCGCGTCGCCGCGTTGCGAGAAGTCGGCGCGGCCTTCGCCGTGCGCGACGGCGATCGGCGCCCGCGTTCCGGCCATGCCGCGAAAGAAGATCGACGGGCTGTCGAGCACCTCGACGAGCGAGAGCCGCGCCTCGAACTGCTCGCTGCGGTTGCGCGTGAAGCGCGGCCACGCGTCGGCGCCCGGA
The DNA here is from genome assembly GCA_038234975.1 of Burkholderiales bacterium. GTDB lineage: Bacteria > Pseudomonadota > Gammaproteobacteria > Burkholderiales > Burkholderiaceae_C > Schlegelella_A. The sequence goes on from JBBSUK010000213.1 coordinate 1,856, forward strand.
ATCAGGTCGGCGAGCGCGGCCAGCATCTGGCAGCCGTTGCAGATGCCGAGGGCGAAGACGTCCGGGCGGGCGAAGAAGGTGGCGAATGCGTCGGCGAGCCGCGGATCGAAGCGGATCGAGCGCGCCCAGCCTTCGCCGGCGCCGAGCGTGTCGCCGTAGCTGAAGCCGCCGCAGGCGACGAAGCCCTGGTACCCGTCGAGGCGGGTGCGCCCTGCCTGCAGGTCGCTCATGTGCACATCGTACGGCTCGAAGCCGGCGAGCGACATCGCATAGGCGAGCTCGATGTGGCTGTTGACGCCCTGCTCGCGCAGCACGGCGACCTTGGGCGCTGTGCTCGACATCCCGGCGACCTTGGGCGCTGTGCTCGACATCCCGGCGACCTTGGGCGCCGTGCTCGACATCCCGGCGACCTTGGGCGCTGTGCTCGACATCCTGGCGACCTTGGGCGCGGTGCCGACGACCGCGGGCGGCGCGCCGTCGAACGCCAGGCCGGCGAGGTGGACATGAAGTCCCGGATCGTCGACGTCACCGGCCGCGGCGTGCTCCGCGTCTGCGCACTCGGGGTTGTCGCGCAGCCGCGCGATGCGCCAGCTCACCTCGTCCCACGCCTGGTGGAGCTCGCGCAGCGGCGCCTCGAAGACCGACTTCGCATCGCGCCACACCTCGACCACGCCGCGGGTGTTCGGCTTGCCGATCGCATGGCTGTGAGCGCCCAGGCCGCAGGCCCGCAACGTGCGCAGGGCCTCGTCGCGCCGATCGGTCGGCACCTGGATGACGGCGCCGAGCTCCTCGTTGAACAGCGCGCGCAGCGTCAGCTCGTCGCGGCGAGCGCCGACCTGCGTCGCCCAGTTCTTCGAGTCGCCGAAGTCGGCGCGGCTGTCGGCGATGCCGTCGCCTTCGGTCACCAGCAAGTCGACGTTGAGGCTGACGCCGAGGTGCCCGGCGAACGCCATCTCGCACACCGCCGCCCAGAGACCGCCATCGCTGCGGTCGTGGTACGCCAGCACCAGGCCGGCCGCCCGCAGCCGTGCCATCGCCTCGACGAGCGACGTGAGCAGCGCCGGATCGTCGAGGTCGGGGACGGCATCGCCGTAGCCGCCGACGACCTGGGCCAGCATCGAGCCGCCCATGCGCATCCGGCCACGACCGAGGTCGACCAGCAGCAGCGTCGTGTTGCCGGGGCGCAGCTGCGGCGTCGCGTGGCCGCGCACGTCGTCGAGCGTGGCGAACGCGGTGACGACGAGGCTGACCGGCGAGGTCACCTGCTTGCGCTCGCCGCTCGCAGCGTCGGTCCAGCGGGTTCGCATCGACAGGCTGTCCTTGCCGACCGGCACGCCGATGCCGAGCGCCGGGCACAGCGCCATCGCCACGGCGTCGACGGTGTCGTAGAGCGCGGCGTCGTCGCCGGGATCGGCCGGGTCGTCGCTGCACGCCGCCATCCAGTTGCAGCTGAGCTTGACGCGGGCCAGCTCGATCGGCGCCGCGAGCAGGTTGGTGATCGCCTCGGCGACGGCCATGCGACCGGAGGCCGGCGCGTCGAGCACGGCGAGCGGCGACCGTTCGCCCATCGCCATCGCCTCGCCCGCGAAACCCGAGAAGTCGGCGAGCGTGATCGCGCAGTCGGCGACCGGAACCTGCCAGGGTCCGACCATCGGGTCGCGGCA
>JBBSUK010000214.1:0-3476 GCA_038234975.1 Burkholderiales bacterium
GACGATGACGCTGCTCGACGTGGTGATGGCGCACGCAGCGCGCAGCCCCGTCGCGCCAGATGCCGCGCCGATCGAGCAGGGCGTCGTCACGATCGAGATGAAGACGAGCTTCATGCGACCCGGCGTCGGCACGCTCACGGGTGTCGGCCGGCGCGTGCATCGCACGCCTTCGCTCGCCTTCTGCGAGGGGCTGGTGCTCGGCGATGACGGCAAGCTCGTCGCGCAGTCCACCGGCACCTTCAAGTACATGCGCGGCCTTGCGGTCGCCGGGCGACGCATCCAGCGCCTGCACGCTTCCGACTGACACGAACCACGAGAACGGACACCATGGCGACCCGACCCAACCGACAGATCCACCTCGTCTCGCGCCCCGAAGGCGAGGCCCAGGCCAGCAACTTCTCCGTCGTAGACGGCACGGTCGCCGACCCGGCCGAAGGCCAGGTGCTCGTGCGGCACCGCTTCCTCAGCCTCGACCCGTACATGCGAGGCCGGATGAACGACGCCAAGAGCTACGCCAAGCCGCAGCCGCTCGGCGAAGTGATGCAGGGCGGAACGGCGGGCGAAGTCGTCGCGTCGCGGCACCCCGGCTACCGCGAGGGCGATGCCGTCGTCGGCATGGGCGGCTGGCAGGAATACGCGCTCGTCGATGCGTCGCAGCCCGGCGCGCTTCGCGAGGTCGACACGACCCGCGTGCCGTTGTCCGCCTACCTCGGCCCGGTCGGCATGCCCGGGGTCACCGCGTGGTACGGGCTCATGAAGATCTGCGAGCCGAAGGCGAGGCAGACGGTGCTCGTCAGCGCCGCCAGCGGGGCCGTCGGCAGCGTCGTCGGACAGCTCGCCAAGGCGAAAGGATGTCGCGCGGTCGGCATCGCCGGCGGTCCCGAGAAATGCGGTTACGTCACCGGCGAGCTCGGCTTCGACGCCTGCGTCGACTACAAGGCGCACCGCGATCCGAAGTCGCTCTACCAGGCGCTGAAGGAGGCGACGCCCGACGGCGTCGACGGCCTGTTCGAGAACGTCGGCGGCGTCGTGCTCGACGCGGCGCTGTCGCGCATGAACGCCTTCGGCCGGGTCGCGCTGTGCGGAATGATCAGCGGCTACGACGGGCAACCGATTCCGATGCAGCACCCCCAGCTCATCCTGCAGTCGCGGCTGCGCGTCGAGGGCTTCATCGTCAGCGAGCACATGGAGGTCTGGGCGGAGGCCCTGAAGGAGCTCGGCGGGATGGTCGCCACGGGCCGGCTGAAGTACCGCGAATCGATCGCCGAGGGCCTCGATGCGGCGCCGGAGGCCTTGCTCGGCCTGTTGAAGGGCCGCAACTTCGGCAAGCAGCTCGTGCGGGTGGGTTGAGTCGAAGGGAAACAGCCATGGCGGAGATCGTTCTGCACCACTACGCCGGCTCGCCCTTCTCGGAGAAGGTGCGACTGGTGTTCGGCATGAAGCGCCTGCGCTGGCGATCGGTCGTCGTGCCGCTGGTCATGCCCAAGCCCGACGTCGTCGCCCTCACCGGCGGCTACCGTCGCACGCCGTTCATGCAGATCGGCGCCGACGTCTACTGCGATTCGGCGCTGATCTGTCGCGTCGTCGAGCGGATGTTCCCCGAGCCGTCGCTCTTTCCGGCCGATTCGGCGGGCGTCGCGGAGATCGTGGCGCAGTGGGCCGACTCGGCGCTGTTCTGGGCCGCCGTGCCGTTCACGCTGCAGTCGGGTGGTGGCCCGTACGTCACGGCATCCGCACCCGCGGAGCAGGTGCAGCGGTTCGGCGCCGACCGCAAGGCGATGACCCCGAACATGCGGCGTGCGCCCCCGCACGACGCCGCGACCGCGCTTCGCACCTACGCCGCGCGGCTCGATGCGATGCTCGGCGACGGTCGCCCGTACCTGCTCGGCCCGCTGCCGTCGATCGCCGACGTCGCCGCGGTGCAGTCGATCTGGTTCATGCGCCTGGCGCCACCCGTCGCCGATGCGCAGCTCGCAGGCTGGCCGCGCGTTGTCGCCTGGTGCGAGCGCGTGCTTGCCTTCGGCAACGGCGAGAGCGAGCCGATGACCAGCGCAGAGGCGATCGAGATCTGCGCCCGCTGTACCGGCTTCGCGCCGACCGCCGTCGACGCACGTCAGGGGCTCGATGCGGGCCGCGAGGTCGGCATCTCGGCGTCGGACTATGGGCACGACGAAGTGGTCGGGACACTCGTCGGGCTCGACGACGACGCGGTCGCGATCGAGCGCCGCGACGACCGGGCCGGGACCGTCCACGTCCACTTCCCGCGCATCGGTTTCCACATCAAGCCGCAGCAGCAGGAGCGCGCCCCATGAAGAAGTTCGAAGGGCGTACCGCCGTCGTCACCGGTGCCGGATCGGGCTTCGGGCTCGAGGTCTCACGCATCGCCGCCGGGCGCGGCATGAACGTCGTCATGGTCGACGTCCAGGCCGACGCGCTCGCCAGGGCCGCAGCCGAGCTCGAGAAGGCGGGCGCGAAGGTCCTGGCGCAGCGGGTCGACGTGTCGAGCGCCGCGGAGATGGACGCGCTGGCGTCTGCTACCGAGCAGCGGTTCGGCGCGCCGCACCTGGTCTTCAACAACGCCGGCGTCGGTGCCGGGGGCCTGATCTGGGAGAACACGGTCGCCGACTGGGAGTGGGTGCTGGGCGTCAACGTGATGGGCGTGGCGCACGGAGTTCGCGTCTTCACGCCAATGATGCTGGCGGCCGCGGCCGCCGATCCGGGCTACGAAGGCCACTTCGTCAACACGGCGTCGATGGCCGGCCTTCTCAACCCGCCGAACATGGGCGTCTACAACGTCAGCAAGCACGCCGTCGTCTCGCTTTCGGAAACGCTCTACCAGGACCTGCGGCTGGTGACCGATCAGATCGGCGCCTCGGTGCTGTGCCCTTTCTTCGTTCCGACCGGCATCAACGACAGCGACCGCAACCGCCCCGGCGCGATGGCACCGCAGCGGCCGACGAAGAGCCAGCTGATCGGCAAGGCGATGAGCGACCGCGCCGTCGGCAGCGGCAAGGTCACCGCGGCAGCGGTCGCGCAGTTCGTCTTCGACGCCGTCGAGGCCGGCCGCTTCTACGTCTTCAGCCACCCGAAGGCGCTGGCCAGCGTGCAGACCCGCCTGGAGGACATCATGCAGGCGCGCAATCCGACCGATCCGTTCGCGGGCAAGCCCGAGATCGGCGCCGAACTGCGGGCCGCCCTCCGTAGCGTCTGAGCCGCCCGGTTCAGCAGCCGAGCTTGGCGGCCTGGACGGGCTTGCCGCTGTCGGCGTCGACGACGACGAGGTTGACCAGCCGCGGATGCGCCGGGTCGGCCGCGCCCGGCAGGTCGAACTCGATGCGCTTCGGCGTGTCCCCGGCCGACCACGCCGCCACCGGCTTGAAATCGCGGACGACGAAATCGTGGTGCAGCGTCGCGCCGCCGTTTTCGCCGGAACGGACCGCGCTGACGTAGGACTGTTCCGTGACCGCCCAGTACGC
>JBBSUK010000215.1:0-3420 GCA_038234975.1 Burkholderiales bacterium
AGCAACTTGCGCCCTTCAAGGGTCAATCTGGCATTCTTGTGACTGTTCACCCGGTCGTTCCTTCTGAAGTGACTGAAGCGTCGTAACTCCAGTCTCCCAGACTCTTCCGGGTGAACAACCTATTGAGACATCACAGCTAGATCGCCTGCGCCGCTCCCAATCGGTCACCGGCGTCGCGGCTTGCCCGTGCTGCCTCGGCGCACCAGCTCGAACGGCAGCGACTGGAATTCGTCCCACGCGCGGCCTTCGAGCCGCGCCACCACCTGCTCGGCCGCGGCCCGCCCGATCTCGACGATCGGCGTGCGGATGCTCGTGAGCGGCGGCGTCTGCGTGGCGCCGAGGTCGGTGGAATCGCAGCCGGTGATCGAGAGGTCGTCGGGGACTCGCACGCCTGCGGCGCGGCACGCGAGCATCGCGCCGACGGCGAAGACGTCGTTGGTGCCGATCACCGCCGTCGGCCGCACCCGCGGCGGCAGCGCGAGCAGCTCGGCCATCGCGGCCTCGGCCGCGTGCAGGTCGATCGGCGCGTGGCGCACGCAGCGCACGTCGAGCACGAGCCCCGCTTCGGCGAGCGCGTCGCGAACGCCGGCGCCGCGCTCGGTGGCGCGGTCGTTGCCGGCGAGCGGCGCCGACAGCAGGCCGAAGCGGCGATGGCCGAGGCCGAGGAGATGGCGGGCCATCGCCGCCGTCGCGGCGCGGTTGTCGAAGCCGATGCTCGGATGGCGGCGCATCGGGTCGACGCCCCACGTGAGCACGTAGGGTCGCCCGTAGCTTTCGAGCAGCGCGAACAGCGCCGGGTCGTGGTCGACGCCGACGAAGACGAACGCGTCGACCCCGCGGCGCACCAGCTGTTCCGTGGTGCGCAGCTCGGCGGCGAGGTCGTAGTGGTGCTCGGCGAGCACGAGTGAGTAGCCGGCCGGGTCGAGCACGGCCTGCATTGCGCTCGTGGTGCGGGCGTAAAGCGCATAGTCGAACGACGGCACCACCGCGCCGACCATGCGGCTCTTCGCCGAACGCAGCGCGCTGGCGGCGCCGTGCGGCACGTAGCGCAGCTGACGCACGGCGTCGCGCACCAGACCGAGGGTGCGCGCGTCGACGCGCTCGGGTGTGTTGACGGCACGCGAGACGGTCGCCGTCGAGACGCCGGCGAGGCGTGCGACGTCGCTGGCGCGGGAGCGGATGTGCGCGATGCGGGTCATCGGTGGATTCGATTACATGGAGGCTGCCGTGCGACCCCGTGGAAACGCCGACGCACCCGTGCATCATGCCTGCTACCCTCGCCATGCAATCGAATACATCCGGAGACGCCCCATGCCCTCATCCATCGACCGTCGCCGCGTCCTGCAGCACGGCGCCGCGCTCGGCGCGGCGGCCGCGCTCGGGCCGTCGCTCGTCGCCCCCGCGTTCGGCCAAGGCGCCGACCTCGCGCCCTACACCGCGGCGAAGATCAACTGGAAGCAGGCCGAGGGCGAGACGATCACCGTCGCCGTCATCCCGGCGAGCTACTTCGAGAACCTGATCTCGCTGCAGCCGCAGTTCGAGGCGCTCACCGGCATCAAGCTGCGCTTCGAGAAGGTGCCGCCCGGGCAGATCCGGCAGAAGGCGCTGCTCGACCTGTCGTCGAAGACCGGCACCTACGCGACGCACGCCGCCGACCCGATGTACTACCCGCTCTACGTGGCCAACAAGTGGGTCGAGCCGCTCGACAAGTACCTGAACGATGCGACCCTCACCGACAGGGGCTGGTTCAACTACGACGACATCATCAAGGCGTGGCGCGAGGCCGACTCGGTCGACGGCAAGCCCTACGGCATCCCGTACGACGGCGAGGTGACGGTGCAGGTCTACCGCAAGGACCTCTACGCCGCCAAGGGCCTCAAGCCCGCCGAGACCTACGACCAGCTGCTCGCCAACGCCAAGGCACTCACCGACCCGGCCGAGCGCACCTACGGCCTGGCGATCCGCGGCTTCGCCGGCGCCGGCCAGAACATGTACGTCTACCCGTCGATCTTCCGCGGCTTCGGCGGCACCTGGATGCACGACGGCAAGGTCGTCGTCAACTCGCCCGAGGCCGTCAAGGCGCTCGAGTGGTACGTCGACGCGCTCACGAAATACGCGCCGCCTGCGGTGCGCAACTGGAACTGGCCCGACATCGCCGACGCGTTCTCGCAGGGCACCGTGGCCACCTACCTCGACGCGCACTCGTCGGCGGCGGTGATCACCAACCCCGAGAAGTCGAAGGTCGTCGGCAAGATCGCCTATGCGCGCTGGCCCAAGGGCCCGAGCGGCAAGCGCGTCACCTCGATCTGGAACTGGGGCTTCCCGATCAACGCGGCGCTGTCGGACAAGCAGAAGAAGGCGACGTGGCTGTTCATCCAGTGGGCGACGTCGTTCGAGACCCAGGCCCGCACGTCGTGGAAGTTCGCGGGCGCGGCGAAGCGCTCGGGGCTCAACCGCGTCTCGGCCTGGAAGTCGCCCGAATTCGCGGCGGCGATGGCCAATGCGGGCGACAACTTCATCCCCGCCGCGCTCGAATCGCTCGAGCACGACACCGACGTCGACTGGCGTCCGCGCGTGCCGCAGTGGCCCGCTATCGGCGACACGATGGCCACCGCAATCCAGAGCGCGCTCGTCGGCCAGAAGAAGCCGAAGGAGGCGCTCGACGAGGCGCAGGCGCGGATCAACCAGATCCTGAAGGGCTGACGGGCACGTATCGGAACCGGCGTGACCCGCTCGCTCGAATCGCGGGAACGCCGCTTCGCGCTCGCGCTGTTCGCGCCGGCGCTCATCGTCCTGGTCGTCACGACGACGGCGCCGCTCGTCTACCTCGCGTGGACGAGCCTGCAGCGCATCGACCTCGGCATGCCGTGGCTCTCCGGCTTCGCGGGCATCGGCAACTTCGAGAAGATGAGCGCCGACCCGCGGTTCTGGAATTCGCTCTGGCTGACGGCGGTCTACACCGCGTCGACCGTCGTGCTGCAGGTGCTGGTCGGCCTCTCGCTGGCGATCCTGGTGCTGCAGATCCCGAAGGGCCAGGGCGTGCTGCGGGTCGCGGCGATCCTGCCGATCGTGCTCGCGCCCGTCGTCGTCGGGTTGTTCTGGCGAACGCTGGTGCTCGCGCCCGACGTCGGCATCGTCGACATGGTGTCGCGCTCGCTCGGCCTGCCGAGCCACAACTGGCTCGGCGACCCGCAGCTCGCGCTGATCTCGGTCATCGCCATCCACACCTGGCAGTGGACGCCGTTCGCCTTCCTCGTCATCCTCGCCACGCTCTCGACGCTGCCCCCCGACATCTACGAAGCCGCCCGGCTCGACCGTGCCGGCGCCTGGCAGCGCTTCGTCCACATCACGCTTCCGCTCATCCGCCCTGCGGTGGTGATGGTCGTCATCCTGCGCACGATGACGGCGCTCTCGGCCTTC
>JBBSUK010000216.1:0-3418 GCA_038234975.1 Burkholderiales bacterium
CAAGGCGTCGCTCCGGGCACAGTGGGTTCACGGCCTAAAACGCCTCCGTCACAGCGGATGAAATCTGTGCACTGAGCCTGCCGCATGCTCGCCAGGAAAGTCGCCACCGGTGCGTCGAACTCGTCGAAGGTTCTGGCCTCGCCCCGGGTCAAGTCTCGCCATCTCGCGACCGAAAGCGGCTCGAGGTAGGCATGTGAGTTGCCCTGACCCCGTCGATGAAGACATCCTTGGACGCGGTGGTTGGGCGGCATCGGCCATCTACGGATCGCTGCTTCCTGATTGATCTCTCGTCGCCGCCAGAATCCCGCACAACGTTGTGCCCCCAGATGGTTGGACGGCGTGGCCCCCGTGTGTCGCGATCAGGGAGACATCCGCTGCGCCGACTTCGAAGAATTCGCGAATGCGAATAGGCACGGCCGGCTGGGCCGTGTCGCGGGAGGTCGCCGCGGACTTCCCTGGCGAAGATCGGCATCTGCAGCGCTACGCGCGAGTACTCGACTGCGCAGAGATCAATTCGTCGTTTCATCGAAGCCACCGCTTGGCCGTGTACGAGCGCTGGGCGGCTTCAACGCCGCTTGCGTTTCGATTCGCCGCCAAGCTCCCCAAAAGCATCACCCATGACGCGCGCCTGCAGGGCGTGCGCGAGCCCCTGCAGCGTTTTCTCGGCGAGGTGACCGGCCTCGCAGAGCGGCTCGCCGTGCTGCTCGTGCAGTTGCCGCCATCGCTCGCCTTCGAAGCAAGGCCGGTACGCGCGTTCTTTCGTTTGCTGCGTGGATCGTTCGCTGGGGCTGTGGTTTGCGAGCCGCGGCACGCCAGCTGGTTCGCGCCCGCCGTCGATCGCGAGCTGGCGGCGCTGGGCGTCGGCCGGGCCGCCGCCAGCCCGGCGCGCTGGCCAGAGGCGGCGCGGCCTGGCGGATGGCTAGGTCCCGCCGGGGACGGGCGGGGCGCGGTCCTTTACCACCGCTGGCACGGCGAGCCCCGCGTTTACTGGTCGCGCTACGAGCTTCAATGGCTGCGCGCCCGCGCCGCGGAGCTGACTTGCTGGCCGCGAGAGGCCGATGGCTGGTGCGTGTTCGACAATACCGCGAGCGGCGCGGCGATTGTCAACGCGCTGGAGCTACGAGCGCTGATCGACTCCGGTGACCGCGTGACTGCCACGCACACCAGATCGACTGTCGGGCCGGCCGAGAAAAAGCGCCATCAAGGCTGCACGTAGTCGGGCGCCGCGAACTCTCCTTCCACCGCGTCGAGCGCGACGGAGACGGACTGAGCCGTCCGATCCCACGATGATCGAGCGACGAGCATCGCCGCCGCCGCCGCACGGCGGGCCCTTGCATCACCTCTTTCGTTCAGCAGCTGCTCGCAGGCGGAGATGAATCCGGCGTGGTCGGCGGCGCTGACGACGGCTGCCCCGTACAGCCAGTCGACGTCGCGGACGGCCGTGCTCACCACAGGCTTGCCGGCGGCCATGTACTCGAGTGTCTTGGTCGGGCTTATGAACCGCGTCGCGGCGTTGAGCGCGAAGGGGAGGATGCAGAGATCCCACCCGTGCAGCAGGTAGGGGAGCATGGCGTAGCTGCGCTGGCCGAGCCAGTGGATGTTGTCGCGCCGCGGCAGGTCCGCCGGGTCGATCTTGACGACCGGGCCGACCATGACGATCTGCCAGTCGGGGTGCGCATCGGCCAGGCGCGCGACGAGTGCGATGTCGAGCCGCTCGTCGATCACGCCGAAGAAGCCGATGCGCGGCCGGCCGACGCCGGCCTGCAGTTGCTCTGCCTCGCGCGCCGCGTCGCTGCCGTCGGGCTCGCCGCCAGCGAAATGCGCCGCGTCGACGCTGCTCGGCAGGCACAGCACGTTCGGATGCCGATGCCGTTTGGCCTCGTGCAGGCTGGGCCCGCCGGTGAGCACGACATCGGCGATCGCCATCAGCTTCGCTTCGCGTTGCACGAGTTCCGGTGGCGCGCCGAGGAACGCCGACAGCTCGTCCATGCAGTCGTAGACGACGAGGGCCGCGTCGAAGCGGTCGAGCAGCGGCAGCGCCATCGGCGTGTAAAACCAGACCAGCAGATCCGACCGGCTGATGCGGGGCAAGAAGCGCTCCAGCAAGGGACCGATGCGTGCGATCTGCGCGTCGTGGAAGCCCCACTGCGCCGCGGTCGTGCGCGGCGTCACGACGGTGATGCCGGGCTCGACCACCGAAACATCGAGGCGGTCGTCGCCGTCGTGTTCCTCGCGTCGCACCGGCTCTTCGACGAAGACGACGTCGTAGCGCTCGGCGAGCCTCGACAGCAGATGCTGCGGCCGCTGGTAGACGAAGTTCCAGCGCAGATGCGAGAACACGAGGAGCGTCTTTTTCATGCGGGCGTTCATGCTGTCGTTCCTGCGGTCGTTCATGCGGCTTCGCACGCTGCTTCGACGGCGCATGCCGGGGCCCGCCGCACCGGCGGCCAGGGTGCTCGCGTGCAACGGGCCAGCGCTGCGGCGTAGGCGTGGTCGATGTGGCGTCCGGGCTGGAAGCCAGCGGCGCGGCTTGCCTGCAGGCCTTCGGCCGAGCCCGGCGCGGCGTCCCACAGGCCGCAGCGGTGCCAGTCGGTCGTGTCGTTCCAGTCGGGCCGGTCGACGATCGGGTAGAGGCACACGCCGAGCAGCGCGACGCCGTCGCGCCGCGCCGCCCGCACCTCGGCGTCGACCTCGTGCAGCCAGGCGGCGCGCTCGTCGCCGACGTGTCCGGTCTCGGCCAGCAGCAGCGGGCGCCGGTAGCGGTCGGCCGCTTCGCGCAACAGGCGACGCAGCGGCAACCGACGCCTGTCGCCCGTCGGCCAGGCGAGCGTGTCGCCGCTGCCGAACTCCCACTGCGCGGTGACGTAGTGGTTGAGCCCGACGAGATCGAGCGCGCCCGGCGAGCCGCCGAGGTCGGGCTCGAGGCGCCCGGCGATCATGTCCCACGCCTGCCACTGGAACTCGCGGAAGCGCTGCGACTCCGCGACGAGCGCATCGTCGGCTTCGGTCGGCGGCACGACGTGCACGATCGGGTCGATGTGCAGGAAGCGCGCACGCCGGTCCTCGGCGCGGATCACCTCCATCGCCATCAGCGAGGCACGCACCAGGCGGCGCTTGACGTCGAAGCCGTCGGGCATCGGCACGTGGCGCGGGTCGGCGCGGTCGCCGATGTATGGCGCGATCGCACTCGTCTCGCAGACCGCCCAGGCGAGGTAGCTGATCTCGTTGATCGGCGTGTAGATCGGCGCCAGCTCCTGGCTGCCGCGCAGCTCCCGCGCCGCTGCCCCCGCGTAGTCGGCGAAGCGCTCGATAAAGGAATCGTCGAGCAGGCTGACGTCGGGCGGCGTCCCGTAGTGCATGAGCGTCCACAGGACCTGCACGCCGTGCCGCTCGGCGGCAGCGGCCATCGCCCTGGCCC
>JBBSUK010000217.1:0-3406 GCA_038234975.1 Burkholderiales bacterium
ACTTCGAGTTCGGAGATGTTCGACTCCGATACGAGGTCGATGAGTGTTTTTAGTTTTCTAAGGTCCATCGGCAATCCCCCTGGGCGGCGCGTGGCCGGGCAGAGGAGGGACTCTAAGCGATGTGTCCGGCTCAGCGTCGAGGCGCGTCCAGCTTCGCCAGCCAGGCCTCGTCGACCGCGCCGAGCCGGCTGACCGACACCTCGCCCCGCGCGTCGAAGCCGACCGTGTAGGGCAGGCCGCCCGCCGCATTGCCCAGCGACCGCGACAGCTCGACGCCGCTGTTCCCGCTGAGCGCGACGGGCAGGCCCAGCCCCTGCTTCTCGATGAAGTCGCGCACCGCAGCGGCGGATTCGACGGCGAGTGCGAGGACGTGCCATCCAGTGTCGCCCTGCCGGCGCCAGAACGCGTCGAGCAGCGGCATCTCGGTCACGCAAGGCGGGCACCAGGTCGCCCAGAAGTTGACGAGCAGCGGCCGGTCGCGCAGCGCCGAAGCAGCCAGCGGTGCGCCGCCCGCAGGCCGTTCGAACCGCATCGTCCAGAAGTCGGGCACCGGTTCGACTGCACGCTGCGGCGGCCCCGGCGTGCCGCGCCACCACGCCACCGTGCCGCCGGTCAGCGCGGCCGCGGCAGCGGCCCCGCCCAGGACCGCGGCGCGCCGCTTCATGCCGCGCCGCCCGCCGGCTCGGCCGGACGGTCGAGGGCCCGCAGCGCCGCGAGGTCGCCGCGCTGTGGGCGTCCGCGTGCGTCGCCCTTCAATGCACCGCGAAGGTCGTCGTAGTCGAGGATCGTGAAGACGACCTCGACGCGCCGACCGTGCTCGCGGCTCGGCACCTGGACGATCAGCGCGTCGACGTCGCGGCCGCGCGGCGTTCTCGTCGTCGACACGTCGTACTCGACGCGGGCGTCGATCAACGCCAGTTCGGCGGCCTTGGGATCGTCGCAGTAGAGCTCGATGTGGATCCGGCTCCACTGCGTCGCCGTGCCGCGCCAGACGGCCCCTGACAGGTGCGGCCTGAACGCCGTCATCCGCTCCATCCACGTCGCGGCGACGCCGCGCAACGCCGCGAGCTCGGCCGGTTGGGTGTCGGCGTGGAAGAGGGCGATGTGCGCGCGGACCTCGTCCTCGATGGTCTCGTTGCTCGGCAACCCGCTCGATCGGGGCGAGACGTCGAGGTCACGCGCAGCGCGTCGCTTGGCGGCGCCGTAGTCCATGCCCTCGTCGACAACGAGGCGCGCCGCGGCGATGGCGATCTCGTCGGCGAGGGCCCGGCTCATGGATGCATTCTAGGAAGGACCTGCCGAGCGGCCGCCGGCCCGGGGCTTCTCGCCGCCGGTCGGATCACGGCGCCGTGACGCTGCCCAGGCGCGCTGCGATGGTCGCCGTGCGCGATGCGACGTAGCCGGAGCCCGGCCGCTTCTCGAAGCGCTTGGGCGCCGGCAGCATCACCGCCAGCTGCGCTGCCTGCGTGGCCGAGAGCTGCGCGGCGGAGGTGCGGAAGTAGCGATGCGACGCCGCCTCGGCGCCGAACACGCCTTCGCCCCACTCGACGCTGTTGAGGTAGACCTCGAGGATGCGACGCTTGCCGAGCAGCGCCTCCAGCTCCCACGCGATCACGATCTCCTGGGCCTTGCGCAGCACGTTGCGCTCGCCGGAGAGGAAGAGGTTCTTCGCCAGTTGCTGCGTGATGGTCGAACCGCCGACGACCTTTGCCACGCGGGGCTGGGCGGCGCCGGGCTTGCCCGCCGCCTGGCGCGTGGCGAGCCGCTCGTTGACACGCTCGGCGCTCGTCTCGGCACGGCGGTTGCGCTCGCGCGCCTTGTCCAGCGCGTCCCACTCGACGCCGCCGTGCTCCATGAAGCCGGAGTCTTCCGAGACGATGACGGCGCGCTTGAGATGGCTCGACAGGTGCGCGTAGTCGACGCTGTCCTGCTGCCAGCGCAGCGGTGCGTCGGCGCTCGTTGCCAGCCGCCAGGCCTCGGAGCGCTGAAACGTCGTCGACTCGGGATCGACGAATGCCATCACTGCGACACGCAAGGCGAACCACAGCTGCAGGGCAAGCGTGCAGACGGCGAGCAGGGCTGCGCCGCGCAGCAGCGCACGAGCGAATCTGTGCCGATCAGCGGCCATCGACCTCGGCCCGCAGCAAAGCATAGACAGCGTCGGTCTCGGGGCGAACCCCGCGCCAGAACGCGAACGCCTCGGCGGCCTGCTCGACCAGCATGCCGAGGCCGTCGCGGGCGCTGGCGCCGTTGGCCTCGGCCCATGCGACGAACGGGCGGGCCGCCGCGCCGTACATCAGGTCGACGGCACACGCCCCCGGCGCGAGCACGCGCGCATCGACCGGAGGCGGGCCGCCGGCGACGCTGCTGGCGGTCGCATTGACCACGACGTCCCAGGCCTCGCCGGCGGGAACATCGAGCGTGCAGGAGACGAGCCGCGCGCCGTTTTCTTCGGCGGCCGCCGCGTGCGAGGCGACGAGCGCCTCGGCCTTTGCAAGCGTGCGGTTGGCAACCGTCACCTCGATCGAGCCCGCCGCCAGCAGCGCCCCCAGCGTTCCCGCCGCCGCCCCGCCGGCACCGACGAGCAGCACCCGGCGTCCGCGCAGGCGCACGCTGGCGCGGCGTTCGAGGTCGGCGACCAAGCCGGCGCCGTCGGTGTTGTCGCCGGCCCAGCCACCGGCGTCGAAGCGCAGCGTGTTGCAGGCGCGCGCCAGGCGTGCCCGCGCCGTCGGGCGGGCGGCCATCGCGAACGCGGCGAACTTGAACGGCAGCGTCACGTTGCAGCCTTTCGCATGGCCGTCGCCACTGTCGGCGAAGCGGCGCACCGACAGCTCGAACGCGTCGAGCGGGCAGGGGAGCCGCTCGTAGCGCAGCGCCTCGCCCGTCTGGCGCGCGAACGCGGCGTGGATCTGCGGCGACAGGCTGTGCGCGACCGGGTGGCCGGCGACCGCGTAGCGATCGACCGCGCCGACCGGGCCGTCGGGCGCCGTCACGGCGGGTTGGCGCCGACGGCGGCCTCGAGGCCGTCTTCGCGGGTGAAGCGGAAACGCGTCGGGATCACGAGCTGGTCGGCCACGCGCCGCATGCCGGGCGTGAAGGTGCCGTACGGCGCCGCCGCCGCGACGATGGCGAGCGCCCGCCGGTCGAGCACCTTCGATCCCGACGAGCGGACGACCTCGCTGTCGACGACCCGCCCCTCGGTGTCGACGGTGATGATCATGGTCAGCTCGCCGTAGAGCTTTCTGCCCTGGTTCTCAGGGAAGTTCCTCGTGCCGCGATCCTCGATCTTGCGGCGCAGCGCGTCGTAGTAGAGCGCGTACGCTTCTTCGCGCGTCGCCGGGCTGACGTAGCGCTTCTTCGGCCGCGCGTTCTCCTGGTTGATGCGCTTCTCGATCTCGGCGAGCAG
>JBBSUK010000218.1:0-3338 GCA_038234975.1 Burkholderiales bacterium
ATGCCGCTGTTGTTGACGACGACGCCCTGCCACAGCTCGATCAGGCCGTAGAGCAGCGCGAAGTACTTGGCCTTCATCGGGATGACGAAGAAGACCAGGATGATCCGCTCGGGGAAAACCATCGCGAAGGCGAGCAGCAGGCCGAACAGGCCGCCGGAGGCGCCCACCGTCGGCGACGGCGAGCCGATCACCGCGTTGACGACGAGCTGGGTGACGGCGGCGGCGATGACGCTCGAGAAATAGAACTGCAGGAAACGGTTGCGACCCCAGAGCTGCTCGAGCTCGCCGCCGAACATCCACAGGCCGAGCATGTTGAAGAAGAGGTGGCCGAAGCCGAGGTGCAGGAACGAGTAGGTGACGACCTGCCAGGGCCAGAACTGGCCGGTGCCGACGGGCCACAGCGCGAGCGGTGTCGCGAAGCCGCCGCCGAGCAGCTGGATCAGGAAGAAGACCGCGACGTTGCCCAGCAGGAGCGCCTGCGTGACGGGCGGGATGGGAGGCATCTGCAATCGCTGTCGTGACGGAGGTCGCGAGTCTATCGGCAGCGGCGCGCGCAGCCGTTCGCGTACAGTCCTGACACAGCGGTCGGCGCAGTGTCGACGCAGCGCCTCGGTGGCGAAATTGGTAGACGCGCGGGACTCAAAATCCCGTTCCGCGAGGAGTGTCGGTTCGATTCCGACCCGAGGCACCACCCGGCACAATGGCGCGATGAGCGCAGCGCCCGCCGGCCCTACGGCCGCCCCGAACTACCGGACGATCGAGGACACGATCGGCGAGACCCCGGTGGTGCGCCTCGTGCGGCTGCCCGGCGCGGCCAACGCAACGCGCGGCAACGTCGTCCTCGGCAAGCTCGAGGGCAACAACCCGGCCGGCTCGGTGAAGGATCGGCCCGCCATCAGCATGATCAAGCGCGCCGAGGAGCGCGGCGACATCAAGCCGGGCGATACGCTCATCGAGGCCACTTCCGGCAACACCGGCATCGCGCTGGCGATGGCGGCGGCGCTGCGCGGCTACCGGATGGTGCTGGTGATGCCGGAGGACCTCTCGGTCGAGCGCGCGCAGACGATGAAGGCGTTCGGCGCCGAGCTGATCCTGACGCCGCGCTCGGGTGGCATCGAATACGCACGCGACCTCGCCGAGCAGATGCGGCGCGACGGCAAGGGCGTCGTCCTCGACCAGTTCGCCAACGCCGACAACCCGCGCGTCCACTACGAGACCACGGGCCCGGAGATCTGGCGCGACACCGGAGGTCGCATCACCCATTTCGTCAGCGCGATGGGAACCACCGGCACGATCACCGGCGTCTCGCACTTTCTCAAGGAACGCAACCCCGACGTTCGCGTGATCGGCGCGCAGCCGAGCGAGGGCTCGCGGATCCCCGGCATCCGCAAGTGGCCCGAGGCGTACCTGCCGTCGATCTACGACCCCAGGGCCGTCGACGAGCTGGTGCTCGTCTCGCAGGCCGACGCCGAGGACATGACGCGGCGGCTGGCGCGCGAGGAAGGCATCTTCGCCGGCATCTCGGCGGCCGGCGCGTGCTGGGTGGCGCTGCGCATCGCCGAGCGGGTGGAGAACGCGACGATCGTCTTCATCGTCTGCGACCGCGGCGACCGCTACCTGTCGACCGGCGTGTTCCCCGCCTGATCGAAGATGGCGCACGAGACCACCTTCTGCACCAACTGCGCGACGCGACTCGCGCTCATCACCGCCGACGAGGACAGCGGCCCGACCACCCGCCTGCGCTGCGCGTCGTGCGGCTGGACGCACTGGAACAACCCGACGCCGGTGCTCGCCGCCGTGATCGAGCTCGTCGACCGCGACGGCCACGTGCTGCTCGCCCGCAATGCGGCGTGGCCGGGGAAGTTCTACGGCCTCGTCACCGGCTTCATGGAAGCGGGAGAGACGCCGGAGGCGGGCGTCGCGCGCGAGGTCGTCGAGGAGACGTCGCTTGTTGTCGGGCAGGTATCGCTGATCGGCGTCTACGAGTTCCTGCGCATGAACCAGGTGATCATCGCGTACCACGTGCAGGCGAGTGGCTCAGTCGTGCTGTCGCCCGAGCTGGTCGACTACCGCGTCATCGCACCCGAGCGCGTGAAGTGCTGGCCTGCCGGCACGGGCAAGGCGCTCGCCGACTGGCTCGTCTCGCGCGGCTTCGAGCCGCAGTGGATGGAACTGCCGCCCGGCAAGCGCGCGACCGAAGTCGACGTCGATTGAGCACTCAACGGATCACACGAAGAATCATGGAAGCCCAGAAAGAACTCGACACGCGCGGCCTCAACTGCCCGCTGCCCATCCTGAAGGCGAAGAAGGCGCTCGCCGACATGTCCACCGGCGACATCCTCAAGGTCGTCGCGACCGACCCGGGCTCGGTGCGCGACTTCCAGGCGTTCGCGCGCCAGACCGGCAACGAGCTGCTCGAACAGACGAGCGCGAACGACGAGTTCGTGCACTACCTGCGCCGGCGCTGACCGGCACGGCTCACCGCTTCAGAGCGGCAGCGACTTCAGCCAGGCCCTAAATCCCGCGCCGACCTCGGGATGTTCCAGCGCCAGCGCGACGTTGGCCTCCAGGAAGCCTTCCTTGCTGCCGCAGTCGAATCGGCGGCCCTCGTAGCGATAGGCATAGACCTTCTCGTGCGCGAGCAGTCCGGCGATGCCGTCGGTGAGCTGGATCTCGCCGCCGACGCCACGCCCCAGCCCCTCGAGCTCGCGCCACAGCCGTGGCGTGAACACGTAGCGGCCGGCGACGCCGAGCAGGGACGGGGCGACCTCGGGCGCCGGCTTCTCGACGATGTGCGAGATGGCGACGAGGCGGTCCCCCGCGGCCTCGCCGGCGACGATGCCGTAGCGCTTCGTCTGCTCCTTCGGCACTTCCTGCACGGCGATGACCGACGCGCCGAGCCTGTCGAACTGCTCGACCATCTGGGCGAGGACCGGCGGTGTGCCGATCATCAGGTCGTCGGGCAGCAGCACCGCGAACGGTTCGTCGCCGACGACGCGCCTGCCACACAGCACCGCATGGCCGAGGCCGAGCGCCTGCGACTGGCGAACGAACACGCACTCCATGTCGTCGGGGCGCACGGCGCGAACGGCGGCCAGCAGCTCGGTCTTGGCGGCACGCTCGAGCGCGGCCTCGAGCTCGGAGGTGAGGTCGAAATGATCTTCGATGGCGCGCTTGTGCCGGCCGGTCACGAAGACCATCTGCCGAACGCCCGCGGCGTACGCCTCCTCGACGGCGTACTGCACGAGCGGCTTGTCGACGATCGTCAGCATCTCCTTGGGGATCGCCTTGGTCGCAGGCAGCGAGCGGGTGCCGAGTCCGGCGACGGGGAAGATGGC
>JBBSUK010000219.1:0-2976 GCA_038234975.1 Burkholderiales bacterium
CGATCGGCAAGGCACTGTCGGGGCTCGTCGCCGAAGCCGTCGCGCGGTAGGGTCCGGGCGACCGTCGAGGTTCACTCCGTCAGCAGTCCCTGGACGATGCGCAGCGTCCGGTCGCAACGCGCGGCGAGCGACGGGTCGTGCGTGGCCAGGACGAAGGCGGTACGCCGGTCACGCGCCAGCGACAGCAGCAACGCGAAGACGCTGCGCGAGGTCTCGCGGTCGAGGTTTCCGGTAGGCTCGTCGGCGAGCACGCAGTCGGGCCCGCCGGCCAGAGCCCGGGCGATCGCCACGCGTTGACGCTCGCCTCCCGAGAGCTGCGAAGGCCGATGCGCCAGCCGCTCGCCGAGCCCCACCTGGCGCAACGCCTCGGCGGCGCGATCCCGCGCTTCGGGCACCGGCATCCGGCGGATGCGCAGCGGCATCGCCACGTTGTCGAGCGCGGTGAACTCGGGCAGCAGGTGATGGAACTGGTAGACGAAGCCGAGGTGGCGGTTGCGCCACGCGCCCTGCTCCGCCGCGTCGAGCGTGGTGAGGTCGCGACCGCACAGCAGCACCTGCCCGCTGGAGGCTGTCTCGAGGCCACCGAGCAGGTGCAGCAGCGTGCTCTTGCCCGACCCGGACGAGCCGACGATGGCGAGTGTCTCGCCCGGCGCGACCGCCAGGTCGATGCCGCGCAGCACCTGCACGTCGAGCCGCTCGGCACCGGACCCCTCGACGAAGCGCTTGCAAAGGCCGCGCGCCTCGACGACCGGCGACGCGCCTGTCGCTGCGCCGCCCACGGGCGCGACGGCCGTCATTCGTAGCGCAGCGCTTCGGCCGGCAGCAGCCGGCTCGCGCGCCAGCTCGGGTACAGCGTCGCCAGGAAGGCGAGCACCAGCGAGATCACCGCGATCGGCACGATGTCGCCGCGCTGCGGGTCGCTCGGCATGCGGCTGATGAGGTACACGCTCGAAGGAAGGAAGCTCGTGTGCAGCAGCCGCTCGATCGCCGGGACGATGACGTCGATGTTGAACGCGACGACGAGACCGAATCCGACGCCGACGACCGTGCCGATGATCCCCGAGGCCGCGCCCTGGACGATGAAGATGCCCATGATCGAGCGCGGTGTCGCGCCCAGGGTGCGCAGGATGGCGATGTCGGCGCGCTTGTCGGTCACGGTCATCACCAGCGTCGAGACGAGGTTGAACGCGGCGACGGCGACGATGAGCGTGAGGATGATGAACATCAATCGCTTCTCGACCTGCACGGCGGCGAACCAGTTGCGGTTGGTGCTTGTCCAGTCGCGGACCTGCACGCGCGGGCCGAGCGAGACAGCGAGCTCGGCGGCGACCAGCGGCGCGTCCTGCAGGTCCTTCAGGCGCAGCTGCACGCCGCCGGGCGCGTCGAGCCGAAGCAGCTTCTCCGCGTCTTGCAGGTTCACCATCGCCAGCGTGCTGTCGTATTCGTAATGCCCCGCGTTGAAGGTGCCGACGACGTTGAGCTGGCGCAGCCGCGGCACGATGCCCGCCGGCGTGACCTGCCCACCGGGCAGCACGACGGTGACCTTGTCGCCCTCGCGAACGCCGAGCGAGCGCGCCAGTTCGATGCCGAGCACGACGTTCCACTCGCCCGGCACGAGCCGCGCGAACGTGCTGTCGCGCAGCCTCGCGGCGAGCTCGGTGACGGTCGCCTCTTCCTTCGGCTCGATGCCGCGCAGGATGACGCCGCGCATGTCGTCACCGCGGGCGACGAGCGCCTGCGCCGACGCGAACGGCGCCGCTCCGATCACCTCCGGGTTGCGCCGCGCCTGCTCGACCGTCGCCCGCCAGTCGGGCAGCGAGCCCCCGGCACCGTCGCTGACCTCGATGTGCGGGATCACCGACAGCATCCGGTCGCGCACCTCCTTCTGGAAGCCGTTCATCACCGAGAGCACGATGATGAGCGCCGCGACGCCGAGGGCGATGCCGAGCATCGACACGCCGGAGATGAACGAGATGAAGCCGTTCTTGCGACCAGCCCGGCCGGCTCGCGTGTAGCGCCAGCCGATCTGCAGTTCATAGGGCCAGTTCATGCCGGCGCGATGCTAACGCGCGGCACGACGACCGGACGGCGCACCGGATAATCCGCGGGCCATGCACGTGATCGTTCCCTTCGCCTCCGGCATGTCCGAGGCATCACGGCACGTGCTGCGTGACCTCGAGCTGCCAAACCTCGCCGCCGTCGTGGCGACGTTCGACGCCGACGCGAGAGACGACGGCGACCCGCGCAGCTACTCGCCGCCGCACGAGCGCGCCGTCGCAGCGAGTCGACAGTGGCGAGGTGGCGACGGCATCTGGCCGTTCGCAGCCGAGCAGGCCGCGCGCGCCGGCATCGACGTCGGCGGTGTCGCCTGGGGTCTGGTCTCGCCCTGCCACTGGCTGCTCGGCCGCCACCACGTCGTGATGACCGACCCGTCGTCGCTCGATCTCGACGAGACGGCTTCGCGTTCGCTGTTCGACGCCGCCCGTCCGCTGTTCGAGGACGACGGCTTCACCACCGCGTGGGGCGCACCGACGCACTGGTACATCGCCCGCGACGACCTCGACGCCTTCCCCACCGCGTCGCTCGACCGCGTGATCGGCCGCGATGTCGAAGCCTGGATCGGACACGACGCCGTCGATCACGCGTCGGTTCGCCGTGTCGTTCGTCGCCTGCAGAGCGAAGTTCAGATTCTCTTTCATGCACACGCCGTCAACGACGCCCGCGAGGGAGCTGGCCTCGCGACGATCAACTCGTTCTGGTTGAGCGGTTGCGGCCGGGCGCAAGCGGTCGCTGCGCGCCACGCCGCGCCACCGACCGTCGACGATCGCCTCCGCACGCCGGCCCTGGCCGCCGACTGGGTCGCCTACGCCGACGCGTGGCGCGCGCTCGACGACGGACCCTTGCGAGCGCTGGCGGCCTTCGCCGCCGGCGCCTCGAGCGACGGAGCCGCGTCGCTCACGCTGTGCGGCGAACGCG
>JBBSUK010000220.1:0-2975 GCA_038234975.1 Burkholderiales bacterium
TCACCGCGACCAGCGCCGCCGCGGTTCGCCATGCGTGGTGCCGCAGCTCGGGCCACGACAGGGCGACGAGCAGCGCGAACGGAGACGGCCTGGCGCGACGGCTCGCCGCATCCTCGCTCATGCGATCCCCGACGCGGTGAGAGACAGCACCCGGTCGGCGCGTGCCGCCGCCGCCTGCGAGTGCGTCGCCAGCACGCACGCCGCGCCGTGCTCGCGCACCTGCGCCACGAGCAGCGACATGACGCGATCGGCGGTGGCCGGGTCGAGGTTGCCGGTCGGCTCGTCGGCCAGGATGAGCTGCGGCCGATGGACCAGCGCGCGGGCGATCGCGACGCGTTGCAGCTGGCCGCCGGAGAGCGTCTGCGGCAATCGCGGGCCGAAGCCGGCGAGGCCGACGGCGTCGAGCATCGCCTCGACGCGCGCCGCGTCGGGCGCGCCCTGCAGCAGCAGCGGCAGGCCGACGTTGGCGGCGACGCTCAGGTGCGGCAGCACGTGGAACGCCTGGAAGACGAAGCCGAGGCGGCTGCGCCGGAACGCGGCGCACTCGCCGTCGTCGAGGCGGTGCACGTCGGTGCCGGCGATCGTCACGCGGCCTTCGTCGATGCGGTCGAGGCCGGCGATCGCGTTGAGCAGCGTCGACTTGCCGACGCCCGATTCGCCCGTGACGGCGACGAACTCGCCGGCCGCGACGGTGAACGAGACGTGCTCGAACACCGCCTGCGCGGCGTAGCGGCGGGCGATGTCGGCGACGACCAGGAGCGGCGCGTGCGCGGCTGCGGCGTCAGCCATCGTCGTGCATCCGCGTAGCCGCTTCGACGACGCGCGCGACGGCGCCGGGCGCGTCGCAGGCGATGACGTGTCGCTGCGGCATCGAGCGCAGCCACGTGAGCTGGCGCTTGGCGAGGCGTCGGGTCGCGACGCTGCCGGTCGCGTGCAGGTCGTGAAGGTTGCCGTTGTCGAGCGCGGCCCACGCCTGCCGATAGCCGACGGCGCGCATCGACGGCAACGACGCATCGAGGTCGCCGCGCGCACGAAGACCGCGCACCTCGTCGACGAGGCCGGCGTCCAGCATCGCCGCGAAGCGCGCATCGATGCGTGCGTGCAGCCAGGCGCGGTCGGTCGGCTCGAGCGACAGCACGGCGAGGCGCAGGCGCGGTGCATCGGCATCGGCAGCGGCATGCCACTGCGTCATCGTCCGCCCGCTCGCCTGCCACACCTCGAGCGCGCGCTGGATGCGCTGCGAGTCGCCGGGCGCGATCCTGCCGGCGCTGCCCGGATCGACGGTCGCGAGGCGCGCGTGCAGCGCCGGCCAGCCGTCGCGCGCGGCGTCGGCGTCGATCACGGCGCGGACCGCCGGATTGCCTTCTGGCATCGGCGCGAGGCCGTCGACCAGCGCCTTGAGGTAGAGCATCGTTCCGCCGACGAGCAGCGGCAGCGCGCCGCGCGATTCGATCGCGGCGATGGCGGCCGTCGCGTCGCGAACGAAGCGCGCCGCCGAATAGCGCTCGGTCGGGTCGACGAGGTCGATGCCGTGGTGCGGCACCCGGGCGCGTTCGGCGGCCGACGGCTTGGCGGTGCCGATGTCCATGCAGCGGTAGACCTGCGCCGAGTCGACGCTGACGATCTCGACTCGCCGATGCGGCGCCAGCGAGTCGGCGAGCGCCATCGCCGCCGCGCTCTTGCCCGACGCCGTCGGACCGACGATGGCGAGGCAGCGGGCGGCCACCGCGCCGGGTGCGGTGCCGGAACGCGCTGTGCTCACGCCAGCCGCGTCGCCAGCGCGGCGGCGCGAGGCGCCGGTTCGCCGTGGCGCTGGACGAGCGTCCAGGCGACCGCGGCCACGCTCGCGCTGCACAGGGCGATGCCCCAGACCAGCGGCTCGACGGCGCGGTCGAGCGTCGACCCGAGGTAGACGCCGATCGCGAGCGCAGACAGCGTCATCGCGAATCCCGACAGCGATGCGGCGATCCCCGCCTTCTCCGGGAACGGCCCGACCGCGCCGGCCTGGCCGCACGGCTGGTGCACGCCGTGGCCGATCGCGTAGAGGTACTGCGGCAGCAGGATCGCCCATGGTGAGCGAACGCCGAAGGCGCACAGCGCGAGCATCGTCGCGCCACCGGCGAGCGTGAACCACGCCGCCCGCGCCACCGCGCCGCGCAGGCCGTGGCGCGCCAGCAGTCGCCGGCACAGCAGCGTGCCGCCGATGTAGGCGACCGAGATCGAGCCGAGGATGAAGCCGAACGACGAACGCGAGATGCCGTAGATGCCGATGAAGACGAACGACGAACCGGCGAGCATGCAGAAGAGCCCGCCGTAGGTGGCCGTGGAGAGCAGGGCCCAGGCGCGAAACGTCGGGTCGGCGAGGACGATGCGCCAGTTGCGCACGATCGTCGCCGGCCGCGTCGCGAGTCGATCGCGGCCCGGCGCTGTCTCGACGAAGCGCAGCGCGATGGCGGCGAGGCCGGCGGCGCCGATGCAGCCCATCGCGAGCAGCGTCGAGCGCCAGCCGAGCGCCTCGACGAGCAGGCCGCCGACGAGCGGCGCCGACACGGCGAAGAAGCCGAGCCCGGTCAGCGCCTGCGACATGATGCGAGCGCCCTGGGCCGGCTCGAACAGGTCGCGCACGACGGAGCGTCCGCCCGTCACGGCGGCGGCGAGCCCGATGCCCTGCAAGGCGCGCCAGGCGACGAGCAGCTCGATGCGGGTGGCCAGCGCGCCGCCGACGGCCGACACCACGTAGAGCGCGAGCCCGGCGAGCAGCACCGGGCGGCGGCCGAAGCGGTCGCACAGCGGCCCGGCGACGAGCTGGCCGACGCCGAACGCGACGATGAGCGCGACCAGCGTTGCCTGCGCGGCGCCGATCGAGGCGCCGAGCAGCGTGCGGATGGTCGGCAGCGCCGGCAGGTAGAGGTCGGTCGTCACCGGCTGCAGCCCGAGCAGCAGCGTCAGCAGGACGACGATGGTCGTGCCGCTCA
>JBBSUK010000221.1:0-2910 GCA_038234975.1 Burkholderiales bacterium
CCTCAAGCTCCTCTACGCGCGCGCCGCCTCGCTGTTCGACCAGGACACGGCGCTGCCGGTGCGCCACGACACCCCGGAGACGATCCACGCCGAGCTGGCATCGCGCGCGGCCGCGCTCGCGGTCGAGGGCGTCGGGCCGCGGCTCGTTCTCACGTTCCCGGTCGAGCTGCCCGCCGCCACGACGCCGGCCGAGGTCGAGCAGTGGCTGTCGGCGAGCGGTTACACGCGGGTCCATGCCGAGCGAGAAGTCGCGTCGCCGACCGGGCCGCGCAAGGTGCTCGACGTGGTCGCCGATCGATTCCGCATCGAGTCGGTCGAGAAGGCGAGGGCGATCGAGGCGATCGAGGCCGCGCTCAAGCGCGGCAACGGCCGGGTCGACGTGCACGTCGTTCCGGCCGACGGCACCGGCGCCGCGCCAGAGCGCTGGCGCTACTCCACCGGGCTGCACTGCCCCGAGAGCGACCGCCGCTACGCCGATCCGCAGCCCGCGCTGTTCTCCTTCAACTCGGCCTACGGCGCCTGCGAGACCTGCCGCGGTTTCGGGCGCGTCATCGGCGTCGACTGGGGCCTGGTCGTACCCGACGTGCGCAAGACGCTGCGCGCCGGTGCCGTCAAGCCGATCCAGACGCCCGCCTGGAAGGAGGCACAGGACGACCTCATGCGCCACGCCGGCGACGCCGGCATCCCGCGCGACACGCCGTGGTCGCAGCTCACGCCGGCGCAGCGCGACTGGGTGATCGAGGGGTCTCCCACCTACAGCGGCAAGTGGAACCAGCAGTGGTTCGGCATCCGCCGCTTCTTCGGCTACCTCGAGTCGAAGGCGTACAAGATGCACATCCGCGTGCTGCTGTCGAAGTACCGCAGCTACACGCCGTGCCCGGTGTGCGGCGGCGCGCGGCTCAAGCTCGAGGCGCTGCTCTGGCGCATCGGCTCGAAGGCCGACGCCGACGCGGTGCTCGACCCGGCGAAGCGCATCATGCCCAGCGGCGTGCCGTGGACGCGCGAACAGCTCGAGGCGCTTCCCGGGCTGACGCTGCACGACCTGATGCTGCTGCCGATCGACCGGCTGCGCGTGTTCTTCGACCGGATCGGCTTTCGTGCCGAGGGCGAGGACAAGGCCGCGCTCTCGCTGCTGCACGACGAGATCTCGACGCGCCTGAAGTACCTCTGCGAC
This sequence comes from Burkholderiales bacterium, assembly GCA_038234975.1. Taxonomy (GTDB): domain Bacteria; phylum Pseudomonadota; class Gammaproteobacteria; order Burkholderiales; family Burkholderiaceae_C; genus Schlegelella_A. The sequence continues at coordinate 1,175 of JBBSUK010000221.1, forward strand.
GTCGGCATCGGCTACCTCACGCTCGACCGCCAGAGCCGCACGCTCTCAGGCGGCGAGGTGCAGCGCATCAACCTGACGACCGCGCTCGGCACGAGCCTCGTCAACACGATGTTCGTGCTCGACGAGCCCTCGATCGGCCTGCACCCGCGCGACATGAACCGCATCGTCGAGGCGATGCACCGCCTGCGCGACGCCGGCAACACGCTCGTCGTCGTCGAGCATGACCCGGCGGTGATGCTCGCCGCCGATCGCGTCATCGACATGGGCCCCGGTCCGGGCGAGCGCGGCGGCGAGATCGTCTTCGACGGAACGCCCGAGGCGATCAAGTCGGCCGACACGCTGACCGGCGCCTACCTCGGCGCGAGGAAGCAGGTCGGCATGGGCCTGAAGCGGCTCGTGAGCGACTCGACGCCCAAGCTCATCGTCCAGGGCGCGCGCGACCACAACCTGCGTGACATCACGGTCGAGATTCCGCTGCTGCACCTCGTGTGCGTCACCGGCGTCTCGGGCTCGGGCAAGAGCACGCTGGTGCAGGACGTACTCGCGCCGGCGCTCGCGCGCCACTTCGGCAAGGCCACTGAAACGCCCGGCGAGCACGACGCGCTGCTCGGCGCCGACTGGCTCGCCGGCACGGTGTTCGTCGACCAGAGCCCGATCGGCAAGACGGCGCGCTCGAACCCGGCGAGCTACGTCGGTGCGTGGGACGAGATCCGCCGGCTGCTCGCGCAGTCGCGACTCGCCGTCCAGCGCGGCTACGGCGCCGGCATGTTCAGCTTCAACGCCGGCAACGGCCGCTGCGCCACCTGCGGCGGGTCGGGCTTCGAGCACGTCGAGATGCAGTTCCTCTCCGACGTCTACCTGCGCTGCCCCGACTGCGACGGCAAGCGTTTCCGTCCCGAGGTGCTCGAGGTCACGATCGAACGCCGCAAGCCCGGAGAGCTGACGCGCAACCTGAGCGTGGCCGACGTGCTCGACCTCACCGTGGCCGAGGCCGTCGAGCTGTTCCGCGACGACCGCGAGGTGGTGCGCCTGCTGCAGCCGATCCGCGAGGTCGGGCTCGAATACGTGAAGCTCGGCCAACCCGTGCCGACGCTCTCCGGCGGCGAGGCGCAGCGGCTCAAGCTCGCGGGGTTCCTCGCCGAGTCGGCGAACGCGCCCGGTCGCCAGCCCGTCGCGAAGAAGGGCACGCTCTTCATGTTCGACGAGCCGACGACGGGGCTTCATTTCGACGACATCGCCAAGCTGATGCGGTCGTTTCGCAAGCTGCTCGATGCCGGGCACTCGATCGTCGTCATCGAGCACAACCTCGACGTGGTCCGCGCCAGCGACTGGCTGATCGACCTCGGGCCGGAAGGTGGATACGCCGGTGGCGAGGTCGTCGCGACCGGCACGCCCGAGGACCTGAAGCGGCACCCGACGTCGCATACCGCGAAGGCGCTGCGCGACTACGACGAGGCGATGGGCTTCGCGACGCCGCGCGCCATGGAGCCGCCGCTGCCGCTGGCGGTCGTCCCGCGCCCGGTCGCCCGGAAGGCCGAGGAGGCGATCCGCATCGTCAACGCCAGGGAGCACAACCTCAAGGGCGTCGACGTCACGGTGCCGCGCGGCCTCTTCAACGTCGTCACCGGCGTGTCGGGCTCGGGCAAATCCACGCTCGCGTTCGACATTCTCTTCAACGAAGGCCAGCGCCGCTACCTCGAATCGCTCAACGCCTACGCGCGCTCGATCGTGCAGCC
>JBBSUK010000222.1:0-2836 GCA_038234975.1 Burkholderiales bacterium
CCGGTCGGCAAGCCCGCGCTCGCCTCGCTCGCCGCCTGGCTCGCGCAGCGCGACACGGTGGCGCGACCGGGCGAGCCGGCGCTCTTCGTCAGCAGCCGTGGAACGCGCCTGGCGGCCAGCCAGATCCGCTCGCGGCTTGCGGCGCGCGCGGTCGCCGCGGGCATCCCCGCGCACGTGCATCCGCACATGCTGCGCCACTCGTTCGCGTCGCATCTGCTGCAGTCGAGCGGCGACCTGCGCGCCGTGCAGGAGCTGCTCGGCCACGCGAGCATCACGACGACGCAGGTCTACACCAAGCTCGACTTCGGGCACCTGTCGAAGGTGTACGACGCGGCGCATCCGCGGGCCAAGAAGCGTGGGTGAGCGGCGCGCGACGTGGCGGCGGGTCGTGCGCCTTCTCGCCGCGTGGGGAGCCTCGGTGTTTGCCGCGTCCTGCACGTCGTCCTCGCCTTTGCACCATGGAACCACAACGACCTCCGGTTCGGGCATTGACGCGATGGTCGTCGAGGCGATGCGGCGAGAGCGCGTCGAGGGGCTTGCGATGGCGCGCATCGAAGGCGGCCGCGTGGTCGCAGTGAGCGCGTACGGTCGCCGCAGCGCTGACGACGATCGGCCGCTCACCACCGAAACGGTGATGTACGGCGCGTCGCTCACCAAGGCGGCGTTCGCCTACCTCGTGATGCAACTGGTCGACGAGAGGCGCATCGACCTCGACACGCCCATCGCCGCGCTGCTGCCGAAGCCGCTCGCCGACTATCCGCTGCTCGCCGATGTAGGCGCTGATCCCCGTTCGGCGCGACTCACGCCGCGCCATGTGCTCTCGCACACGAGCGGGCTGGCGAACTTCCGGTGGCTCGAACCCGATCGCCGCCTGCGCTTTCACTTCGACCCCGGAAGCCGCTACGCCTATTCCGGCGAAGGTTTCGAGGTGCTGCAGTTCGCGATCGGGAAAGGACTCGGCATCGACGTCGGCCACGCGATGCACGGGCGTGTCTTCGCGCCGCTCGGCATGCTGCGCACGTCGATGACATGGCGCGACGATTTCGCGGCCGATGCCGCCGATACGTGGACACTCGACGGTCGCCCTCTGCGGCATCGTCGGCGCACGCGAACGAGCGCCGCGGGGTCGATGGACACGACCATCGCCGACCAGGCGCGGTTCTGGGCCGCCGTTGTACGCGGCGACGGCCTTTCTCCCGCAGCGCGCGCCCAGTGGTTCCGCGCGGCGGTGCCGATCACGTCCACGCACCAGTTTCCGACGCTTGTGCCGGCCACGGCTGCGCCGATCGAAGGCTTCGCCTCGGCGCTCGGCGTGGTCGCGTTTGGCACAGGCGAGCAACGCGGTTGGTACAAGGGGGGCCACGACGACGGCACCGGCAACCTCGCGGTCTGCGTCGAACGTGGACAGCGTTGCGTCGTGCTGCTGAGCAACGACGTGCGCGCCGAGCGCCTCTACCCTGAGCTCGTCGAGCGCATCCTCGGTCCGACCGATCTGCCGTGGCGCTGGGAATACGCTTGGCTCGACGGGCAACCGACATTCTTGAAGACGCCATGAAATCCATCCGCATCCGCACCGGCCGCGAACGTTCGCTGCTGAAACGACCCCCCTGGGTCTTCGAGGGCGGCATCGAGCGCGGCAAGGCCGACGTCGGCGAAACGGTGCGCGTGGAAAACGCCGGCGGCCACTTCATCGCCTGGGCCGCATACAGCCCGCAGTCGGCGATCCGCCTGCGCGCCTGGAGCTTCGACGAGCACGAGCGCATCGACGCCGCGTTCTTCGCGCGGCGCATCGGGCAGGCGGTGGCATTCAGGCGCCGCATCCAGATCGCCAGCGACGGCGTGCGCCTCGTGCACGGCGAGTCCGACGGTTTGCCGGGCCTCGTCGTCGATGCCTACGGGAGCGTGCTCGTCGCGCAGTTCACGTCGTCGGGAGTCGAGCGTCACAAGGAGGCGATCGCCGACGCGCTGCTCGCCGCGACCGGCGCGACTGCGCTTTACGAGCGCAGCGACACATCGTCGCGCGAACGCGAAGGCCTGCCCGTGGTGCGCGGCTGGCTGCGCGGCGAGGGCCCTGCGGAGGTCGAGATCGGCGAACACGGCTGGCGCTTCACGGTCGACATCGCGTCCGGCCACAAGACCGGCTTCTACCTCGACCAGCGCGACAACCGGGCGCGCTTCGCGGCCGACGTGAAGCGGCTCGGCGCCGAGCGCGTGCTCAACTGCTACGCCTACACCGGCGGCTTCGCCGTCGCCGCGCTGGCCGGTGGCGCACGCGACGTGGTGTCGGTCGACTCGTCGCTGCCGGCGCTCGAGCGCGCCGATGCGCACGTCGCAGCCAACGGCTTCGAAGCGGGCCGCCACAGCACGGTCGACGCCGACGTGAACCGCACGCTGCGCGAGTACGCTGCAGCCGGCCGCCGCTTCGATGCGATCGTGCTCGACCCGCCCAAGCTCGCGCCGACGGTGTCGTTCGCGGAACGCGCCGCGCGCGCCTACAAGGACGTCAACCGCATCGCCTTCGGCCTGCTCGAGCCGGGCGGCCTGCTCTACACGTTCTCGTGCTCGGGCGGCATCTCGAACGACCTGTTCCACAAGATCGTCGCCGGCGCGGGGCTCGATGCGGGCGTCGACGGGGCGATCGTCGCGCGGCTCGCCGCCGCCGCCGACCATCCGGCGACGGTGACGTTCCCGGAAGGTGAGTATCTGAAGGGGCTCGCGATCATCCGGCGCTGACCGGCGGAAGCGGCACCCGCGTCTCGAACTTCGCGCGGTGCACGCTGAAGTGCGCCTTCACGTTGCGCACGTTGGCGTCGTCGGTGAAAAGGCGCTGCACGAG